>CAYNDR010000097.1:11647-18894 GCA_964395295.1 uncultured Planctomycetales bacterium
GTCGACGCTGTGAGCGAGGCCTTTGGCTTGCTGCGGCGCTTCTTCACGGTGGCATGCTTTCACGAGGACTTCGTGTTCGAACCGCTGGCCGAGCTGGACCGCGTGCTGCGCGAGCGTGCGCGCGCGGCCCAGGCCGGCGGGTTCCTCGGCCTCCCGGCGCGCCCGGAGGCGGGGGCGGGCCTGGCGCGCGGCCGCTCCAGGCAGATGCCCGTGAGGCCGGAGGTGGCGGGCGCGCCGGGCGTCCCGGCCGTGCGCAGTCTGCGGGCGATGAAGGTCGACTGGGCCCGGGTGACGGCCTCGGAGGACTTCCTGATCAAGGCCCGGAGGGCCCTGGGCCTATGACCCGCGCGCTGGGAATCCTCCTCCTCGTCCCGCTGGGGGCGTTCACCGTCGAGGCGGTCCTGGACGCGGGGCGGTTCGAACCGCACGCGCGGGCCTGGGGCGGGACGCTGGCCGTGGCGGGAGGGGCGGCGCTCGTCAGCCTCCTCCTGGGGGCGCCCGTGGGCTTCGTCCTGGCCCATCATCGCCGCCGACCTCTCCTGGTCCTGACGTTCCTGCCGCTGTTGATCCCGCCGGCGCTCGCCGCGGCGGGATGGATGGGGCTCCGTCTGCCCGCGCCGGGCTTCGCGGGGTGCGCCGTCATCCTCGCCTCCACCGCGTGGCCGGTGGTCGCGCTCCTCGTCCAGGCCTCGTTGACGCGGATTCCGCGCTCGGCCCTGGAGGCCGCCGAGCTCCATTTGTCTTACGGCAAGACATTGCGCGCGGTCGTTTGGCCCCACCTCCGCCCCGCGCTCCTCGGGGGGATGCTCCTGGTCTTTCTCCTCGCGGCCTCGGACTTCACGGTCCCCTCCACCTTCGCGGTGATGACGATCTCCTATGTGATCTACGAGCGGGTCAGCGGCCTGCACTTCGCGTCGGCCGCGTCGGCCGCGCTCCCGCTGGTCGTCCTGGCGATTCTCGCCGCCGCATGGGTCCGGAGGATCCCCGTGGTCCCGGCTTCGGGGCCGTCCCGGCCCTTCCTGCGGGGCGCGTCCAAGGCGTCGGCCTGGGCGGTCGCCGCCGGCGCGTGGGCCCTCACCGCGGTCCTGCCGTTCGCGGTCTGCCTGGCGAACGCGGGCTCTCCCCGGACGGTGTGGAAGGTCCTGGCCGTGAACGCGGAGCCGCTGGGGTGGAGCGCGGCGGTCGCGGGGGCGGCGGCCCTCCTCCTGGTGGCCTGGGCCGCCCTGTCGCCGGGCCGGAGCCGTTGGGAGCCCCTGTGGATGGCGGGCCTGGTCCTGCCCGGGATCGCCGCGGCCCTGGGGATCCTCGCGCTCGTCAACCGCCTGGGCCTCCAGCCGGTCCTGATGAAGAGCGGCGCGCTCCTCGTGTGGGCCCTCATGGCGCGCTTCGCGTACGCGGCCTGGCTGTCCCTGCGGGAGCCCGTGGAACGGGCCCAGCTCGAGGCGGCGGAGCTCTTCGGGCTCCCCCGGTTCCGCGCGTGGCGGAAGATCGTCCTGCCGGCCCTCCGGCCCCAGGCCCTCTCCGCCTTCGCGATCGTCTTCGTCCTCTGCCTCGGGGAGATCGGGCCCTCGGTCCTCCTGAATCCCCCGGGGCGGCAGACCGTGGTCCAGCACGTGTTCAACTGGATGCACTACGGCTACGACGAGACGGTGGCCGCGCTGTCGCTCGTCCTGTTCTCGTCGATCGCCGCGGTCACGGGATTGGGGATATATGCCGGGAGTCTCCGTCCGACTGGACTCCCTCGTTAAAGACCTTGGCGGGCGTCCCGTGCTCCGGGACGTCTCGCTCGAGGTCGGGGCGGGGGAGTGGCTTGCCCTGATCGGCCCCTCGGGGGCGGGCAAGACCACGCTCCTGCGCCTCCTGAGCGGGCTTGACCTGCCGGACGCGGGCGCCGTCCTCTTCGACGGCCGGGACATGCGCGGCGTCCCTCCGCGGGACCGCCGCGTGGGCATGGTCTTCCAGGACCTGGCCCTCTGGCCGTACCTCACGGTGGAGGAGCACCTCCGCGAGGTCGCGCGGGGGGACGCGGACGGCCTCGCGGGCCGGTTCGGGCTTTCGGGGCTGGAGGGGAAGCGGCCGCACCAGCTCTCGGGGGGCGAGAGACAGCGCCTGGCCATGGCGCGCGCCGTGGCCGGCGAGCCGCGCCTCCTCCTGCTGGACGAGCCCTTCACGCACCTCGATCCGGTCCTCCGCCGCGCCCTCGCCGGGACGGTGTCGGAGCTCCACCGCGCGAGGGGGCTGACGACGGTCTACGTGACCCACTATTTCGACTCCCTCGTCCGTCGCGCGGACCGGGTGGCGCTCCTGAAG
Organism: uncultured Planctomycetales bacterium; assembly: GCA_964395295.1. Taxonomy (GTDB): domain Bacteria; phylum Planctomycetota; class MHYJ01; order MHYJ01; family JACPRB01; genus CAYNDR01. The sequence goes on from CAYNDR010000097.1 coordinate 13,958, forward strand.
GAAGGGGCCGTCGAGCAGGCGGGGACGCTCTCCAAGGTCAAGGCCAACCCGCGGAACGAGTGGGTCGCGGCGTTCCTGGCGGACGAGGCGGAGGCGGAGACATGATCCGCCGCCTCGCGCTGATCGGGGCGGCCGTGATCGCCGCCGGGTGCGGGGGCTCTGCCGCGCCGCCCCCGCCCGTGGGGCTCATCGGCGGCCCCGGATCGATCGACGGGCGCTTCGCCACGCCGCGGGCTATGGCCTGGGACCCCGCGGGGTGGATCTACGTGGTGGACAAGACCGGGCGCATCCAGAAGTTCGACGCCGCCGGGAAGTTCGTCAAGGCCTGGTCGACGCCGGCGATCGAGAAGGGCCGGCCCACGGGGCTGGCGGCGGGCCCGCGCGGGGAATTATGGGTGGCCGCTACCCATTATCACCGCATCCTGAGGTATTCCCCCGAGGGCGCCCTGCTCGGGGAGTTCGGGTCGGAGGGGTCGGAACCGGGCCGGTTCATCTACCCCGTGGGCCTGGCGGCCGGGCCCGACGGCGCCCTCTACGTTTCCGAGTTCGGCGGCAACGACCGCATCCAGGTCTTCACGCCGGAGGGGAAGCTCCTCCGGGGCTGGGGGAAGTACGGCGAGGAGCCGGGGGAATTCAAGCGGCCGCAGGGGCTGGCCCTCTCCGCGGACCGCCTCTACGTGGCGGACGCCGCGAACCACCGGGTCCAGGTTTTCTCCCTCGACGGGAAGTTCGTCGGGTCGTGGGGGGACCTGCGGTATCCCTACTCGGTCTCGGTGGACTCCGACGGGAACGTGCTGGTGGCGGAGTACGGCCGCCACCGCGTTTCCAAATTCAAGCCGGACGGCGCGCCTCTCGGGACGGCCGGCCGGGCGGGATCGGAGCCGGGCGAGCTGAACACGCCGTGGGCGGCCGTGGCCGCCGGGGACAGGGTGTTCGTGGTGGATTCGGGGAACCACCGCGTGCAGTCGTGGCCGGCCGGCTGGCTGGGGGCGCGCTGATGCGGTTCGGACAGCCGTGGTTCCTGCTCCTCCTGCTGGGGCTCCCCTTCTTCCCGCTCCTGGCGCGGTGGAGCCGCTCGGGGCTCGAGAAGGGGCGCTCGATCGCGGGCACCGTCCTGCGCGTCCTCCTCTTCGCCGCCCTGGTGTCCTCCCTGGCGGACGCCCAGTGGGTGTCGAGGTCCTACCGCACGGCGACGATCTTCCTGCTGGACCACTCCCACAGCATCCCGCAGGACTTCCAGAAGAAGGCCTTCGACTGGGTCCAGGAGCAGTTGAAGAAGCTCCCGAAGGACGACGCGGCGGGGGTGATCCTCTTCGGCGGCGAGGCGATGATCGAGGTCCCCGTGGGCCCCCAGCCGGCGCTCACGGGCCCGCACTCGGTGGTCAGCCGGGCGGCCACGGACATCGGCGCCGCGATCCGGCTGGCCCTGGCGGTCTTCCCGCAGGGGTACCAGCGGCGGATCGTGCTGGTGAGCGACGGCAACGAGAACAAGGGGCACGCCCTGGCGGAGGCCGAGGCGGCGCGGGTCCACGGGGCGGCCGTGGACGTCTTCCCCCTGCGGTACGACTACCCCAACGAGGTCTGGGTCGAGGGCCTGCACGTCCCCTCCGACATCGTGCCCAAGGAGCCCTACGAGGCCACGGTCGTGGTCAACTCCCAGCGCGAGGGGCCCGCGTCGCTGGCGATCTACCGGAACGGCCAACTGCTCTCGCTCCAGAAGGTCCGGCTGAACAAGGGCAAGAACATCTTCACGGTCAGCCAGAAGATCGAGGCCGCGGGGACCTACGCGTACGAGGCCGTGGTCGAGATGCCCGGGGACACCGTGAGCCAGAACAACGTGGCGCACGCCTTCGCCAAGGCGCGCGGGGAGTCGCGCGTGGCGGTGGTGGCCGGGGAGCCGGTGGACGGCGAGACGCTCGTGGCCGGGCTCCGGGAGGAGGGGGTCGATGTGACCCTCTTCGGCCCGTCCGACCTCGTCGGAGGGCGGGTGGACGCGTCGGCGTACGACTGCGTCGTCTTCTCCAACGTGGACGCCTCGCAGGTGGACCGGGGCGTCATGCAGGCGGTGGAGGCGGTGGTCCACGACACGGGCGTGGGCTTCGTCATGGTGGGCGGCGAGAGGAGCTACGGCCCGGGGGGCTACCGGGGGACGCCGTTCGAGGAACTGCTCCCCGTGACCATGGAACAGCCCCAGCGGCGCGTGCTCCCGAACGGGGCCCTTTGCCTCGTCCTGCACACGTGCGAGATCCCGGAGGGGAACTTCTGGGCCAAGCAGATCGGGCAGGCGGCGCTGAAGGTCCTGAACCCGAAGGACTACATGGGGGTCCTGCTCTACGGGGGATCGGGCGAGGAGTGGCTCTTCGAGATGCAGCTCGTCCAGGACAAGAAGAAGCTCGGCGCGCTCATCGACAAGGCCATGCCGGGGGACATGCCGAGCTTCGACGCCACGATGAAGTTGGCGCACGAGGGGCTCAGGAAGGTGAACGCCGCCTCGAGGCACGTCGTCATCATCTCGGACGCGGACCCCTCGGGGCCCACGCGGGCGCTGGTGGACGCCATGGTGCAGGACCGGATCACGATCACCACGGTCGCGATCTTCCCCCACGGCGGGAGCGACCTGGACAAGATGGCGGCGGTGGCCTCCGTGGGCCGGGGCCGGTTCTACAACGTCACGGACCCCGGGAAACTGCCCCAGATCTTCATCAAGGAGGCCGCCACCCTCCAGCGCTCCATGGTCATCGAGGGGCGCATCCCGCCTACGGTCCTGGGCCACTCGGAGGCGATCAAGGGGATCGCGCCGGGCGAGTTCCCCCCGCTCTACGGCTACACGCTCACCAATCCGAAGCCCCTCTCCCGCCTCGTGCTCGGGGCCCCGGTGGAGAAGACCCAAGGGGAGGATGGCCCGGGGGCGTTCGATCCCCTGCTGGCGGAATGGCTGTACGGCCTGGGGCGGACGATGGCCTTCACCTCCGACGCCAAGGCGCGGTGGGCCAAGGACTGGGTGGGGTGGGAGAAGTACCGGAAGTTCTGGAGCCAGACGGTCCGCTCGGCCCTCCGGACGGTGCCCCGTTCTCCCTACGCGGTCCAGGCGGACGTGGAGGGGGGCAAGGGGAAGGTGACCGTGGACGCCCACGACGACCAGGGGAAGTACGTCCACACCCTGAAGTTCTCGGGGTCCGTGACCTCCCCGCAGGGGCAGAAGCTGGACCTGTCCTTCCGGCAGACGGGGCCCGGGCGCTACGAGGCCGAGTTCGAGGCGGGCGAGGTGGGCGTCTACCGCATCGCCGGCTCCTTCGAAGGGGCGCAGGGCGAGAAGGGATACCTCTCCCAGGGGGTGTCGCTCTCCTACGCCGCGGAGTACCGCGACCTCAAGACGAACCTCGCCCTGCTGAGCCGGATCCAGGAAACCACGGGCGGCCGGCGGCTCTCGGCGGACACGCCGGTCTACGCGCCCCTGGCGCGGGCCACGGGGATCGCCATGCCGCTCTGGCCGTGGCTCCTGGCGTTCGTGCTGGCCCTCTTCCCGTTCGACGTCTTCATCCGCCGCGTGGCGGTCGATTGGGGGCGGGTCCTCCGGCGGGCGCTGGCCTCGGTCCGCCGGCGGCGGGCCGCGCCGGAGCCGCCCGCGATGCCGGAGACGCTCCAGGCGCTGGCGAAAAAGAAGCAGGAGGTGAGGGCCGTCCAGCTGGGCCCCGTCTCCGGGCCGGTGGACCTCGAGGGCGGCGGGGCGCCCCCCCCTCCGGCGGGGCCCTCGACGGCCGCGGCCCCTCCGCCCGGCGCGAAGCCGGCCCCGGCGGCCCCGCCCGCGGAGTCCGAGTACCTCAAGCGACTGCTCGACGCGAAGAAGAAGGCGAGGAAGGATCAATGAAGTGAATCACGAATCACGAATCTCGAATCACGGACCACGGACGAACCGCGGCCCCGAGATTCAGGCCGTCCGGCGCTCATCCATCGTGGACGGCCATTTCATGATCCACGGAATCTGGAATCAGATATCCGGAATCCGACCCGGACGCCCATGAGAACGATACTTGCGAGGTGATGACATGGCCGACGAAGCGAAAGAGGCGAAGGAACGGGTGGCGGCCTTCCAGAAGGACTACCATCGGGTCGAGGCGGAGCTCGGGAAGGTGATCGTGGGGCACCGCGAGGTGCTCCGCGACGTCTTGACCGCTCTCTTCGCCGGGGGGCACTGCCTGCTGGAAGGGGTGCCCGGGCTGGGGAAGACCCTGCTGGTGCGGACGCTCGGGCGCGTCCTCCAGCTCCGGTTCAACCGCATCCAGTTCACGCCGGACCTCATGCCGGCGGACATCGTCGGGACCAACCTCGTGGCCCAGACCCCGGAGGGCGAGCGGGTCTTCCGGTTCCAGAAGGGCCCCGTCTTCGCGAACGTGGTCCTGGCGGACGAGATCAACCGCGCGACCCCGAAGACCCAGTCCGCGATGCTGGAGGCGATGCAGGAGCACAGCGTCACCGTGGCGGGCCAGCAGTACGTGCTCGAGGAGCCCTTCCTCGTCCTGGCGACCCAGAACCCGATCGAGATGGAGGGGACGTATCCCCTCCCCGAGGCCCAGCTCGACCGGTTCATGTTCAAGCTCCTCGTCTCGTTCTCGTCCCTCGACGAGCTGAGGAGCATCCTGGAGCGGACGACCGACAAGACGTCCGTCCAGGTCGAGCCCGTGATCGACGGCGCGCGGGTCCTGGAGCACCAGCGGCTCGTGCGCGAGGTGGTGGCCGCGGCCCACGTGAAGGATTACGCCTCGCGGATCGTCTGGGCCACGCACCCCGAGTCGGAGCTGGCCCCGGAGAAGGTGAGGAAGTTCGTGCGGTACGGGGCGAGCCCGCGCGGGGCCCAGGCGCTCGCGCTCGCCGCGAAGGTCCACGCCCTCGTGGACGGCCGCTACAACGCGGGCTTCGAGGACGTGCGCCGGGCGGCG
>CAYNDR010000098.1:0-13425 GCA_964395295.1 uncultured Planctomycetales bacterium
ACTCCCCACAACGCCTTGATCCCCGGCACCTTGCCTGGGGTTGCGGAACTCCTGTTCGACCGGAGGGCGGGTTGCAATGGGGCCGCCCGGGGGATAAGATGAACCGTTCTCTCCATGGCCGCGAACACGACGATATCGATCCGGGGCGCGCGGGAGCACAACCTCAAGGGAGTGGACCTGGACCTCCCGCGGGACCGGCTGGTGGTCATCACGGGCCTCTCCGGGTCCGGGAAGTCCTCCCTCGCCTTCGACACCCTCTATGCCGAGGGCCAGCGCCGGTACGTCGAGTCCCTCTCGGCCTACGCCCGCCAGTTCCTCCAGCAGATGCAGAAGCCGGACGTGGAGTCGATCGAGGGCCTGCCTCCGACGATCTCGATCGAGCAGAGGTCCGGCCATGCCACGCCGCGGTCCACGGTGGCCACGATCACGGAGGTCTACGACTACCTCCGGCTCCTCTTCGCGCGGGTGGGGGAGCCCTTCTGCTACAAGTGCTCCCGCCCCATCACCCAGCAGACCGCCGAGCAGGTCGTCGAGAACCTCCTGGAGATGCCGGAAGGGACGAAGCTGGCCCTCCTGGCCCCCCTGGTGCGGGGGAAGAAGGGCCACCACAAGGACGTCTTCGCCCGCGTGCGCCGCGAGGGCTTCGTGCGCGTCCGCGTGGACGGGGAGGTGATGGATCTCAAGGACGTCCTCACGCTCGACAAGAACCGCAAGCACGAGATCGAGGCCGTGGTGGACCGGCTGGAGGTCGAGAAGCCCGGGGGGCGGCGGCGGCTGGCGGACTCCGTGGAGACGGCGCTCAAGCTCGGGGAGGGCCTCCTGGTCGTCGTCGTCGAGGGGGGCGACAAGCTCTACAGCACCCTCTACGCCTGCCCCTTCTGCGGCGTGTCGTTCGGCGAGCTCCAGCCCCGCCTCTTCTCCTTCAACTCCCCGTACGGGGCCTGCCCCACCTGCGACGGGCTGGGCACCCGCCTGGAGCTCGACGAGGACATCATCGTCCCCGACAAGGCCGCCTCCCTCCGCGCCGGCGCGAGCGAGCCCTGGCGCCGGCTGGGCAAGCGGATGACGATCCGCTGCAACCGCCGCCTGCGGGAGTTCTGCGGGATGTTCGGGGTCAGGAACGGGACGGCCTTCGCGAAGATCCCGCCGGAGCCGCGGCGCGTCCTCCTCCACGGCACCACGCCCGAGGACGAGAAGCGGTGCGGCTTCTGGTTCGAGGGGGTGATCCCCAGCCTCATGCACCGGTTCGAGGTCACCGAGAGCGAGTTCGTCAAGCACCGCATCATGGGGTACATGACCGAACTGCCCTGCCCGTCCTGCGGGGGGAAGCGGCTCCGCCCCGAGGCCCTCTCCGTCCGGGTGGGGGGGAGGAACATCCACGAGGTCTCCTCGATGACGATCGAGGCGGCGCGCGCGTTCTTCGCGGACCTCCCGCTGGGGAAGGAGCGGCAGGCGATCGCGCGGCTCGTCCTCAAGGAGATCCGCAGCCGCCTGCAGTTCCTCTCCGACGTGGGGCTTCCGTACCTGACGCTGGACCGGAAGAGCTCGACCCTCTCGGGCGGCGAGGCCCAGCGCATCCGGCTGGCCAGCCAGGTGGGGAGCGGCCTCGTGGGCGTCTGCTACGTCCTCGACGAGCCCACGATCGGCCTCCACGAGCGGGACAACGAGCGCCTGCTCGGGACGCTCTGCCGCCTGCGGGACCTCGGCAACACCGTGATCGTGGTGCAGCACGACGAGGACGCGATCCGCGCGGCGGGCCACGTCGTGGACGTGGGCCCCGGCGCGGGCCTGACCGGCGGCGAGGTCGTGGCGCAGGGCACGGTCCGGGACATCCTGGCGGAGCCCCGCTCGGTCACGGGGCGGTACCTCTCGGGGGAGGAGGAGATCGCGCTCCCCGTGAAGCGGCGGCGCGGGGCGGGCGGGCCGGCGATCGAGATCCGCGGGGCGAGGGAGAACAACCTCAAGGGCATCGACGTGCGCATCCCGCTCGCCTGCTTCGTGGGCGTCACGGGCGTCTCGGGCTCCGGCAAGAGCACGCTCGTGGACGAGATCCTCAACAAGGCCCTGGCCCGCCTCCTCCACGGGTCCAAGGCCAGGCCCGGGGCGCACGACAAGCTCGTGGGCGCCTCGCAGGTCGACAAGGTCATCGACATCGACCAGTCGCCCATCGGCCGCACGCCGCGCTCGAACCCCGCCACCTACACGGGGGCCTTCGACGAGATCCGCCGGCACTACGCGATGGCCAAGGAGGCCAAGGCGCGGGGCTACGCGCCCGGGCGCTTCAGCTTCAACGTCAAGGGAGGCCGCTGCGAGGCCTGCGAGGGGCAGGGGACCAAGGTCATCGAGATGCACTTCCTGCCGGACGTCTACGTCACGTGCGAGGAGTGCAAGGGGCGCCGGTACAACCGCGAGACGCTGGAGATCAAGTTCAAGGGGAAGGACATCTCGGAGGTCCTCGAGATGCCGGTCGAGGAGGCGCTGGGGTTCTTCGCCAATTTCCCCAAGCTCCGCAAGATCCTGGAGACGCTCGACGACGTGGGCCTGGGATACATGCACGTGGGCCAGGCCTCCACCACGCTCTCGGGGGGCGAGGCCCAGCGCGTGAAGCTCGCGGCCGAGCTTGGAAAGGCCTCCACCGGCCGCACGCTCTACATCCTCGACGAGCCCACGACGGGCCTCCACTTCGCGGACATCAAGAAGCTCCTCGCGGTCCTCAACCGCCTGGTGGACCTGGGGAACACCGTGGTGGTCATCGAACACAACATGCACGTGGTCAAGACGGCGGACTGGATCATCGACCTGGGGCCCGAGGGGGGCGAGCGGGGCGGGGAGGTCGTGGCGGCCGGGCCGCCCGAGGTGGTGGCGGAGCACCCGCGGTCCCACACGGGGAAGTACCTGAAGCGATACCTGGCCCCCCGGGCTGTTAACCCCGTCGAGTCGCGACAGAGTTAACAGTGCGATGGTCCAGATCGCGAACGCGCAGAAGAAGGTGCGGATCCCGCAGAGGAAGGTCCGCCGGCTGGCCCGGCGGCTCCTCGGGAAGAGGGGATTGTCGCTCGCGTTCGTCACGGACGCGGCGATCCGCCGGCTGAACCGCCGGTTCCTCGGCCACGACCGGCCCACGGACGTCCTGGCCTTCCGGCTGGATCCCGGCCCCCTCCTGGGGGAGGTCGTGGTCTCCGCCGAGACCGCCGCCCGGGAGGCCCGGCGCCGCGCCCTCCCGGCGGAGGAGGAACTCCTGCGGTACGTGGCCCACGGGATCCTGCACCTCCTGGACTGGGACGACCGCCGGCCCCGCGACCGGGCCCGGATGTGGGCCCGGCAGGAAAGGGAACTGGGGAGGCTGATCCGGAGGCAAAAGTCTTGAACGGCCGGCCCGTCCACGAATTTCCCGGGGGGCTCGTGCTTGCGTTGCCGGGCTTCCGTGATAGACTGGTCCCAGCGGGAGGTATCCCATGATCTTCGTCTGCGTCTCCTGCGGGAAGAAGTTCCTGTACCGCGGCGATCCCTCCGCGGCCCCCTCCTGCAAGGCCTGCGGCGGGGAGATCCGGCCCGAGGGGCCGACCGCGGCCTACGCGGCGGCGGCGCCCGACTCCCGGACGAAGGACCTCGATGCCCGCGTGGCGCAACTCGAGGCGGACCTCCAGGCCCGCGAGAAGGAGCTCCAGGAGACGCGGGGCCGGCTGGCCACCGTGGAGTCCGATTCCCAGGGGGCCGGGGCGCAGATCGAGGCCCTCCAGACCCCGCTGTCCGAGGCGGAAGACCGCCAGGAGAGGGTGGGGGCGGAGCGCCGGCAGCAGATCGGCCAGGCCCGGGCGCGGATCGCCCAGCTCGAGAAGGAGATCCAGACCGTCCGCAACGAGTCCTCGGCCAAGCTCCAGATGTCCGTGGTCCGCTCGCTCAAGGAGAAGGAGGCGGAGATCCACGAGGCCCAGGCCTCCATCGCCCGCTACGGCGAGGAACTCAAGAAGGCCCAGGAACTCTACAAGGAGGCGCTGGTCAAGCGGGATCGGACGGCCGAGGAGCACGCCGCGGCCACCGCCGAGGCCCAGGCCTCGATCGCCCGCCTCGGCGAGGACCTCAAGAAGGCCCAGGACGCCTACAAGGAGGCGCTGAAGCGGAAGGACGCGGAGCTGGCCGAGGCCCACGAGAAGGCCGTCGCTCTCGAACGCCGGCTCGCCGAGATCGCCGCCCGCGGCGCGGAGACGGGATCGTCCGACAAGCTCGGCGCCCAGCTCACGGCCACCCGGGCCCAGCTGGATGAATCGGCGCGGGACCTGGATCGCGCCCAGGCCCGCATCAAACAGCTGGAGAAGAGCGTCCTGGACGCCGACCGGAGATGCGGCGAGCTCCAGAGGAAGGTCGAGGAGGCCGAAGTCCGGAATGGCGCCGCGGCCGACGCGGGGGAGGCCGTCGCGAAGCTCCAGTCCGACCTGGAGGCCCAGAGGTCGGAGTCCGAACAGCTCCGCAGGCGCCTGGCGGACCTCGATGCGGCCCATCGCGCCGGGGAGGCGCAGGCCAGCGAGGGCTTCAGGGCCAGCGTGAAGGAAGCCCGCTACGTGGCCGAGGACCTGGGCCGCAACTTCGAGAGCCTGGCCGCCACGATGGCGGGCCTGGTGGAGCGCGTGAGGCGGCTGGTCGAGTGCCTGCACCAGCCGGAACCAGAAGTCCCCAAGCACGTCATCCCGGGCTCCGCGGCCGCGCGCGCCGAGACCCCGCCCGGCCCGGGGATGTTGCCCTCCCAGGCCGTGCCGGCCGAGGACATCCCCGTGATCGACTCCCTCCCCGCCCCCGCCCCCGCCGAGGCCGGGGGCCACCTGCCCGCGGACGACACGATCCTGGAGATGGGCGGGGCGGTCAGGCCGGTGCGGGCGGGGCCTGAGGAACTCCCCGAGCCGCAGGAAGGGGCGCCGTTGGATGCCGTCCCGCTGTCCGGCGCGCCGGAGGAGGCCCAGGTCTCCGAGGTGGAGGCGTTCCCCGGCGAGGCGCCGCCCGATGAAGGAGGGCAGTACGAGGCCGCCCCGCCGGCCCCAGAGCCGGAGGAGGCCCCGGTCCCCGAGCCCCCGCCGAAGAAGAAAGGTTTCTTTTCGAAGCTTTTCGGGCGCAAGTAGCGGCGCCGATCTTCACCGGATCGCGTAACGGGCGGCCGGCCCCGGCACCTTATTCATAGAATATGCCCATCGGCCAGGATGAACTCCGGGACCTCGTGGGGCGCGCCCGGCGCGGGAGCCCCGCCGCGTTCCAGGCCCTCGTCGAGGCCTTCGAGCGCCCCCTCTACGCCCTGGCCCTCCAGAAGGTCGGCCATCCCGAGGACGCGCAGGACGTCGTGCAGGATGCGTTCCTGGAGGCCTACCGCACGCTCGACCGCCTGGAGAATCCCGACGCCTTCGCCGCCTGGATGCGCCGGATCACCCTGAGCCACGCCTACATGCGCCTGCGCCGCCGCCAGCAGAGGCCGGAACAGCTGGCCGGCGCGGGCACGGGATCGGCCCTCGAGGAAATCGCCGCCGCGGCGGTCGATCTCCCGGAGGTGAATCCCGCCGAACTGCCCGGCCTCGTCCTCCGGGCGATCTCGCGGGTTCCCGAGGCCTACCAACTGCCCCTCATGCTGAGGTACCTCGAGAAGATGAGCCCCCAGGATATCGCCGGCGAGACGGGGATGAAGCCCGGCACGGTCCGCGTGCTCCTGCACCGCGCCTCCAAGCTCCTCCGGAGGCACCTGGAGGACGTCCTGCGGGAGCGGGAGGGCCGCCCATGAACTGCCCCAACCGGGACCGCGCGCTGGCGGCGCTCCACTGCGGGGAGCCGGCCGAGCCCGACTGCCCCGAGTGCGTCCGCGCGCTGGCGGACGAGGCGCGGTTCGTGTCCCTCGTGGAGCGGGGCCTGGCCGGGATCCGGCCCCTCGCCCCGATCGCCCCGCTCGTCATGGAGCGCCTCGCGGCCGAGCGGCCCGCGGCGCGGGCCGTGTTCCGCCGCCGGTACCGGGCCGCGCGGCGCGCGGGGTGGATCCCGGTCGCGGCGGCCGCCGCGCTGGCCCTTTCCCTCGCGGCCGCGATCGCCTTCCGCCCGCGGCCTCCCGGGAGGACGGCCGTGGCGGCCGCGCCGGAGAGGGAACCGGAGCGGGCGCCCGGGCCCGCGGTCGAGGAGGGCCGGCCCGAGCCCGCCCCCCCGCGGGAGACGGGGCCGCCGCGGGCGCCGGAGGGGCCGTCCGCGGCGCCGGTCGCGCCTCCACCGCCGGTTTCACGGCCCCCTGAGCCGCCGTCGGCTCCGCCGGCAACGACGCCGGAGGAGAGGCCGCGCCCCACGGTGGTCGAGGTCCCCCCGCGCGCGGAGATCGCCGCCGCGATCCAGTCCGGCGCGGTGACCGTCGGGGGACGGAAGGCGTCCCGCCTGCTGTCCGGCGAGGATTTCCGGGCGGAGGGCCGGACGCGCATGGCCATGCCGCAGGCGACGTTCGACTTCGACGGCGGGGCGAGCGCGCGGTTCGAGGCGGGCCCCATCCTCGGCCTCGTCCTGCACGAGGGGGAGGCGCGCCTGGAGGCGGAGGCCGCCGCGCCCCTGGAACTCCGGCTCGCCGTGCCCGTCCGGTCGGCCACGGCCGCGGGCCGTTTCGTGGTCTTCGCCCGGCCCGACCGGGTCTACGTCGAGGAAGGGGCCGCCCGCGCGGGCGGGGCGCTCCTGCAGGAAGGGATCCAGTTCCGGCTGGCGGCGGGGAAGGAGCCCGCGATCGAGCGCCGGACGCTCGGGGGCGACAAGTGGCGCGGCGCGCAGGCGCGCGAGACGGTCCTCTGGACCCCCGGGCTGGACCGCGGCCGCCCGCCGCGGGGGATGCGCGTCGAGGGGCTGGTGGAGCTCAACGGCCTGCGTTCCGTGGAGGTCTCCAATCCCTTCTACTTCGGCCAGGCCGAGATCTCCGCGGAGGACCACCGCCTGATCGTCGTGAAGCCGAACGCCTTCCTCCGGTTCCGGTACCGCCTGCGGAGGCCGGCGCCGATGCTCCTGCAGATGGGGAACCTCACCAAGCAGGAGAACTTCCAGGTCGCCTTCGACGACGCCGTGGCGGACGCCTGGACCACGGTGACGCTGCGCTTGACGGACATCCCCGTGAACCCGGGGGGCCGGAAGGACCTCGTCGTGGAGCCGGGCGACGTCTTCTCGCGGATCTCCTGGTTCGTGGGGCGCCCCGGCCAGGAGGCCGAGGTCCACGTCCGCGACGTGCAGGTCCTGGAGATCGCCCGCCCCGCGCGATAGGGTCCGGGCCCGCCGCACCGCGGGTTTCTGTTGCCGGGCGCGGGGATTGGTAATATTTTACAACCCATGGGCAGGGGCACCTCCCGGCGCCGGTCGTCGTTCGGCGGCGGATCGCTCTCGGTCCAGTCCCGCAATCAGGTTTACATCGGACTCGGGCTGGCAGGCGTCGCGGTTCTCGTCCTGCTCGTATTCATGGTTTCCGGGAGGGGGAAGGGGACGGTCGAGGACGTCCCGCGCGCAAAGCCCGCGGCGAGGGGGCCCGTCGCCCCGGCCGAGCCCGACCAGATCGAGGTCCGGACCGCGCCTCCCAAGCCCGCCCCGGAGCCCCCCAAGCCCGAGCCCTTCCCCGCGGACCTCGCCGAGATCGACGGCCACGTCCGGTCCGCCGCGGCCGCCGAGGAGTACGCCCGGGGGATCGAGATCCTCAAGGCGTCCCGCGGGCGGTATCCCCTGGCGGAGTGGATGGCGGCGATCGACAGGCGCATCGGCCGCCTCCGGGAGGAGGCCGGCGGGGCCTACTTCGCCCTCGAGGCGAAGGCGCTCGATGCCCGCCGCCGCGGCGCCGAGGACGAGGTCAAGGCCGCGCGCCGGCGCGTGGAGAAGTGGGGCCTGGGGGAGTATCCCGCCAGGTTCGAGAAGGCGCTCTCCGCCATACCCCTGGCCGAACAGCCCTGGAAGCCCCTCTTCGACGGATCCTCCGCGTCCTTCCTCCGTGACGAGCGGGGCTGGCGGGTGGAGGGGGGCGCGCTGGTGAGGGTGCCGGGGGGGCCGGTCGCCGCCGAGAGCCGGGAGACCTTCACCGACGGCGAGGTCCGCATCCGGTTCCAGGCCCGCGGCCCGGGCTACGTTTTCTTCGCCGTCCGCCAGGGGCTGGACGGCAACTCCGGCGTGCACCTGGACGAGGAGGCGCTGAAGGCGCTGGGGGACGCCGAGCACGTTCTTGTCTTCTCGATGAGCGGCGAGAAGGTGGCCGCCGCGCTGGACGGGAAGCCCGCCAAGGTCTCAACGATGGGCCGGCCGCGCTCCGGGACCCTCCAGTTCAACGCGCAGGGGGCCTCCCTGCGCGTGAGGGCCGTCGAGCACCGGCCGCAATAGCGAGGGCCGCCGCGAGGGCCAGCAGGCCGGGCCAGCCGGCGCCGACCGCTCCCACGCTCCCGCCGCAGAGGGTGTCGTTGATCGAGTCGTCGCCGTTCTCCCCGTCGGTCAGGTCGGGTCCCGGGGGGGGCGGCGGAGGGGGGGGCGGGGGAGGCGGCAGGGGATGGACGGTGTCGACGGCGTAGGTCTTCACTTCCTGGAGCTTCTGGACGGTGAGCCAGCGCCGGAGGAGGTAGCCCACGTTGAGGCAGGCGTCGCCGGTCGTGTGCGTGACGGAGTCGCCGCCCGGGGAGTAGGGGTTGCTGGCGGAATCATAACCGCCGCCGCTGGCGCTGGGGTGCACGTCGTTGGCCCCCATGAGGGTCCCGTTCCACGTCGTGCCGGGGCGGCGGGCCAGGATCTCCGCGTAGAAGTCGATGAGCGGCAGGCCCCGCGACTGGGCGAACGAACGGAGCGAGGCGTTATAGCTCGTCGCGGCGGCCCCGGCGTTCGGATGGGGCGGGATCGTGCTCAGGATGACGACGATGTTCCGGGCCTCGATCAGATCGACGAGTGCGGTCATGTTGGCCATGAAGTCCGTGACGGACCGGCCGGCGGACGCGTCGTTGGTGCCGAGCATGAGGACGGCGAACTGGGCGTCCGCGAAGGCCGCGGCGACGGTCGTGGCGTTGAGGTTCCCGCCGTAGGTGATGTTCCCCGCGGAGACGATGGTCTGCGCCGCGGCGGTGACCGCCTCGGCCGGCATGGGGATGGGGGGGTTAGGATCATTTTCGTTGTTCGTGCCGGAGAGGAACTCGTCGGCGCGGAGGCCGCTGGCGGCGCACATCCCGCGGAGCCCCTGGGCGTTCGACTCGGTGTCGGCGGCGGCGAGGTAGAAGCCGTTCTTGACGGTGGGATCGTTGTTGTTGCTGATGGGGAAGCCGAGGGCCGCCTGGCACCAGGCGAGGATTGCGGTGTCCTCGCCGGAGGCGCCGTTGGGGGTGCGGGGCCATTGCGCATAGGGGGCGGAGTGGGTGATCGAGTCGCCGAGCTGGAGCACGAACCCGGTCGTCTTGCCCGTGCCCCCGGACAGGACGGTGCGGCAGTGGGTCACCCAGCCGGTTTCCCAGGCGTCGTCGTAGGAGTTGGCCTGGATTTTGTCGTTGGTCTGGGGCAGGAGGGCCAGGAGGGCGAGGAGCGGCATCATAGGCATAGTCTCCGGTTCTTGTTTGCATCAGGTGCCCGGGGGCGGGCTTCGTTACAGGGAATCCGCGGGAATTACTGAACTCCGCCCCCGGGCCGGGGCGATATAATTCAAGGGAATAAGCGGGGGTGGGCATGGAAGGGAACTCGGGCGCCCAGGACCTGGAGAACCGGGTCCGGCGGCAGGTGGACCAGATCCTGTCCGAAATCCGCGGAACGGCCCCGGCGGCGCGGCGCCCGGGCGAGTCCATCTCGTTCGAGGACGTCGCGGCGGCCACCGCCCGCGCGGTCATCCCGGCGATCCTGGTGGACCTGCCCCTGGAGATGGAGCGGGTGATCCGCCGCGCCCCGGACGGGGTGGGGGAGACCTCCGAGGAGCGGGTGGAGCTCCTCCGCCTGATCATTTCCCGCCTCTCGGCCGAGTGGTCGGACCTGGCGAAGCGGCTGGTGGGACGCCTGGAGGGGGCGGTGGCGTCCTCGGGGGACGCGGCCTCCGTGAGGTCCCTGAGGGAGGAGACGGCGCGGCGGTTCCGGGCGGCCCGGCCGTGGGCGGTCCTGCTGGGCGGGCCGGACGCGGCGCCGGAGGACGGCCGCCGCAAGGCGGCGCCCCCCGTGGCGGTGGCCGAGGAGCTGGCGGAGAAGATCGCGGACGCGGTGGCCCGGCGGGTGGAAGCGGGCCGCGCCCAGTACCCGGCGCCCGCCCCTCCGACGGACCTGGCGGAGCGGGTGGCGGAAGCCACGGCCAACCACCTCAAGACGGGCGTGATCGGGGACCTCCGGCGGGACCTGGCGGAGATCCAGGACGTGGGCGCGCGGACCGAGGCGATGCGGGCGGTCCTGCGGGGGGAGCTGGAGAGGGCCCTGGGGACGATGGCCCAGTCGGCCTTCCGTCCCGACGAGGTCCGCATGATCGCGGCCCACATCGCGCACACGCTGGGAGGGACGCTGACGAACTGGATCTTCGGGCCTCCGCGGCCGGAGGAACCGCGCAGGATCCCGCGGGGCGCGAGCCGGAAGGCGGCGCGCGCGCCCAGGGTCTCCCGCGGGAAGGCCGCGCCGAAGCGCCGGTCGCGGAAGGGGGCCAAGGCCCGGCCGAAGCGCGCCCGTCGCCCGAAGGCGGCGGCGAAGGCCGTGCGCCGGAAGCCGAAGGCCCGGCGCGTGGCGAAGCGCGGAGTCCGGAAGCCGGCGCCGAAGCCCAAGGCCCGGAAGGCCGCCCGGAAGCCGAAGGCCCGGCGCGTGGCGAAGCGCGGAGTCCGGAAGCCGGCGCCGAAGCCCAAGGTCCGGAAGGCGGCCCGCCCGAAGCCGCGCCGCAAGGCGCTGGCCCGCGCGGCCCGCTGACCGGCGCCCGACAAAATGGACGGTCCATTTTGTCGTCGTCACTTGATATAATCCCCCGCCATGTCGCGGAAGCCCGTCATCACCATCGACGGTCCGGCCGGGGCGGGGAAGACCACCGTGGCCCGCCTGGTGGCCGGGCGGCTGGGCCTGCGGTTCCTCGACACGGGGGCGATGTACCGGGCGGTGGCCTGGAAGGCGCGGCGGCTCGGGATCGCCGATCCGCGGGAGGTCGCCCGGATGACCGCCGCCACCCGGATCGTCGTGGACGGCCCGCGGGTGACCTGCGACGGCGAGGACGTGAGCGAGGCGATCCGCCGGCCCGAGGCCACGGCCGCCGTCCGGCCCATCGCCGACTCCCCCGAGTGCCGGGCGGAGCTCGTGCGGATGCAGAGGGAGGTCGGGCGCGAGGGCGGCCTCGTCACGGAAGGGCGCGACCAGGGCTCCGTGGTCTTCCCGGACGCCGACTTCAAGTTCTACCTGGACGCCTCGATCGAGGTCCGCGCGCGGCGCCGCCACCGCGACGAGGGCGGCGACCTCGCGGAGGTCCGCCGGGCGATCGAGCGGCGGGACGCGGAGGACCGCTCGCGGCCCGTGGGGGCCCTCGTCAGGCCCGTGGGGGCCGTGGAGATCGACACCTCCGGCTTGACCCCCGGGGAGGTCGTGGATAGAATGCTCGCCTCGGTGGGGCCCTTGCCCCCCGAGGGGCTTCGGCCCGCAGGCGGGTCCCGCTGATGCGCTTGTGGTGGTTCCTGGTGATGTTCCTGATCCGCATCGGCGGCGCCGCCCTCTGGCGCTTGCGCTGCTACGGGATCGGGAACCTCCCCCGGAGCGGCGGGGTGCTGTTGGCGGCGAACCACCAGAGTTACCTGGACCCGCCCCTCGTCGCGTCGTGTCTCCCCCGGGAGATGCACTTCATGGCGAGGAGCTCGCTCTTTCGAAATCCGGTCTTCGGGGCCTTAATCGGCCGCTGCAACGCCTTCGCGATAGAACGGGACGCGGCGGACGTGAAGGGGGTGAGAGAAGCCATTGCGAGGCTCCAGGCCGGGAACATCCTTCTGGTTTTTCCGGAAGGCACGAGGACTCGGAACGGATCGATCGGCCCGATGAAGGCCGGGATCGGCATGCTGGCCGTGCGCGCCTCCGTTCCCATCGTCCCTGTCCTCATCGACGGCGCGTATCGGGTGTGGCCCAAGGGCGGTCCGGCCCTGCCGGGGCTCGGCAGGATCCGGGTCGTCTTCGGCAGTCCGCTCACCCCGGACCCGGGACATGAGATGAAGATCGGGGATCGCGTCCGCGACGCGATCCTGAGCCTGAAAGGAGAACAGAAGGGATGTCGAACCGAAAGCTCGTGAAGTCCTTCAGCCTCTCCGAGGGGGAGGTCGACAGGATCGCCAAGGAGTTCATCAAGGCCGACGACGAGGCCGAGATCGAGAAGTTCTACGTGGAATCCGTCAAGAATTTCACCGCCGACACCATCATCAAGGGAAAGATCCTCAACGTCGTGGGCGACGACGTGCTCGTGGACATCGGCTACAAGTCCGAGGGCGTGGTCCCCAAGAACGACTTCGTGCGGGCCGAGGACATGGAGCTGGGGCGCGATATCGAGGTGTTCCTGGAGTCGGTGGAGGACGAGTCGGGCGTGATCGCGCTCTCCAAGCAGAAGGCGGACAAGATCCGCGGCTGGGAGCGGATCATCACGCAGAACAAGGAGGGGGACGTCATCAGCGGGCGCGTCATCCGCAAGATCAAGGGCGGCCTCCTGGTGGACGTGGGCGTGCCGGTGTTCCTCCCCGCCTCGCAGGTGGACGTCCGGAGGGTGGAGGACATCGGGGAGCTCCTCGGGAAGACGGTCGAGTGCAAGATCCTCAAGATCGACGAGAAGCGGATGAACATCATCGTCTCCCGCCGCCGGCTCATCGAGGAGCAGCGCGCGGAGGCGAGGCAGAGGCTCCTCAGCGAGATCAAGGAAGGGGAGGTCCGCCGCGGCACGGTCAAGAACATCGCCGACTTCGGCGCCTTCGTGGACCTGGGCGGGATCGACGGCCTCCTGCACATCACCGACATGAGCTGGGGGAGGATCAACCACCCCAGCGAGGTGGTCAAGCTGGAGCAGGAGCTCCAGATCAAGGTGCTCAAGGTGGACCGCGTGACCGAGCGGATCGCGCTCGGGCTCAAGCACCTCCAGCCCAATCCCTGGGAGCGGGTGGTCTCCAAGTACACGACGGGGCAGCGGGTGAAGGGGAAGGTCGTCAACCTCATGCCCTACGGCGCGTTCGTGGAGCTGGAGCCCGGCGTCGAGGGGCTGGTCCACATCAGCGAGATGTCCTGGACCAAGCGGATCAACCATCCCTCCGAGGTGCTCCAGCCGGGGCAGGAGGTCGAGGTGGCGGTCCTGGCGATCGACACCGACAAGCAGGAGCTGTCCCTGGGCCTCAAGCAGACCGAGGCGAATCCCTGGGACAAGGTGGACGAGAAGTACAAGGCCGGGATGAAGGTCGCGGGCAAGGTGAGGAACACCACCAGCTACGGGGCCTTCGTGGAGCTCGAGGACGGGATCGA
>CAYNDR010000098.1:13435-18833 GCA_964395295.1 uncultured Planctomycetales bacterium
GGATCGCCCTGGGCCTCAAACAGCTCGCGGACCATCCCTGGATGACCACGATCCCCCAGCGCTACGCGGTGTGCAACGCGATGGCCGGGAAGGTCACCAAGATGGTGCCCTACGGCGCGTTCGTGGAGCTGGAGAGGGACCTGGAGGGCCTGCTTCACATCTCGAAGATGGACCGGGAATCCGACCCGGCCGGGCTGGGGCCGGGCGACGTGGTGGAGGTGAAGGTCGTCAAACTCGAGCCGAACGAGGGGAAGATCGGGCTCTCGCTGAGCAAGATCATCGAGAAGGCCAAGCCCAAGGAGGTGCCTCCCGGCGGCCCGGCGGCGCCGGCCCCGACGGCCTGAGGCGGGCCCGGGCGGTCTAAAATATTGTTGACGGCGGCGCGGCCGATCCGAGATCCTTACTTCAGCGTGTAGGAGCGTGTGACGCTGAAGATTGCCGCCGCCCTGATCGCCCTTTGCCTCCTTTCCTCCGCCCCCGCGGTCCGGTTCGAGCCGGACGGCGTCCGGATGGGGGACGTGCTCGTGCAGGGCGCGGTGCTCCAGCTCAAGGACGCGGGCGGGGTCTCCGTGCTCGTCTCGGGTTCGGTCGTGGAGCCTCTCGCGGCGGAACTGGAGATCGAGGCGGCGCCCTCGCGCACGCTCATCCTGGAGCCCGGCATCCGGGCCCAGAAGAAGGGGGACGAGGTCGTCCTCTCCACGCACGGGCGGCGGCGGATCCTGCTGGGGGACCTCGCGCTCGAGTCCCCCGTGTCGCTCAAGCCCACGGCGGACGGCTGGATGGCGGGCGAGGCGGCCCTGGGCGCGGCCGCCCTGCGGGTCCGTCGCCAGGGGCAGGACCCGGACACGAACCTGGGTTCGCTCCGCGAGGCCGCGCGCAGGGTCCAGCAGGGCCGCGAGGGCCGGCCCGAGGTCCGGCGCGCCGTGCAGAAGCGCGTCAGGCCCCGCAACCGGCGCGTCTTCAGCGAGGATCCGACCGTCACGGCCGAGGTGGTCGACTCGCCGACCCTGCGCTTCCTCCCCCTGCTCAGCCCCGCGGGGTTCTAGCGCCGGCGTTTCCCGTAAACTTCCTCCCCGGGGTCGGAGTATCGTTGGAGGAGGGTTTCCCCGATGGATGGAGCCTTCCTCGCGTCCCTTTGCCTCCTCTCCCCGGCCGCGGCGCAGGACTTCGGGCAGGCCTGGCTGGATGAGGCTACTCAGCGGCTCGAGGAGGATTCGGCCCCCCTGGGCGTCCAGACGGTCGACCTGAAGGTGTTTGCCGGCGAACGGGTCGCCTGGGACAGCAACGTCCACCTCAGCGGGGAAAACGAGCGCTCCGATACGGTCTTCGTGACCTACGGCCGGGCCAAGATGGCCTACGCGGAGAGGATGTTCGACGCGGAGGCGGACCTCCAGGTCAACTACAACCGCTACGTCCACGAGGACGACGCCTCGGACCACGAGGAGCGTTTCTTCGGCCGGGGGCGCTTCCAGGGGGCGGCCTTCACGGGTGAACTGGCGGTGATCGTCCGCCGCGAGAGCGACCCCTTCACGGATCCCGAGGTGGTCGAGAGGGTGGAAAGGATCGTGGCGAACGCCTTTCCGCGGGCCGCGGTGCGGCTGAGCGGCGTCCTTTCGGTCGAGGCGGAGGCGAACGCGCAGTTCGTATGGTTCGAGGAGGACCTCTTCGAAAGCCTGGACAACCAGAACGTGCGCGGGGCGCTGACGCTCGTGGGATCGGCGGCCCCCTGGATCGACCTCATGGCCCAGGGCGGCTACCAGGGGATCCGCTACGAGGAGCCCGGCGGGCCTCCGAACGCGCGGGGCTTCACCGCGCGCCTGGGGGCCCGCGGGGACCTGTCCGAGGCCTGGAGGTTCGACCTGTGGGCGGGCGTGGCGCGGCTGGAATCGGGGGATTTCCCCGGGGCCGAGGACGGCGCCGAGCACACCACGGCCGACATCGACGCGCACCTCCGGTACGAGGCCACGGAGGACCTGGCGTTCCTGGGGGACTACGTGCGCCGCTTCGGATTCTCGGCGGGGGGATCGCCGTTCCAGGTGACCGACCGGGTGACGTGGAGGGGGGAGTACGAGGCCATGGTGGACGTGGTCCTCCGGGCGCGGGCGCAGTACGACTACGTGCACGGGGCGCTGGGGGACAACCGCAACTTCTGGGGCGTCTCGGGGGAGGTCGAGTGGCGGATCCAGCAGTACGTGCTCCTGTCGGGAGGGGTCGCCTACCGGGCGGGGGGCGCGGATCCGGAGACCGGAACGGAGGGGGAGTTCAAGGACACCATCGTCTCCGCCGGCGCCGCGCTGACGTTCTAGACGCGGGGCCGGGAACTCTCTCAATTTGTTGACAGGCCGGGTTCCAAGGATATACTCATTTCGACCGGGGAGGGCGAAGATTATACCGTGTGATGTAGGGGTGTCTTCCCAGGTTTGCAAGAGGGCTTGTGGCCATGAGGAAGGTGGCGACGTTTGGCGTCCCGCTTTTCGCTCTTATCGCCGGGACCGGCTGGGCGCAGGACTTCGGCCGGGAGTGGATGGACCGCGTCACGAACCAGCTCGAACAGGAACGCGCGCCCCTGCGCGACCAGCCGCTGGACGTGCGGTTCTTCGCGGGCGAGAGGGTCTATTACGACAACAACGTCTATCTCGAGAATAAGGACGAGGACGGGGACACGGTCTTCGTCACCTTCGGCAACGTGCGGCTGGACTACGCGGAGGAAAGCTTCGACGCGGCGCTGGACCTCCAGGCCAACTACAACTACTACGTCCATGAAGACGACGCCTCGGACGACGAGGAGCGGCTCTACGGCCGGGCGCGCTGGGCGGGGTCCCAGGTCCAGGTCGAAGTGGCGGAGATCTTCCGCCGGGAGAGCGATCCGTTCATCGATCCGCAGATCGTGGAGCGGGCGGAGCGGATCGTCTCCGACACGATGCCGAGGGTGACCGTGTGGGCGACGGACGTCCTCTCGTTCGAGGCCAGCGGCACCCTCCAGGTCGTCCGGTTCAGCGACGACATCTTCGAGGCGGGGAACAACATCAACTACCGCGTGGGCCTGCTCGGCGCCTACGAACTGCCGTCCGGGGTGCAGATCCTCCTGGACGGGGGCTACCTGCTCATCGATTACGACAACGACCCGACGGACACGGTCAATCCTGGGCCTCCGGACGCCGAGGGCGGCTACGTCCGCGGCGGCTTCCGGGGGGACATGCAGCAGCGGATCTACCTCTCGGTGCTGGCCGGCGTGACCCGCGGGGCGAGCGAGAAGGTCGATGACCTGAACATCGAGAGCCAGCGCCATACCACGGGGGACATCGAGATGCACCTGCGCTTCGAGGCGAGCGAGAAGGCCACGATGTTCTTCGACTACACGCGCCGGGTCGCGTTCGGGGCGGGGGAGTCCTTCGAGATCATCAACCGGGTGCGGGCCGGGATCGAGTACGCGGCGAGCGCCAAGCTGAAAGTCATCGGGCGCGGACAGTACGACTACGCGCACGGGATCAGCGGATTCCAGCGCGACTACGGGAGCGTGTCGGTGGGGGCGAACTACACGCTCTTCGAGAACCTGATCCTGGACGCGGGGGCGACCTACCGGCAGGGCGGCGTGAAGCGGGGCGGGGACATCGATTTCACGGACGTGATCGTCTCTGCGGGCGCCGCGGTGACGTTTTAACGGGCTTGTGTTCCCCCCGGGGATCGTCTTAAATCTCTATTGTTCCACCCATGGACCCGCAGGCCCATCCCGATCATGATCTCGACGGCGGCGCCTCCCTGCGCCGGGCCCTGCTCATCCTCCGCCGCCGCTGGCGCATCGGCGTTTTGCTCTGGCTGGTGACCGCGGGGGCCACCGCGGTCTACACCTTCACAGCCACCCGCCTCTACCGGCCCCAGGCCGCGATCGAGATCCGCCCCGAGACCCCCGTCCTCTCCTCGGCGAGCGAGGAGCGGAGCTTCTACGCCGGGGCCTACATGTGGGAGAACTACTACCGGACCCAGGAATCCCTCCTCACGAGCCCGGCCATCGTCGAGGCGACCCTCAAGGCCCTCCCGGAGGCCATCCGCAGGGACTACGAGGGCCTCCCCGATCCCGTCCGGGCCCTCTCCTCGGGCATCGAGATCGAGAAGGTGCGCACGAGCTTCATCCTGAAGGTCGGCTATGTCGACCGCGACCCGGACAAGGCGACGCAGATCGTCAACACGCTGGTGTCCCTCTACCTGGAGGACGCCAACCGCCGCGTCAAGAGCGTCAAGGTCTTCGCCGCGGAGGCGCTGACCCGGGAGACGCTCCCGGAGATCCTCAAGCGCATCGACGCCGCGGACGCGGCCCTGCAGACGTTCCAGGCGGCCAACGGATTCGTGGACTTCGAGGAGCGCTACAAGGCCCTCCTGGACGGGTGGAAGAAGGTGAACGCGCGGCTCTCGGAATGCCGGCTCACCCGGATCCGGCTCCGCTCCGAGCTCGAAGCCCTGGGGGTGTACAAGGGCAACGGCATGAGCGGGCTCTTCAATCCCATGTTCAACCAGACCCGGGCCCTGGAGAGGCTCTCGCTGGACCGGACCCGGATCGAGGGGGAGCTGGCCCGCGAGTCGAAGACGCTGAAGGAGGGGCACCCGCGCGTCGCGGAGCTCCGCCAGGAGCTGTCATCGATCGAAAAGGAGGTCCACGAGGCGGTCGAGGGCACCCTGGCGGCCCTGGGGACCGACCTCAAGTCCGCGGAGCGCGAGGAAAGCGCCCTGGTCGAGGAGCAGAAGCGCCTGGAGACGGAGATCTCGGAGGCCGGGCGCCGCCTGGCCCAGTCCCGGAAGCTGGACGCCGACCTCACGGCCTCCAAGGATCTCTACGCCTCCTACCTGAAGAAGCACGGGGACGTGACGGCCACCTCGGGGGGCGGGCTCGCCAGCGTCCGCGTGGTCGACTCCGCCCGGGTGCCCTCCCAGCCCTACAAGCCGCGGGTCGCGATGAACCTGGCCCTCGGATCGGCTTTGGGATTCCTGCTGGGACTGCTCGGGGTCCTGCTGGCGGACCAGGTGGACAGCCGCATCCAGTCGGCCGACGAGATCGAGGCGTTCGTGGGGCTCGACGTCCTGGCCGTGGTCCCGCGCCTCTCCCGGACGTCCCAGGCGGGCGGGGATCCGATCCTCCTGGAGGACGGGTCCGGCCTCACGGAGTTCGAGGCCTTCCGGAAGCTCAGGACGGAGATCATGATGAGGCTGGAGGGCGTCGCGGGATCGAAGGTCGTGGCGGTCCTGAGCCCCCAACAGCAGGAAGGCAAGAGCACCGTCACGGTGAACCTGGCGAAGGTGCTGGCCATGGAAGGCCGCCGGGTCCTGATCTTCGACGGGGACCTGCGGCGGCCCTCGCTGAGGAAGGTGTTCCCCGGGGAAGGGCCGGGCCTCGGGGAGGTCCTCA
>CAYNDR010000099.1:0-5167 GCA_964395295.1 uncultured Planctomycetales bacterium
CAGGCCGCCGTGCGCCTGAAGTTCGCCACGGAGGCCCAGGTCCAGGAGTGCGTCGCCATCCAGGCCAAGATGCGCGAGATGGGCATCGACGAGCCCCTCGGCGAGATCATGGTCAAGAAGGGCCACCTCACCGCGGGGCAGAACACCCAGATCCTGAAGTCCATGGGCATCCATACGAATCCCATCCCCGGCTACACGATCCTGGGCCGCATCGGCCAGGGCGGCATGGGCACCGTCTACAAGGCCAACCAGACCAGCGTCAACCGCACCGTGGCCATCAAGATCCTCGCCGCCGACACCGTCAAGGACAAGACCTACGTCGCCCGCTTCTTCCAGGAGGCCCGGTCGGCCGGCAAGCTCAGCCACAAGAACCTCATCGCCGCCATCGACGTGCGCGAGGCCAGCGGGCTCTACTACTTCGTCATCGAGTACGTCGTCGGCAAGAGCTGGCGGTCCCTCGTGGAGGTCCACGGGCCCTTCGACGAGAAGAAGGCCCTCGACGCGGCCGTCCAGATGGCGGAGGTGCTCGACCACATCCACAAGAGCAAGATGGTCCACCGCGACGTCAAGCCCGAGAACATCCTGCTGGCCCCCGACGGCACGGTGAAGCTCTGCGACTTCGGCCTGGCCAAGTCCACGGTCTCCATGGAGCAGTCCCTCACCCAGCCGGGGCTGGCGGTGGGGACCCCCTACTTCATGTCGCCGGAGCAGGTGCGGGGCGACCCCGACGTGGACATCCGCGCGGACCTCTACTCGCTGGGGGCCACGCTCTACTTCCTGCTGACCGGCCGGTACGCCTTCGAGGGCAAGAGCGCCGCGGAGACCATGAGCCTCCACCTCAACCAGCCGGTGCCGGACCCGCGGAAGGCGGCCCCCCGCCTGGGCGAGGACATCACCCACATCCTCCTCAAGCTGATGGCCAAGGACCGCGGGGAGCGCTACCAGACCCCCTCCGAGCTCCTGGACGACCTGAAGAACCTCCGCGCCGGGGACGCGCCCGCCCATGCGCGGGCGCACGCCGCCCGCCAGCACTCCCGCGCCCGGGTGCACGTGACCCAGCGCCTCATGCCGAGACGGAAGCCCCGCCCGGCGTGGCCTCTCCTGGCGGCGGGCGCGGCCCTCGTCCTGATCGGGATCTTCGTCATCCCCCTGGTCCTCGGGCGGACGCCGAAATCCCAGCCCCGGGCCTCCCCGCCCCCCTCGACGGCGGCGCGCCCCGATCCGCCCGCGGCGGCGTCCCAGGCCCCTCCCCCGCGCGCGCCGGAGGAAGACCCCCAGAAGGAGGCCGCGGCGGCCCGCCTCTTCAGCGCGGCCGAGGACCTCGTCCGGCAGGAGCGGTGGAAGGAGGCGCGGGCCGGCCTCGAGAAGCTGCAGCGGGAGCACGGGACCCTGGCCTACGCGCGCGCCCGCATGGCGAAGATCGGCGAGATGATCGGCCTCTGCGACGCCAGCCTCCGCGAGATCGAGGCCGCCCAGCGGAAGGTCGAGGAGTCCGCCCGCGCCGCGATGCGCGAGCGCCGCTGGAAAGACGCCATCCCGCCCCTCAAAGCCCTCCAGGACGCCGGCCGCGCCGACCTCCAGCGCGACCTGGACCTCTGCCGGCGCGAGCTGGAAGCCGAGGCGATGGTGAAGGAGGTGGACGCCGCCCGCGACGCCGCCCGATGGGCGAACGTCCAGAGCCGGATCGGCGAGTTCAGCCAGAAATACCGCGGCACCGAGACCATGGCCCGGGAGCGGGACCGCCTCCAGGCCCTCCAGGGCCAGGCCGGCCGCGAACTGGAGGCCGAGAAGGCCCTGGTCGAGGCGCGCGTCGCCTCCGTCTCGGGCAACACGGCGAAACTGGCCCCCCAGCTCGCCACGCTCGAGAAATACCGGGAGACGTCCACCTACCAGAAGAACGAGGCGGCGATCCGGGAGATGCGGGCCGGCCTTTCCGAGGCCGCGCGGAAGGAGTCCGAGGACTCCGCCTCGCGGGCCTGGATCGACGCCCAGAAGGCCTACGGCGACCTCCTCCTGGAGAAGAAGTACGACGAGGCGGCGAAGGCCCTGCAGGACTTCTCGCGCGCCTACGCCTCCACCCGGTTCTTCGAGCAGAAGCGCGCGGAGATCGAGTCCAAGGTCGCCGACGCCTCCAAGCGCAAGGCCCGCGACCGCGAAGAGGAGGCCAACCGGCTCTACAAGAACCTCCAGAAGGACATGCAGGCCGGGAAGCTCGACGGCGCCCACCGGGCGACCCAACAGCTCCTGGCCGACTTCGCGGACACCTCCTTCGTCCGGACGAACGACCGGCAGATCCGCCAGTGGAAGGCCCTGTGCGAGGACCGGCTGGGCATGGCCGACCACGTCCTGGTGAACATCGACTTCGAGGACTTCCCCGGCTCCTGGACCGCCCGGGGAGGGGCCACGGCCTCCAACGAGGGCGACGGCCACATGGGCAAGCGCTCGGCCAAGCTCAACTTCTCCGCCGGCGGGTACGCCAGCCACCCGGTCAAGGGGATGACGTCCCGCGCGGAGACGCTCAGCTTCGTCGCCCGGACGCTGAAGCGGGGCCAGGTGGCGCCGATGTCCCTGACGCTCTACGACTCGACCGGCAGCTTCGGCCTGGAGTTCTCCATCACCAGCGACTGGAAACTGCACGCCTTCAAGCTCGCGGACTTCAAGCCCGCCTCCTCCGACAACAAGGGCAAGCGCCTCGACCGCGACTCGGTGTCGAGCGTGACGCTCAGCCCCTCGGACGCCGATTACGGTTTCGAGATCCTGATCGACTCCCTGCGCGTCGAGGCGCCCCGGACCCCCAAGTAGCGCGGGGCCTCAGGAAAGGGGGTCGATCCACTTCCTCCGGATCTCTTCCACGTCGGCGGGCGTGACCCGGGAATACCAGACGTTCTCGGGCAACACACAGAGGCTGGGCCCCGTTTCGCAGAGGCCCAGGCACGACGAACGCGCCACGCGGCAGAGGCCCTTGAGGCCCTTCGACTTGACGTATTCCTTGAGGCCCCTGTGGATCTCGGCCGACCCCCGGTTCGCGCACGCGTCCTCCCCGGAGGCGCGCTCGTGGCCGCAGACGAGGATGAGCCTTCGATAGGGCGGCCGCTCCCTCTCCTCCATGGGCGCTACCGGCGGGGGCTCTTGGGCTCGATCACGAAGGAAGGCATGCCGAGCGGCGGCAGGAGGAGCCCGTTCAGGTCGTCGAGGCCCCTCTGCCGCAGTCCGCGCCCCTCGATCCACGGCTCGGACGACTCCTTCTTGCCCTCCATCCCGAACTCGATCCGGAGGCGCCCGAGCACCGCGTCGAACCACCTCATGGGGAAGCGCGCCCCCACCTTGAGGCCCCCGCCGTGGAGGTAGAGGACGTGGCCCCCGCTCCCCGTGGGACAGATGAGGACCGGGCAGTTCGAGGCCAGCGGCGAGGTCAGGATGATGGAGACGATCAGGGGCGCCGTCTTGGGCGAGGTGAACTCGCCCTGGCGCGTGAGGTACGGGCGGCGCGCCTCCGGGAGCCACAGCGGCGGCCCCTCCTCCGTGCCCTTGTCGAGGTAGCGGAGGAACAGGTCCACGCCGTAGTCATGGATGGGCGGGACCGCGACCAGCCTCACCTTGGAGGCCTTCTGCATCCTCTGGAGGCCCTTCTGGCCGGCCGGGCCCGACCGCGGGACCACGAGGCCCACTTCATGGTAGCGGCGAAGGGGGACCACGCCGCAATCGACGGGAAGCCCCACCGGGAAGCTCCCCACGGACTCCCGGTCCGCGCCGACCGGGAGGGGATCCACCGAGAACTCCGCCATGGTGATCGGGATGCCGGACTTGCGCCCGCCCCGGACGGTCTTGGCCATCGTGTCATCCTCCGGGAAATGGCCCTGGAAACCCCCTGATCCGCCCCCTTAAGGGAACCACCCGCGAGCGGCCACCGCAAGACATTTACGCCGATGGATCCGAGCCTCTCCATCCCGCGGTCCTCCTCGAAGGAGAGAACCAGCTCGGCATCGACTGCCGCCGGACGGGGGCCCTGGACGCGACGCTCAGCCTCGCCGTGCGCGGGCCCTCGGGATTCCCGCTCCTCCAGTTCGGGCCCGTCCCGGGGGAGAGCGGCCGGCTCAGCGCCGCCTCCAAGGTCCCCAAGGGAGATACCTGTTGATTCGCGGGCGAACTGACGTATAATTTCGGGTCCCTATGAGACGCCCCGTCATCGCCGGAAACTGGAAAATGAACGGCCTCCTCAAGGAGGCCCGGGACCTGGCCGGAGGCATCCGCGGGAAGCTCGACGGGCTCCAGGACCCCGAAGTCGTCGTGTGCCCCCCCTTCCTGGCCATCCCCGCGGTCCGCGAGGTCCTCTCCGGGAGCCCCATCCGCCTGGGCGCCCAGGACGTCTTCTGGAAGCCCAAGGGGGCCTTCACCGGCGAGGTCTCCCCCGCCATGCTCGCGGACGCCGGCTGTACCCACGTGGTGATCGGCCACAGCGAACGCCGCGAGATGGGCGAGACGGACAAGATGGTCAACGACAAGGTCCGCGCCTCCCTCGAGGCCGGCCTCACCCCCATCCTGTGCGTGGGCGAGCGGCTGGAGGAGCGCGAGAAGGGCGTGACCTTCCAGGTCGTGGAACGCCACGTCACCCAGGGCCTCAACGGCTTCACGCCGGCGCAGGTCTCCAGGACCGTCGTCGCCTACGAGCCCGTCTGGGCCATCGGGACCGGGAAGACGGCCACGCCCGCCCAGGCCCAGGAGGTCCACGCCTTCATCCGCAAGCTCGCCGCCCGGTGCGCCGACCCCGCCACGGCCGAGGGCCTCCGGATCCTCTACGGCGGCAGTGTCAAGCCGGACAACATCAAGGAGCTCATGGCCCAGAAGGACCTGGACGGCGCGCTCGTGGGCGGCGCGAGCCTGGAAGCCGATTCGTTCGTGAAGATCGCGAGGTACCGGGAATGTTGATCGCCCTGCTGTCGATCCTCTTCGTCCTGATCTGCATCCTCCTGGCGTTCATGGTGGTGATCACCCCCTCCTCGGAGGGAGGGATGGCCGCGGCGTTCGGCGGCATGGGGAGCGACAGCTTCTTCGGGACCAAGGCCCACCAGCACATCAACAAGTTCACCGTCTTCCTGGCGGTGACCTTCCTGATCCTGGCCGTGGCGATCAGCAAGGTCAACGCCGGGCGCACGGTGGGGAAGCCCAA
>CAYNDR010000099.1:5177-12883 GCA_964395295.1 uncultured Planctomycetales bacterium
CCGGCCCCCCCGAAATGAACAGCATGACGGGATACGGCCGCGCCTCCCGGCGCGACCGGCAGTGCGATATCGAGGTCGAGCTGAGGTCGGTGAACCACAGGTTCCTGGCCCTCAAGCAGAGCCTCCCCGACGGCCTCACCCGGCACGAGCCGGAGATCGAGCAGAGGGTCCGCGCGCGCCTGGAGCGCGGCAGTCTGAACCTCACGGTGTCGATCAAGGCCGGAGAGGACGCCCGGCCCGCCCTGCCCGACCTCAAGGTCCTCCGCGACTGCCACCGCCGGATCGAGCAGGCGCGGAAGTCCCTCGGGCTCGCCGGCCCGGTGGAGATGCGGGACCTCCTGGCGATCCCCACCCTCTGGTCGGCCCCCGGCGCGGCGGCCGCCTCCGGCCTCTGGCCGCGCGTGCGGCCCCTCGTGGACGAGGCCCTCGAGGCCCTGGCGGCGTCCCGCGCGCGGGAGGGGGCGGCGATCGCCCGGGCCCTCCGCTCCCACCTCGCGGCCATCGAGGGCCACCTCCGCCGCGTGGAGGCCCGCGGGCCCGCTTCCCTGGAGGCCTACCGCCGGAAGCTGGACGAGCGCATCCAGGCGATCCTGGCCCAGAAAGGCCTCGAGGCCGCCCCCGTGGACGTGGCCAAGGAAGTGGCGATGCACGCCGACCGCTGCGACGTGAGCGAGGAAATCCAGCGCCTCAAGGCGCACACGGCGGAGTTCCGGAAGATGACGGCGGCGAAGGGCCAGATCGGGCGCCGCCTGGAGTTCCTGACCCAGGAGATGGGGCGCGAGACCAACACCATCGCCTCCAAGGGCAACGACGCCGAGATCTCCTCCGCCGCGGTGGCCATCAAGGCGGAACTGGAGAAGATCAAGGAACAGGCCGAAAACCTGGAGTAGGGACTCCCTTGGCCATCGGATCTTTGACGTGAGGAAATACGAGGGATCGCTCCTGGTCCTCTCGGGCCCCTCGGGCGTGGGGAAGACCACGATCGCGAGGAGGCTCGCGGAGGTCCCCGGCGTGGCGCGCGTGATGACGTCCACGACGCGCCCCCGCCGGCCCCAGGAGGTGGACGGCCGCGACTACCGGTTCCTGGCGCGGGCCGAGTTCGAGGCGGCGATCGCCCGCGGGGAGTTCCTGGAGCACGCGGAGATCGACGGGAACCTCTACGGGACCCCGAAGGCGGCGATCGAGCGGGAGCTCGAGGCCGGCCGGCTGGTGCTCGTGGACATCGACGTGCAGGGGGCCCGGAACGTGCGGGCGACGGGACTGCCGGCGCTCTACGTCTTCGTGGAGCCCCCGGATCCGGAGGAGCTCCGGAAGCGCCTCGAGGGCCGCAGGAGCGAGGATCCCGAGGCCGTCCGGCGGCGCCTGGAGCGCGCGGGGCGGGAGATGGCCCAGAAGGGCCTTTACGACGTCGTGGTGGTCAACCGCGCGGTCGAGGAGGCCGTGGCGGAGATCGTGGCGGACCTCCGGAAGAGGAAGCTCCTGGCGTAAACGGAGGGTTCGATGATCAACACCGCGGAGATCGATCAGCTGGCGGCGAAGTTCGGCGGGCGGTACAAGCTCACCGTCCTGATCCAGAAGCGGCTCAAGGAGCTCGTCAAGGGCGGCCAGAAGCTCGTGGACCTCGACGACCGCAACCTCATCAAGGTGGTCCTGGAGGAGGTCCGCAACGGCAAGGTCGGGTTCGAGGGCTTCCCGATCGAGGAGCCGGAGTCCGGGAAGGAAGAAGGGAAGAAGGCCTCGAAGAAGAAGGAGGAGTAGGCGCCCCCCGCGGGGGGCCCGCCTCCCATGAAGAAGGAAGCCGCGCTCCGGGGGAAGGAGGTCGTCCTCGGCGTCACGGGGTCGATCGCCGCCACCAAGGCCGCCGAGGTCGCCTCCCGGCTCGTCCAGCTCGGGGCGGGCGTCACGGTCGTGATGACCCGCGCCGCCGCCCGGTTCGTCGGTCCCCTCACCTTCCAGGCGCTCACCCGCCGCCGCGTCCTGATCGAGGCGCTCGATCCCGAGACCGTCCTCGACCCCGTCCACGTCACGGCCTCCGAGAAGGCCGACGTCGTGGCCGTGGCCCCCGCCACGGCGAACTTCCTGGGGAAGGCGGCCCACGGGATCGCCGACGACCTGCTCACGTCCCTCATCCTGGCGGCGGAGTGCCCGATCCTCGTGGCGCCGGCCATGAACGACCGGATGTGGAAGAACGCGGCGGTGCAGGACAACCTCGGGATCCTGAAGAAGCGGGGGTTCCGCTTCGTGGAGCCCGAAACCGGGTACCTGGCCTGCGGCGCGCACGCCGTGGGGCGCCTGGCGGAGCCCGCGCGGATCGTCGAAGAGATCGTGAAGATCCTGGCGCGCGGACGATGAGGATCCTCGTCACCGCCGGCCCCACGCGCGAATACCTCGACGACGTCCGGTTCCTCTCCAACGCCTCCAGCGGCCGGATGGGATTCGCCTGCGCGCGGGCGGCCCGGAGGGCGGGGCACCGGGTGACGCTGGTCGCGGGGCCCGTGGCGCTCCCCGACCCGCCGGGGATTCGGACGGTCCGCGTCACCAGCGCCCTGGAAATGCGCCGCGCGGTGCTCGCGGCCTGGCCCCGGACCGACGCCGTCATCATGACTGCCGCGGTGGGGGACTACCGCCCGGCCCGGCGCTTCCGGGGGAAGCTCAAGAAGGGGGCCCGCTCGCTCGCGGTGCGGCTGGTCCGCACGCCGGACATCCTGCGGGAGCTCGGGGCGCGGAAGGGCCGCCGGATCCTCGTGGGCTTCGCGCTCGAGGTCCGCGACGCGGAGCGCGAGGCCCTCCGCAAGGCCCGCGAGAAGAACCTGGACTGCGTGGTCCTCAACTCGCCCCGCGCGTTCGGGGCCGGCCGGATGGACGCCTCGGTCTACCGCGGGGGCCGGCTCGTCCGGCGCTTCCGCCGCGCCGCCAAGGAGTCGGTGGCCGCGTGGATCGTGGGGGCCCTTCCCGCCCCCCCTCGCGGCTAGGCCGGCCGGGGAGGAAGCCCCACCTGCTCCACCACCGCCCGGACGAACGCCTCCGTGTCCTCGGAGACCCGGTGCGTGACGAGGTCGCCCTCCTGGCGGAAGAAGATCGACGCGGTGTCGAGGTTGTCCAAAAGGAGCATCAGCCGCGGCGGGTGGCGGTGCCCCTTGATCGCCTTGAGGACCTCGGCCTGTGCGGCGGGATCGATCTCGCTCGAGACGGCGGCCAGGTCGAAGGCGGCGTTCCCGGAGAGGAGGTCGACCGCCCAGGCGGGCTCGGGGCAGGCGGTCACTTCGAAGCCCAGCTTCTCGAGGCGGGCCTTGGCCCGGTCCACCCAGGCGGGATCGCCGTGGGCGATGAGGACCGAGCGGCGGCGCGATCCTTCCTTCTTCACCCCCCCCAGTATAGCGCGGGAGGCGTCCCGCGGGCCACTTCTTTGCGTCAGGGCGCCGCCTGCGGGGCCTTGCGCGCGTCCCACTCCTCCAGGGTGACGAGGATCTGGCGGGCGTTGGAGCCGTTGTGGCCGCCCACGATGCCCATCTTGGCCATGGACTCGATCAGGCGCGCGGCGCGGCCGTAGCCCACCTTGAGCGCGCGCTGAAGGAGCGAGGTCGAGCCGCGGCCCTCCGAGAGGACCACGCGCACCGCCTCGTCGAACTGCTCGTCGTCCTCCGTGCCCTCGGCGTCGGCCACGGTCTTGATCTCCATGAGCTCCTGGTGGTATTCGGGCTTGCCCATGGCGCGCAGGTGCTTGACGAGGCCGCGGATCTCCTCGTCGGAGACCAGCGTGCACTGGCCGCGCACCGGCTCGAACCAGTCGATCATCTTGACCAGCATGTCGCCCTTCCCCAGGAGCCGCTCGGCGCCCTTGCGGTCCAGGATGATCCGGCTCTCGATCTGGCTGGGGACCCGGAAGGCGATCCGCGAGGGCATGTTCGAGCGGATGAGGCCGGTGATGACGTCGGTCGAGGGCCGCTGGGTGGCCACCACCAGGTGGATGCCGATCGCGCGGGCCTTCTGGGAGAGCCGCACGATCGAGTGCTCCACCTCGCGCTTCCCGGTCAGCATGAGGTCGGCCAGCTCGTCGATGACGGAGACGATGTAGGGCATGTGGGTGGGGAACTCCTGGGCCTCCTCCTGGGGGATCCCCGCCTCCGCCAGCCGCTCCAGCACCTTCTTCTCGCCCAGCTTGTTGAACTTGTCGATCGAGGTGACGCCGACCTTGTTGAGGATCGTGTAGCGCTCGTCCATCTCCTTGACCAGCCAGTCGAGCACGAGCGCCGCCTTCTTGGAGTCCACCACCACCGGCGCCCAGAGGTGCGGGACGTCGGCGAAGGCCGTGAGCTCCACCTGCTTGGGATCGATGAGGATGAGCTTCATCTCCTCGGGGGACATCGAGATCACGAGGCTCGTGATGATGGACTTCAGGCACACCGACTTCCCCGAGCCGGTCGTGCCGGCGATGAGGAGGTGCGGGAGCGGCGTGATGCTCCGGAGGATGGGCTCGCCGCCGTTGGTCTTGCCCAGGATCATCGGGAGGGGGACCTTGCGGAGGTCGGCGTAGCCCTGCTCGAGGAACTCGCGGATGCGGACGGTGTTGGGGAAGGGGTTGGGGACCTCGATGCCCACCGTGCCCTTGCCGGGGAGCGGCGCCACCACGCGCACGGGCAGCGTGGAGAGCCGCATCGTGATCTCTTCCTGCCGGGCCGTGACCTTGTGGATCTCCTGGCCGGCGGCGAGCTCCACCTCGTAGGTCGTCACGGCGGGGCCGATCTCGTAGTTGACCACGCGGCCGTCCACGTTGTACTCCCGCAGGGCGCCCTCCAGCACGAGCATGCGGTCCTTGATCTCCTTCTCGCTGATCCCGTGGATCTGCTCGACCTTGGTCTCGAAGAGGTCGATCGGCGGCTGTTCGTAGACGATGGGCTTCCGGCCCTCGTACTTGGCCGCCTCGGCCTTGAAGGGGTCGACGGCGTCGGGGCGCGGGGCCGGGGGCCGGAGGGGCGCGGGGGCCCGGGCCGGGGCGGGCGCCTCGGCCCGGCTCGGCGCGGGGGCCTCGGGCCGGTTCAACGCCAGGCGCGAGGGCATCGTCTCCGGGACGGCCGGGAGCGGCTCCGGCCTCGCGGGGGCGGCGGTCCGGACGACGGCCACCCGGTGCGCCAGCTCCGCCCGGGCCCGTTCGATATCCGCCAGGCGGGCCGCCTCCTGCCGCCGGGAGCGCTCCTCCGCCGAATAGTGCCGGCGGATCCGGCCGAGGACCGCGAGGGCCCCGCGGCCCGTCCTGAGGAGCGCCACGTAGATCATCCAGTCGGTCGAGAGGACCAGGGAGACCGCCAGCGCCAGGGCCACCGCCAGCCACGCGCCGGCCGTCCCCAGGTGCCTGGCGAGCGAGATCTCGAACGCCTCCCCGTAGATCCCGCCCAGGCCGGGCGCGGTGCCGGCCAGCCCGAACGAGGCCGGGCCCGCCACGCCCTGCAGAGACAGGAGCGTGGCCGCCGCGAAGACGGAGACCGCCGCCGAGACCAGCTTCACGGGAAGCCCGTCGACCCGGCGGCGGAAGAAGACCATGAACGACCAGAAGCCCGCGAAGAAGACCAGGAGGTATGCCCCCAGGCCGAAGCCGGACAGGAGCGCGTAGGCCGCGCGCGCGCCGACCGCCCCGCCCTTGTTGAGCAGGGGGGAGTTGGCCGGGTACTTGATCTCCCGGATGTCGCCCGGGTCATAGGAGACGAGCGAGATGAGGACGAACATGGCGCAGAGGAAGAAGAAGAGACCCCCCAGCTCCTTCACCTTCTCCCGCACCGGGACCCGGGACGGCAGTAAACCGCTTTTCTTTCCCACGCTAGAAGCCTCGCAAGACGCAATAGGCCATCCCCAGGAACCCCGCCAGCGCGCAGTAGAGCGCGAACAGGGAGAGCTTGCCCCGGAGGGACAGGATCTCCACCAGTTTGATCGCGGCCAGGCTCACCCCGAAGGCGGCGACCACCCCAAGGAATATCGGCATGGTGGCGATGGTCTCTTGACTCCTGAGGAGGTCCCGGCCCTTGAAGGCCAGCGCCCCGGCGATCGCCACCGCCCCGAGGAAGAAGGAGAACCGCACCGCCTCCGCCCGCCGGAGCCCCAGGAGATAGCCGGTCCCGATCGTGGACCCCGAGCGCGAGATGCCCGGCATCAGGGCGCAGGCCTGCGCCAGCCCCACGACGAGGGCTTTCCAGAGAGGGGCCTCGAGGATCCCCACCCTCTCCCTCCCCAGCCTCTCGGAAAGAAAAAGGAAAGCCGCGTTGAGGAGGAGCAGGCCCGAGGCCAGCAGGAGGTTCCCGTAGAGGGGCTCCAGGCGCTCCTTGAAGAGGAGCACCGCCGCCACCGCGGGGACGGTCCCCGCCGCGAGCCGCGGGATCTCCCGCCGGCGGTCCTTGAGGAGGCCGAGCCACGAGCGCCCGTAGTACAGCACGATCGCCGCCAGGGAGCCCGCGTGGAGGGCCACGATGAGGAACAGGTCCGGCTCCTCCATGCCCATGAAGTGCTGGGCGAAGAGGAGGTGGGTCTTCGAGGAGACCGGCAGGAACTCGGTGAGCCCCTGGATGACCGCCAGGACGAGCATCTGGAGAATGGGCATGGCACCCCCCCTTTGTATCGGCTAATATAAGGCCGATGGATGAGCGTTCTCCGTCCCCGCTCCCGCCGCCCGACCCCTGGACCTCGTGGCAGGCGCCGGAGGAACACCGCCTTCCGCTCCAGGGGAAGACGGCCTCGCCGACCTCCGCCCCCTCGGCCGAGGCGCGGGCGGCCGCCCGGGGGCGAGCCCAGCGGGCCCGGAGGCGCCGGGGGTTCCTGTGGGGGCTCCTGGCCGGCCAGCTCCTCATCATCGCCATGGACTTCGGGGGCGAACTGCTCATCCGCCTCCTGCACCACAAGGTCCGGTTCCAGCCGCCGCCGGGGATGTCGGTCCGGTCGTTCGTCTTCATCGGGATGGCGGCCGGCATCGCGGCCACGGGGCTGTTCATCTTCCTCCTGCTGGGCCTGAGCGGGGCGGGCTACGTCCTGGGCAAGAAGAAGGCCGGCCTCTTCACGGCGGTGGGCCGCGGCGCGCGGCGCGTCTTCAAGGCCGCCTGGGCCCTGGGGCTCACGCTCGGGGTGATCGGCGGGACGGCGTGGTTCCTGATCCCCCGCCCGCAGTGGAAGCCCACGGCGGAGTACCTGCGCACCCAGGGGGAGAAGGGCTACAAGGGGGCCCGGGACTGGGTGGAGGACTCCCTCAAGCCCTCCGGCGACAAGCCCCCCCAGGGCAAATAGGCCCCGCACCGCCCGCCATTCGCAAGGAAGCCCGCCCTTTCCCCCTTGACAACCCATAAAGTATGTGGTATACACATAGTAGACGCATCCTCTATGGGGCGGCAAAAGGAGGCGGCCATGGCACCCCCGGTTCCTTCCCTCCCCCCTGCCCGCATCCCCGGCCCGCCGGCCGTCCTGGTCGTCGATCCCGACCACCCCTGGGCCGAGGCGGTGTGCGGCGCGATCCGGGAGCGGGGCTTCGCCCCCGCGTCGGCCGCCACCCCCGAGGAAGCCCGCTGGCGCCTCCATGAGCGGCGCTACGACCTCCTGGTCCTCGCCTCCTCCGTCGGCAACCGCGCGATCGAGGACCTCCTCCACGACCTCCGCGAACACGGCGCCCCTCCCCCGGTCCCCCTGGTCGGGGACCGCCGCGGCGGAGGGTCGCCCGAGGCCTGGCGCCTGCG
>CAYNDR010000099.1:12893-18822 GCA_964395295.1 uncultured Planctomycetales bacterium
GGCGCTTCCTCCGCGCCGCCCGCACCCTCCGGCGCCCCTGCCGCGTGAGGGACGTGGCCGACGCGGCGTCGAGCCTCATCGGAAGGACCGGGGCGGGGCGCAGCGCCATGGCCTGACCCCATCTGTTAACCCCGTCGCGACTCGACAGAGTTAACAGTCAGAGCGAAAGATTTGACACCCCCGTCCCCCATGCACTATATAAAACAGGGCGTTTCGATGACGCCCGCGAGCGGGAGCGTGCAAGGGCGGGTCAGGCCTCCCGGGAGCCCGGAGGACCCGCTGTCCCTGCAGGCGGCCCCGCCCGCGGTACCCGAGGAGGGACGCCAACCCCGTCCCCCCGCGGCGCCGAGGTCGGTCGAACCATGGCGGATAAGCCCAGCGACTCGGGCCTCAGGCCGGTCCAGAAGGAAACCCTCCGCACCGAGGCGGCCCGGCGGGCGAAATCGGTCCTCATCGCCGACAAGGACTTCAAGGAAGCCGCCGCCCTCCGCAACTCCATCGAGGCCTGCGGGTACGACGTGAGCGCCTGGTCCGACGTGAACGACGCCCGCGAAAAGCTCGCCGCCCGCCCCTTCGACCTGGTGGTGATCGCCACCAACCTCGGGCAGAAAGCGATGGACGACATCCTCGGGGACCTGCGCGCCATGCGCATCACCCCCAAGGTGGTCCTGATCGCCGACGAGGACGAAGGGGACGCCGCCGCCCGCTGCTTCCTCCGCATGGTGGCGGTCGTCAACCGCCCCTTCAAGCTCCTCGACATCGCCGGCATCGTGGAACAGCTGATCGGCCCCCCCTGACGGCCCCCTCACCGCCGCCGATCCAGCCACGCCTCCAGCTCCCTGATCTGCCGGTCCCGGTCGCGGGGATCCGCCGCGTAGGCCAGCGGCCGGTCCAGGACCGTCGCCAGGAAGACCCACGCGTAGTCGCACACGCGGTCCCCCTGGCGGCGGTTCGCCCGCTCCCCCTCGGGATCCCCGAAGACGACCGCCCGCCGGCGGTCCCCCAGCAGTCTCTTCAGATAAGGTGCCGCCGCCCCCAGCCGGAGGAGCTCCTGGCCGTAGACCGCCGGGATGAACCCGCGGGGCCCGATGACCCCCCACCGCGAGAAATTCAGCTCCCGCTCCAGCGCCGTGACGTAGAGGATCGCCCGGGCGTCGTCGGAAAACCGCTCCCCGGGCGCCAGCCTCCCCAGCACCCGGAGCGCCATGAGGGCGCGCTCCCTGTTGGAATCGGCGATCTCACGGAGGGCGGGCACGTGGCCGGCCTCAAGACGGGCGTACTCGGCGGTCCCCTCCACGGCCCCCCAGTGCGTGTAGAAGTTCCCCTCCAGGGCGGCCAGGATGTCCCTCGCCTCGGCCTTCCGGTCGCGCTCCGGGGCGGGAACCGCCGGCCCCTCCCGGCCGGCCCCCCCCGCGCAAGAGGCCAGCGCCAGGGCCAGGAACACCCCTCCGCCAGATTTGCTTTGAAAACCCATGTGAAAACCGCTACAAGTATAGCCCCCCGCAAGGGATTATCCGGAGGTCGACCATGGCCCACAAGCGCCGCCGCCAGCAGAACGTCTTCGAGTGCAAGCACGTCGGATTCGGCAAGTTCTGCCACCGATGCAAGGACGAGAAGGCCGGCCGCATCAAGCCCAAGAAGGTCGTGGTCGACGCGGTCACCGGCGAGACGGTCTCCGCCACCGAGGCGCCCAAGAAGTACTGGCAGCGCGCCAAGTGCCCCTTCTGCGGCGGCAGCCGGGTCAAGAAGAACGAGATCAACGCCTTCAGCCCCATGGACGCCAAGGAGTACCGCTGCACCAGCTACGAGTGCGGCAAGGAGTTCAACTCCGAGCAGGTCAAGGAGTACGAGAACGTCGAGGTCCGCGAGCGCCTGCCCCGCGACCCCAACCCGCGCCTCACGGACTAGCCTCGAACACCCGGACCAGCTCCTCGAACTGCCCGGGCGTCGCGATCGCGTTCCCCCGCTCCCGGAGCGCGGCCGATCCCGCCGCCCCCTTCACGTGCCAGTGGAAGACCTTCCGCCCGATCCGGCAGGCCCGGTCGTCCCCGTAGAGCCCGCGCAGGAGCTCGAAGTGCTCCCGCAGGACCGCCGCGCGCTCCGCGACGGCCGGGGGCGGCGGCGCCTCCCGCCCCTCCAGGGCCGCCGCGACCTCCCGGAAGATCCACGGGTTCCCCAGCGCCCCCCGCGCCACCATCACGCCGTCACAGCCCGTGGCCTCCGCCATCCGCCGGGCGTCGGCCCCCGTGCGGATGCCGCCGTTGCCGATGACCGGGACGGAGACCGCCTCCTTCACGGCGCGGATCGCCTCCAGGCTCGCCAGCCCCCGGTTGAGCTGGGCCCGGGAACGGCCGTGCACCGTGACGGCCGCCGCCCCGCCCGCCGCGGCGACCCGGGCCACCCGGAGGAATCCCTCGTCGTCCCCCTCCTCGAAGCCCGACCGTATCTTGACCGTCACGGGCACGCGGACGGCCGGGACCACGGCCTCGAGGATCCGCCCCACCTGGTCCGGCTCCCGGAGGAGGGCCGCGCCGCAGCCCGCCTTGACGACCTTGGGGACCGGACAGCCGAGGTTGATGTCGATGATTTCCGCCCCCAGCCCCTCCAGGCGCCGGGCCGCCTCCCGCAGGAGCGCGGGTTCGCGGCCCAGGATCTGCATCCCGAGCGGCCGGTCCGCGGGGTTCGTCCTCAGCATCTCGAGCGTCCGCCGGTTCCCCTCGAGGACCGGGCGGTCCTTGACCATCTCCGCGAAGGCGAAGGGACAGCCCAGGCGGCGCGCCACCCGGCGGAACGCCAGGTCCGCGCACCCCGCCATCGGCGCGAGGAAGATCTTATGTTTGAGCCCGGCGCCCCCGGGGTTTAGAATCTCGCCCATGTTCATCCTGGCCTCGTCCTCGGCCGCGCGGCGGGAGCTCCTCAAGGGATTCCGCTTCAAGGTCGTGCCGTCCGGCGTCCGCGAGGTCCGCCGCCGCACGCTCCGGGAGACGGTGCTGGCCAACGCCCGGCTCAAGGCCGACGCCGTGGCGCGGCGGCACCCCGACACGTGGGTCCTGGCCGCGGACACGATGATCGCGTACGGCGGTAAGATATACGGAAAGCCGCGGGACCGCAAGGCGGCCGTCCGGCTCCTCACGCTCCTGGCGGGGCGGACCCACGTGCTGGGGACGGGCGTGGTCCTCCGGAAGGACCGCTTCCGGATCGAGCGCTACGTGACCTCGCGCGTGACCCTGCGGCCGGACCCGCCCGTGGAGAAGATCCTCAAGCGCTACGATCCCACGCGCTTCGCCGGCGGCTACGCGATCGAGCCCGAGGACGACCCGCTCATCGAGAGGATCGAGGGCTCGGTCACGAACGTGATCGGCCTGCCCATGGAGCGGGTGGGGCCGCTCCTGCGGGAGCTGGAGCGGAAGGCCTGACTCCGGCTATCTCGCCGGGCAGGACTCTTCCGAACCGTAGACGACATCGAGGCGGGCGACGCGCTGGTTGAGGAGGTCCGCCACGTAGAGCCGGCCGGCCTCGATCTGCCCCGCGCTCACCGCCATCGGGAAGCCGAAAGGGATGGGAGGATCGGGGATCGCGCTCCCGCGCCCCCGGGAATCCGCGTTCCCGTAATGCCCGAACCGCGCGATCTCGTTGCCGGCGTTGTCCACGATCCCCACGGAGTACGCGGCGGCGTTCGGGACGTACAGCCGGCCGTACCCGTCCAGGTCGAACCGCGCCTCCTTGCACACACAGCCTTCCCAGGTCTGAAGGGCGAGCCCCGGATACGCCCTCAGGCCCCCCTCCACGCGCTTCCCCACGGAGCTACCCTTCCACTCGATCCCCGCTTCCCCGCCGCCCGGCCCGTACCCGCCGCCCTCCGGGCCGAACTTGACGACACTGCCGACTCCCTTGGCCCCTCCCGGGACGCCCGGGGGAAGGCCGGCCATCCCGACGTAGACGTTGCCCTTGAAATCGACGGCGACGCCCCCGCCCTGGGGATCCAGCGGGCCGATCAGGCCGTCGGCCACGCGGCCGTGCTTCTCCGCCTTTCCCGAGGCGTCCCACACGTTGATGAAGTACTTGTTCCAGTCGTACATGTTGTACACGTAGATGCGGCCGTCGGGCCCGACCGCCAGGCCCTTGTTGCACCACCCGTGGCCGTAGCGGCCGTAGACATCCTTCCCCGTGGCGGCCATCGTGGTCGTGTTCTTCCCGGTGGCGGGGAACGGCAGGGGATTGAAATCGCGGTCGAACCGGGCCACCAGCTCGTGCCAGCCCTTCTGTCCGTACACGTGATAACTGCCGTCCGGTCCGAAGGCCAGGTCCATCCCCAGGATCGGGAACTTCCGCGGCTCCCCGGTCAGGCCGTTGAAACGGCTCAACGCGCTCCAGCCGTTGCTCGTGATCACGTCGTCGCCGAACGGGTCGGCCCAGACCTTGACCGGCATCACCCAGGCGCCTTTCCCCAGCCTTCCCGTGACCGCGAACTCCGCGCCCCGGTCCTCGATGCGGGTCACGCCTCCCCGTTCATCCACGTTGCTCAGCCAGATCACGGCGGGCTTCCTCGAGGCGTCGACCGCCATCGAGGGCGCATTGGTCCCGTTCAGGACCAGCCTGGCCGCGACCTTCCCCTCGTTCCATCCCGACAGCCTGAGGACCGCGATCTCGTTCCGGGCCTTGTACCCGTCGAGCACCTTCCGGGTGGTCACGTAGAGCTCGCCGCGCTCGGGACCCAGGGCGACGTGGTCGGGGTGTTCCACCGGAGTCGATCCGAGCAGTTTCCCCTCCGGATCGTAGACGGCGACGCGGTGGTTCACGCGGTCGCAGGCGTACACCCGGCCCTCGCCGTCCACCGCCAGGCCGTGGAACGCGGAGATCCCGTTCTTCCGGCCCCAGTTCGTGAAGTGGTACCAGCCGTTCTTCTCCGCCAGCCAGAAGCTGTCGGCGGGGACGTCGATCTTCGCGAACCTGGCGCGTTCCCCCGTGGCCGCGTCGACCTTGAAGATCTGCCCGTCCGGCTCTCCCCGCCCCGGGTGGGCCCACCCGGCGAGGTAGAGGGTCTTCCCGTCGGGCGAGGCCGCCCAGCAGACCGGACCCTGGGCGGCGGGCGCGGGGGGCTTGCCGCCGCCCCACGACACGCACGCGCCGTCGGAGGCGCGGAGACGGCAGAGGCGCCCCGATCCGTCGGTGAGCCGGAGGACGCCGTCCGAGACGCGGTTGCCCATCAGGCCGCCCATCGATCCCGGGTAGATCCAGGGGAGGCGCCCGTTGAATTGCGGGGGATTGAGCCTGCCGTCCCGGGGGGTCTGGGGGGCGAAGCCGGCCACCTCGTCGAGCTTGAGGTTCGCCGGATAGGGAAAGATCGTCCTGACGTACTTCCCGTCCCGGTCGTAGGCCTTGATCGTGAAGTAGCGGTCGCCGTAGCCGATGCCGTAGGCGGCGTAGACGAGGCCCCGGTCGTCGGTCGCGAGACCGTACACGCGCGCGTCGGCGGGTTCCGCCTCGGTGTCGCCGATGAATCCTCCCAGCCTCAGCCCCATTCCGATCCGGACGCGGAACCTGGCGGGGCCGTCCGCGGCGGGCTTGCCCAGGTCGTCGTTCC
Organism: uncultured Planctomycetales bacterium; assembly: GCA_964395295.1. GTDB lineage: Bacteria > Planctomycetota > MHYJ01 > MHYJ01 > JACPRB01 > CAYNDR01. The sequence continues at coordinate 18,478 of CAYNDR010000099.1, forward strand.
CGTCCCACTCCAGCGCCTGGGAAAGGCCCGGCCGGAGGGGCTGGGGCGGCGGATTCGGTCCGCCCAGGGCGCCGGCGGCGAGGTGCCGGACGACTTTGCCCTTGGCGTCCAGGACGGCCACCTCCACGTCCGCGGGGGCCGTGATGGAAAAGGTGAGCTTCGCCCCGCGGCCGGCCTTCGCCGCCGCGGGCCTGGCCTCGAAGTCCGCCTTCCGGGCCTGTGCCGCGGCCTGCGCGCCGGCGTTCCCTGCCAGCCCCAGCGCGACCGCCAGGACCACGGACCTTCCCGCCTTCGTCATGGCTCTCGCCTCCGTTTCCTTGAGCGGTTCAATGGGGGGCCGCCGCC
>CAYNDR010000100.1:0-18752 GCA_964395295.1 uncultured Planctomycetales bacterium
ATGATGACCAGCCGCTCGATGATGTTCTTGAGCTCGCGCACGTTCCCCGGCCAGTGGAATTCGCCCATCTTCCGGACGGCCTCGGGGCTCATCCGCTTTCCCAGGGGCCGGAGGAAGTGCTCGATGAAAAGAGGCACCTCGGAGCGGCGGTCCCGGATGGGGGGCATTCCCACGTGGAGGACATTCAGGCGATAATAGAGGTCCTTGCGGAACCGCCCCTGGGCGGTCTCCGCCGGGAGGTCCTTGTTCGTAATGGCGATGACGCGGACATCGATCTTCCGGTTGATGCTGGAGCCCACCCGTTCGAAGGAGTGCTCCTGCAGGACCCGGAGAATCTTCGCCTGGAGGTCGGGACCGAGCTCGGCCACCTCGTCGAGAAGCACCGTCCCGCCGTCGGCGATTTCGAAGCGTCCGAGCCGCTGGCGGTCCGCCCCCGTGAACGCCCCCTTCTCGTGACCGAAGAGTTCGCTCTCCAGGAGCCCCGCCGAGAGGGCCGCGCAGTTGACGGCCAGGAGGGGACGGTGCCGGCGGCGCGAAAGATCATGGATCGTCCGGGCGGCCACTTCCTTGCCGGTGCCGGTCTCTCCGGTGATAAGCACCGTCGCGTCGCATCGGGCGGCGCACTGGAGTTGTTCGTAGATAGGACGTGTGGCATCGCTCCAGACGACCTCGGGGGATTCCGGCTGCGCCTCCGGCGGGGGACCGCCCTCTTCGGCCGTCCCCGGAGGCGCGGGAGAGGGGCCGAGAATCCGCTTCAAGGACGCGGCGAGGTCGTCGAGCCTCAGGGGCTTCGGGAAGCACTCCAGGGCGCCCATCTTGAGCGCGCGTTCCAGTTTCTCGGGCGGGGATCCGTTCGCCAGGATGAAGACCGGGAGGTCGGGGGCCTTCTCGCGGATCTTCCCGAGGAGTTCAAGACCATCCATGCCGGGGCTTTCGAGGTCGAGGAGGGCCGCGGCTAAACGGTCCTGACCGAGGACAGTCGAGGCGGACTCGGCCTCCTGGACGGCAATGACGCCGTACCCTTCCCTCCCGAGGCGCTCCGCGATCGAGAATCGGATCTTCTCGTCCCGTTCCGTCACCAGGATGTTCATCACGGTTCGAATCTCCGACCCCGACACGGTTCTTGGGAATCTTTTGACCCTGCCGGAGAAGATGGGATAGGATGTCCTTTACTGGGACGGTGATGAAGAACCTCGCGTGGCTCCTTCTCCTCGGGGGATGCGCCCTCGCGCTCGGGGCCTGCACCACGACCCATCCGGGCGAGGCGTACCGGAGGGCCAATCTCCGTTTTGAGGAGGGCCAATTCGACGCCGCGATCGCCGACTACACGCTCGTCCTCCAGGAAGATCCCCGGATGGCCAAGGCCTACAACAACCGCGGGGTGGCCTATCTGAGGAAGGGCGACCTCGACGCCGCGGTCGCCGACTTCGATGCGTGCCTGGCGATCTCCCCCGCCTTCGCGGAAGCCCGCTGCAACCGGGGCCTCGCGCGGTTCCGCAAAGGAGACCTCGACGGATCGATCGCCGACTGCGACGAGGCCATCCGCCTCAGCCCCTCCTACGCCCGGGCCTACGCCGCCCGCGGATCCTCGCGCGCGAAGAAAGGCGACGTCGACGGCGCCGTCGCGGACTTCAGGAAGGCGCTTGAGATCGCCCCCCAGGACTGGCCCGACCGCAAGGCCCTCGAAGCGGAGCTCGAGAGGATCCTCAAGGCGCCCAAGGGCAAGTAACCCGTCCTTCCGCCCCGACTCCATCATCACAGGTCGTTCCCTCCCCGGGGCTTACCGCATCGCGACGATCTCCGAAGGATTGACGAACTTCGCCCGGATCGCCAGGACCTCGCCCTTGGGCGATTTCCGCCACAGGCCTTCGCTCCAGAACTCGAGGACGACGGGTTCCCGGGCGAGCGTGATCTCCGCCGCCTGCACGCCATCGCCCTCCCGGCGCTTGAGCCCCTCCGATGAAGCCGTGTAGCGGAGCTCTCCGACGGACCGCTTGAGGACATCGCCCCCGAGCGAATCCGAGGTCGTCGCAAAGACCATAAGCGTCCCCGGTTCCGCTCCTCCACGGGCCGGGACGGTCTCGACCTTGAGTTTGGCCCGCCCGCGGAGGTCTCCCCTGAGGAGTTCGATGGCCCGCGTCCGGCCGGCCTCGACGACGGCGGACTCCTGCTGGCGGTCGGCCGTGTTCGTCGTCGAGACCAGGGCCGAATAGACGCCTGCGACGAGCGTGGTCGAGACGGCGACCGCGACTACCATTTCGACCAGAGTGAAACCCCTCGCGTTCGTCTTCACCTGGCCCTCTCCCATGCGTGCACGAGCGCCGTGCGCTCCAGCGCCCGGGAACCGTCCGGCCGGTACACGTAGAAAGTCACGCGCTTCAGGTGCTTGAGGTCAGCCACGTGCGTCGGCGCGCGAACCGCCTCCCAGGACCACCCCTCCAATCCCGTCAGTTCGCCACGGGAGGCCGGCTCGAGGCCGAGGACGCATTCCTCGAACTTCGACTCCGCGGCGCGCTCCAGGCGGACCTCCTCCCGGGCCGAAAGGCTCTGACGGAGGCTGGCATTGTTGGAGGAGAGGACCAGGACGAGCGTCCCCCCCGCGATCCCGAGGGCCACGAGGACCTCGACGAGGGTGAATCCCGCGCTACGGCTTTTCCGCATAGGTCACCTCGTTCGTGAGGGCCCCGACGACGAGCAGGATCTCCTCGTCCTGGGTGTCCCGGACCACGATCTGGGTCTCGGGGAGGATTCCCCTTGTCCCGAAGAGAAGGACCACCTTATCCTGGGCGTCCACCCCGCCGATCGTGATCCTCTTGAAGGATCGCCCCGGGCCCAGACGGCCCTTGCGGACCTCCTCCTCACGGGAGGGCCAGGGGCCTTCCGCGGGAATCCGCACGCCGTAGGTTCCCCCCTCACGGTCGAGAACGAGAAGGTAGGGCCTCTCCTCAAGCTGGGCCTTCTCCCGGTAGGTCCGGATCACGTTCCCCAGGGCGCGGGCCGAGTTCCGGAGTTCCTGCCTTGAGGACCATCCCCCCACGCGGACGATGACGACCCCCGTCACGACGATCGCGATCGCGAGGGCCACCGAGAGCTCGATCAGGGTGAAGCCGGCCCCGGGGCCGTAAACGCGCATTTGTTTCCGTCCGTTCACTTGGCCGTCTCCGTCCCTTCGTTCGACAGGTCTGCGTCGAGCCCTGTCCCTCCCTCCTGGCCGTCCGCGCCGAGGCAGGCAATCTCGAACCGGCGGGCGACCGTGCGATAGATGTATTCGTGTCCCCAGGGGTCCTTGGGGACCGACTTCCCCTTCAGGTATCCGCCCTCCTGCCAGTTGAGGGCCTCCGAAGGCCGATCCACGAGATCCTGGAGCGACGAGGGGAGGCGTCCGTTGTGGGCCTGGAAGGAGATGACCGCCGATTCGAGCTGGGCGATCTGGGACTTGGCGGCCGCCACCTTGGCCTGGTCGGTCTGCCCCGAGTAGCGGACCACGAGGAGGGTCGCCAGGATCCCGATGATGGCGATGACGACGATCATCTCGACGAGGGTGAAGCCGCCATCGGCCGGTCTTCTGGCCCCACTGGTTCGGTCCATGGTTCAGCCCTTTCGCACGACATTCACTGAATCTTCGAAAAGTCCGTGATGGGAAGGAGGATCGCCGCGACGATGAATCCGACGATGAGCCCCAGGAAGACGACGAGGACGGGATTGAGGATCTCCGTCAGCCGCCCGGATACGACCTCGACCTCCTCGTCGTAGTTCTGGGCCACTTCGCGGAGCACGCCCTCCAGGTCCCCCGCCTCCTCCCCCACGCCGGCCATGAAGCCCACGGAGGGGGGGAGGAGCCGGCTTCGCTTGAGCGCCCCGGAGAGGCTCGATCCCTCCAGGACTTCTTTCTCCAGGCGGCCCACCTCGTCCGCCAGCGCCCGATTTCCCACGGCCCCCCGCACGATCGACAGGGCCTGGGCGACGGGGATTCCCGAGGCCAGGAGGTTGCTCATGGTCCCCGCCCACCGGGCGACGGCCTGTTTCCTGAAGAGCTTCCCCACAATCGGAAGACGCAGGGTCGCCCGGTCCGCCAGCCTTTGCCCGATGTCGGTGCCGAGGAGCCGCCGGGCGATGATTCCCAGGATCGCCACGCCTCCCAGGGCCGCCCACCACCATTCGGTGACGAATCCGCTGGCCAGGAGCAGTACCTCCGTGGGCCACGGGAGCGACTTCTTCTGCTCGAGAAGGACGGCCGTCACCCGGGGGACCACGAATGTCAGGAGAAAGATCAGGACCAGGAGTCCCACCAGGCTCATGAGCGCCGGGTAGGTGAGGGCCGAGACGACCCGGTCGCGAAGTTTCTTCTGGCGCTGATAGTAGGCCGAGAGGCTGGCCAGGACCCGCGGCAATTCCCCCATCTGGGTTCCCGCCCGGACGACATGGACGTAAAGGTCGGTGAAATACCCGGGGTGGGCGGCGAAGGCCCCGTCGAGCGCCTCCCCTTCCCTCACGCGGGAGGCGATGTCCTCGAGGATTCGGCGAAAGGCCGCGTCCTCCACCTGGGCGGCCAGAACCCCGAGGGCCTGGACGGGGGGCACGCCCGTCCGGAGGAGGAGCGCCAGTTCCCGAGTGTGCTGGGAGAGAAGATCTAGTTTCCTCCCCGACAGGTTGAGCCAGGAAATCCTACCCCCCCGCCTCGCCGGCCGGCCCCCCTCCGGGACGGGGACGGCCTCTTCCATCCGGAAGGCCATGAGGCCCCGGTCCCGGAGCTGGGCGCGGGCGTCGGCGGGCGATCCCGCCTCGGCCGTGCCGCTCGCGGCCTTCCCCGTGAGGTCCATCGCGTCGTATCGGTAGAGCATGGGCTATCCGAGGTCCGTCTGGGTGACGGACCAGACCTCCTCCAATGTCGTCGAGCCGGCCTTGACGAGGTTCAGGCCGCCCTGACGGAGCGTAAAGAATCCCTGGGCCAAGGCGGCCCGCCTGATCTCGCTCGCCGGGGCCCTCCGCTGCACGAGGTCGCGCACCTTGTCGGTCATGGTCAGGATCTCGAAGATCGCGACCCGGCCTGAGAATCCCGTCCCGAAGCACGAGGGACACCCCTTCCCCCGGGCCACCCTCAAGCCCTCCGTCCCCGCCAGCGTCGTAAGATCCTCCTCGGACCAGCCGGCCGCCCGGACGGCCTCGAGGTCGAGCGGCACGGTCTCCTTGCACGCCGGGCAGACGGTCCGCACCAGCCGCTGCGCCAGGATCGCCACGACCGAACTGGCCACCAGGTACGGTTCCACTCCCAGGTCGAGAAGGCGCGTGACGGAGCTCGGGGCGTCGTTCGTGTGGAGCGTCGAGAAGACCAGGTGCCCCGTCAGGGACGACTGGATCGCGATCGTCGCGGTTTCGAGGTCCCGGACCTCCCCCACCATGATGATGTCCGGGTCCTGCCGGACGAGCGAACGGAGGCCCTTGGAGAAGGTCAGGCCCTTCTTCTCGGACACCTGCGTCTGGGTGATGCCGGGGAGCTGGTATTCGACCGGGTCCTCGAGGGTGAGGATGTTGAGGTCGGCGGAGTTGAGATCCGAAAGCATCGCGTAAAGGGTGGTGGTCTTCCCGCTCCCCGTGGGACCGGTCACGAGGACGATCCCGTGGGAGAGGCGGAGGATCCGCCGGACGATGGCAAGCTGGGCCTCGGTCCATCCCAGGTGCCCGAGCGCGAGGAGCCCCGTGGATTTATCGAGGAGCCGGAGGACCACTCGTTCCCCGAACTGGCTCGGGAGGGTCGCGATCCGGAGGTCGATCCTCCGCTCCCCCACCCGCACGGTCACGCCGCCGTCCTGGGGGAGCCGGCGTTCCGCGATGTCCAGCCGCCCCATCACCTTGATGCGGCTCGTGATCCCTTCCTGGATCTCCTTGGAGAGGGAGACCCGGTCGTAGAGGACGCCGTCGATGCGGAAGCGGATGCGGAGCGTCCCTTCGGAGGGCTCCAGGTGGATGTCGCTCGCCCTCTGCCGGATCGCCTGCAGCAGCATCGCGTGGACGAGCTTGACCGCCGGGGCCTTCTCGTCGAGTTCGAGGACGTCCTCGGCGAGGACCACCTCGCCGGTCTCGAGATCGGGGCTGCGCTCCTCGGCCACCTGGGAGATCTCCTTGGCCTCCGCGTGGTAGGCGTGGTTGATGAGCTTGAGGATCTCGTCTTCACCCGCGAGGACCACCTCGGAGCGGCGCCCGAGCTTGTAGGCCACCCGGTCGGCGGCCCACAGCCGGTCCTTGTTCCCGAGCGCCAGCAGGTAGATCCCGTTTTCCTTGCGGCCCACGGCGACGACCCCGTGTTCCCGGGCAAAGCGCAGGGGGATCCGCTCGAGGAACTCGGGCGGGACCTTGGCCTGGGCGAGATCCACGGAGCTCATTCCCGGGGTTCCTCCTCGCCGAAGGGGAGCGGGACTTCCTTCACGTCCGGCCCCGGAATCGGATAAATCGCGTCCCCGACATCGGCCTCGATGCTCGATCCGCGGGTGAACCTCCGGACGTCCTGCACCTTCTCCTTCGAGACCTTCTTGAGATCGGCGAAACCGTCCACGGTGAGGATGCGGGGGCGGACGAAGAGGTAGAGGCGGCTCTTGGTAAGCTTGTTCGTGGTGCGGCCGGTGAGGGCCCCGACGATGGGCACATCCATGAGGATGGGGATGCCGCTGCGGGACTCCGTGGCAGCGTCGCGCATGAAGCCGCCCAGGATGGCGGTGTAGCGGTCCGGGACGGTGATGATGGTGGTGACGCTGTTGGAGACCTTCGGAGGGGGGATGCCGGAGCTGGCCTGCCCGTTGAACTCCTCGAAGTTCTGGGTGATCTTGAGGTTGATGTATCCCTCGGGGGAGATCTGGGGCATGATCTTGAGGCTGGTGGCGGCCTCGGCGAACCCGGCGAAGGAGGTCACGGTGCTCGCCGTCCCCTGGGAGATGGCGACCGTAGGTTCGCTCACCTTCGTCGTGAAGTCCGCGGATTCGTTGTCGTTCACGAGGAGGAGCGGCTGCGACAGGATGTTGACCTTGGACTTGGTGGCCAGCGCCCGGACGAGCACCGAGATGTCGTCGGGCTTCAGGTACCGTACCGCCCCCCCAGTGAAGCCGGAGAGGGTCTGGACCGTGGGAAATCCGCTCCCCGAGGGACCGGCCTGTGTCCCTAGCCCATAGCCGGTGCCCCCCGAGACGATGGCGCCGTCACCTTTAGTGTCTTCCGCGAGGAATTCGATACCGAAGTCGAGGGAGTCGTCTCCCGTCACCTGGAGGATCGCGACCTCGATGAGCACCTGGCCCTTCCTCCGGTCGAGGCTATCCAGGATCCGCTTCACCTCGTCGTGGACCGTCTGGGTCCCGATGACGACGAGCATGTTCTGGCCCTCGAGCGCCAGGACCTCAAGGTCGCTCCTGGGCCCGAGAGTCCCCGGCGCGGGCGCCGCGGCGGACCGGGGCGGGGGCTGAGGGGGCCGGGCCCCTTCGGCCTTGGGGGTCTCGGGCCCCGGCGGGGCCGGGGCAGTGACGAAAGGCTGGGGGGGGATCGGTTGACCGGCGAGCGGCGAAGGGGGTCGGTTCCCCTGGGGATTCTGCGGGCCGTTGGCCGAGATCGCCTCGGCCTCGCGGGCGGCTACGGCCAATCCCAGGAGTTGGCGGACCGTGTCGGCAACGTCGGCGGCGGGGACGTTCTTGAGCTTGTAGTACTGGATGGTCCGGCGGGCGGGGGGGAGTTCGCGGTCGATCCGTTTCAGGTACTCCTCCGCACGCTTCACCTCGGGTTCAGGGCCGATGAGGTCCAGGGTGTTCAGGCGATCGTCGAGGAGCACCACGAGCTTGGACTTGCCCGTCTCCCCTGTCGCCGCCTTCTCTTGGGCCTGGGTGTAGTCGGAAAGCTGCGCCTTGGCCTGGGAGACGGAGAGATGCTGGAGCATGAGGGTCGAGGTGGCCACCCGTTCCGAGGGGACGTCAATGAGCGAAAGGAGCTTCTCCGCGCGCCCGATGGCCGAGGCGACGTCGACAACGAGGATAAGTTCGGAGCCGGCGACCTGCTGGAGCACCGCCGAGGAAGACAGCGCGGAAGAGAGGACCGTCATCGCCCTCGCGGACGAGATGTGCTGCGGGGCCAGGAGGTAGTAGATGAGGGTGTCCCCCGCCGGGAGGGGGTCCCCGCGCGTCAGGATGGGGTGCATCCCCGGTTCCTTCTGCGCCTGCTGGGTCTGGACGATCTTGACGAGGTTGATGTTCTCGCCCTTCACCGGCACGAGCATGAGGCCGTGCATGAGGCAGACGGTCTGGAAGACCCGGTAGAACTCGTCCGGCGTGATGGGCGTCTCCGACTTCAGGGTCACCTTCTTCCCCCGGAGGGCCTGTTCCTGGAAGAGGAAGCTCTTCTTCGTCACGCGCTCCACCTGCTGGGCGATCGTCTCGAGTTCCATCCCCATGAAGTTGACCTGGACCTTCTCCTCCTGACGGGCCGGGACCGGCAAGGGAGGCTTCGCCGCGTCCTGGGCACCAAGGAGGAGACCCAGGGACATGACGAGGGGGGCCGCGAGCAGGATCCTGCTATGTCGGTTCACGGTTTCGGCCCCTCCTGCTCTTTCTTCCCGGAAACCCCGGGCGGTTCGGCCTCGGCAACGACCTCGGCGCCCCGCTGGGAGAGCCTCCAGAGTTTCCCGTCGTACTCCACCAGCACCGTGTCGGTGACCGCCTTGACGACCGCTTTCAATCCTTCGATCGCGTCCCCCGCCTTGTAGGCCTTCGTGCGGCCTCCCGCGCGCGTCTCGATGAAGGCCTCCTTGGGGACGCCGGCGCCGAAGTCCATGATCCCCGCCAGGCGGGCGACCGTCTCAAGCGGCGGGGCGGGAGGCTTGGGCGGTGGGGCGGGCGGCGCCACGACGGGCTTCACGATGGCCTTCGACATCTTGCGGCGGGCCAGCATGACGACATCCTGCGTTTCGGACCGGCGGCCTTCGACCTTCGCCGCCGCGGGGCCCTTCGCGGTCCGAGGGGGCCCCACTCCAGGGGGGGCGAAGACGGCGTGGGCGGCGACGGCGAGCGCGCCGAGGGTGAGGAAGGCGGCCAGGCCCCAGATCCCGCGCCCGATGAGCCTTTCCCGCTTCCGGTTCATGGCAGGATCTCCTCGAAGGCCAGGCGCCGGAGCGATCGGCGGGGGGGATCCCCCGCGCGATCGATCCTCTTGGGCTCGAAGAAGACCCAGGCGTCGCGCCCGCGGTCGCCCACCCGCGCGGAGATCCGCACCGAGAAGGCGCTTGACCGCACGGTCACGAGACTCTGGACCTTGAGGAAGAGGTCGCGGACGACGCGGGACCGGCCGTCGGTGAAGGCGTGCTCCACCATGCCTTCGACGAGCCGCAGGTCCTTGGGCTCCTCGAACGGCTTGTAGACCCCCTCCCCGCCATCGGGGTCACCCCGATATTGGGCGATCCGGTCGACAATCGCGGCGTCGAACTCCTCATCCAGCGCGTAGAGGACGGCCCGTGGAGCGGTGTTCAGGTTGATCTTGCCGTCCCCGAAGCAGGTGAGGTAGCGGGAGAGCCCCCGCTTTCCGAAGAGGTCCTCCGCTCCCAGGCCGGCCTCCCGGAGGCCGTCGAGGGTGAGGAGGGATTCGGGTTTGGTCCGCTCCCCGCCTTCCTCGGCGGTCCCCAATCCCAGCCGCGCCCAGATCCTGGATTCCACCTCCCGCCAGCGCCTCGTGTCCCCCGCTTCGTACTTCCGGAGGTACTCGAAGAGCCGCCCGACCATCCGTCCGAGGCGCGCGCGGTCGCCATCCCGGGCGATGTTGATCTTGCCGCTCTCGTCGGCCACCCGGACGGTCGCGGTCTCGCCAGGGGCGAGGCTGAAGGCGATCTCCCGGTTCCAGGACTCCCCCCACCCGTCGTAGGTCGCGACTTCGGGTTCCACCAGCATCCCCCAGCCGACCGAGGCGCCGGCGTCGAACAGCCTCCGGTAGGCCCCTTCGCGCGAACTCCGGGCGGCGAGCATCACGTCCACGTTCGCCCGGGCGGCAAGCTCGACCGCGACGGCCGCGAGGATCGCGACCGCGCCAAGCACCAGGACCAGGACCGCCCCGCGGGAGCGTCTCCTCATGGGCGGCCTCCAGGGGAGGAGAAGATCCTGGAGAGGGTGACCTCGGCCTCCTCGTAGACCCTCGTCTGGTCCTTGGAGGGTCGGAGGTGGAGTTCCTTGACCTTGGCCCCACCCCCTTTCTCTTCCAGGTCCGAAAGGAACGCGACGAGCTTCGGGTGCTCCGCCCGCACGAGGCGCGTCACCACATGGCGCTCCCGTCGGCCCTTCCCGGCCTCGCGTTCGACCTCGGAGAGGGAGGCGATCGGGACGCCGTGCTTCCCTGCCGCCTCCTGGACGACGGTCTTGAGGGAGACCTCCACGCCTGCCGCCCGGGCTGAGCCGAAGGCCTGGGGATGCCGGTCGACGATGCGCTGGGCCTCCGCAAGCCTCCAGGACGATGAGTCCCGGGCTGCCAGCGCCCGCGCGAAGGCGACGTATTCCCCGAGGACCAGGATTCCCGCGCCGGCCACAGCGGCGGCGACGCCGGCCGCGATGATCCGGAGGCCTTTCTTCCGTGCGATCATCGGCTGCCTCCCGGATCCCGATCGGGCCGGAATTCAATACGCAGCCGGACCTGGAGATCCTTTTCCCGACGTTCGTAGTCCCCTCGGGCCGTCATGCGGGGGGACTTGTTCAGCGATCCCTCCAGGAGCGCGGCGTTCCGGAGCTCGTCCCCCGCAACGGGGATCACCGCCGCGCTCAGGCGGCCCCCCTCGGGTGAGAGGTCCAGGCTTTCGAGCGCCATCCCCATCGCCTCGACGTCGGGCATCTGGCGGGCGATCTCGATCCAGAAGGAGAGCGCGGAGGGGAATTCCGATCCCGAGGGGCTTTCCCCAGCCTCGCGGAGCCGGTCGTTCATGGCGCGGAGAAGGTCCGGACCCTTGGAACTCCGCCCTGGGAGGTGGGTCCGCTGAAATCCCTCCTCGTCCCTGGAGAGTCCTTCCACCTCCGCACGGAGGGAGTCGGTCCTCCGGTGGAACGAGAAGGCAAGCGTCCCGAGGAAGAGCGCCACGGCCGCCCCGAGCCCGAGAAGCGGTCTGAGGTAGCGCGACAAGAAGGACCGGGGCGCATCCGGGGCCCCCCGGAGGGCATTCGGGAGTCCGTCCGGCTCCGCGACGGCAGCGGCGAAGGCGGGAATTCGGTCGGCAGGGATGACGATCCCCCCCCACTGAAGGGCACCGTTGGGGGATACGCACTCAGGGGGATCGAGCGGATAGGAACGCCAGGAGACGACACCCCCTTCCCGGCGGACTTCTATCCCTTCGCCCCCGGAGAGGACGTGGAGTTCGTCCTTGCCCGAGAAGACGCCCGCCAGGACTGGTGGGATCGCGGTCACGAGGTGGATCGGAATCCCCCTGGCAGCGGCGACGCGGCGGAGCCCTTCGAGGACCTCGTTCGAGAGCGCCACCGCATGGATGGACTTCTCCCCGAGGACGACGTCGAGGGAGAGGTCTTCCAGGGTTTCGCCGGCGCAGCGGGCCTCGCAGAGGGCGGGGGCCAGCGTTTCGAGGGCCGATCGTTTGAGCCCTTCCGGGGGCGCCCAGGCGTCGGCACAGGCGAATTCGCCAGACGAAAGGGCCAGGGAGACGGGGGCCTTGCCGAGATCACGGGGGAGCGCGGAGAGGAGTTCCTCGAGGATCTCCCAGGACTTCCGACCTTCCGGCCGCGCCACCTCATGGTGGAAGAGGATCTTCGACTCAGCGCCGTTCCGATGGACCGCCAGAATCGCCCCGGAAGCAGGTCCGATCGCGACCCCCACCCGCAGCGTCATGAGCCCTGCCTTTCGCCGATGTCGGCGCTTGGCGCCTCTCCAAGGAGGCGTTCCCACTGCGGGCGCGTCAGCCTGGGGCTCACTTCCATGCGGATCTCCCAGGAAGAACTTCTTCCCTGCGCGTGGAGTAAATGCGTCCAGCCTCGCCGTATTCAAAGACCGTGCGCCAGAATCCTTGAAGAGCGGAGATCCTGAACTCCGGATCACCCATATGAACGTGTCCTTTGAGCGTTGTTCCCGTCACCGGATCCAACTTCGCCTCCGCCGGGACCATATTCCGCCGCCCGATGCAGTCGGTTTCCGCGACCAGATGGGATCCCTCGTACTCGAACTGATGGACCCAGACAGGACCTTCATGCAAATGAATCCCGTGGCCGCACGGATCCTCACCCCGGGCGAAGCCTTCTACCTGGACCAGGTTCCCTGCTTCGTCGTAGCCGTACTGAATTCGGTGGCCCTCCCGATCGAGTCTCCGAATCACCCGGCCCTTGGGATCCCGCCACACGCGCCCTTCATCCCCAGAAGGGCCGGCGCAACCGGCGGTCGCGCCGGTAAGAAGCAGGATCACCGTCAACAGGAACAATTCGTTATTCACCTCGGCCTCCCTCCTGGTCTGGGGACTCCCCTCATGGGATTCGGGATCTCGTGGTTCTCGATGCGGTCCATCGGGTTGGGCGGCCGGGGGTCCATGGGATCGAAGGAATCGAATGGATTCGAGCCGCGGCGGGCCTGCGGAGCGCCCAGGTGCGCCTGGCGGGACGTCCCCAGGTCGTTGAGGAGCCGAGACAGGTCTTCCTGGCTGGGATCGAGCTTGAGTGACTGGCGGATCGTGAAGAGGGCGGCCATCGTGTCGCCGCTCTTCTCCTGGGCGAGGCCCAGCTCGCGCCAGATCCGCGGATCATCCTTCTTCATCTCCGTGGCCCGCCGGAAGCAGGTGGTCGCAAGCTGCATCTCCCCCAGCCTTTCGTGGATCCGCCCCAGCCCCAGGACCACCTCCACCGAATCCGGCTTCTCTTTGTGGAGGGCATTGAACAGACCTTGGGCATCCTTGATATGGCCTCGCTCCATGAGCACCCGTCCCAACAGGATCCTGATCCTGAGATCCTTCGGATCGGTGGCCATGAGGCCGCGAAGGAGGCCTTCCGCCCCGGCGTAATCTCCATCCGCCATCAGAATCTTGGCCGGCCCGAGAGGGTCTGAAGTGGTGGGCATGGATACGGAGTTCCCCGAGCCGACGAAGGCAACGAGCGTCCCGGCCGCGAGGGTTACCGAAAGAAGCAGAAATCCGAGGACCAAGATCCCTTTCTTGCGAGGCCGGTCCGTCCCAGGCGCACGGATCATCGCCAATCCTCCTCAATGATTCTTCTCATCTGATCCCAATCACGGGGCGCAAGGTCAGTTCCTGCATCTGCGACCGGAGCTCCTCGACACGATGCGCCACGCGGGTCGGGTGAGGAATGCAGTTGTAGGCCCCCATCCGTTTCCACCGATCGGCCCTTCCCGGATCCCACGCCTCGGCCAGGATCACCACGGGTTTCCGAACTTCATCAAGGAGGAGCTGAAGGAGTCTCGCCGAGCCGCCCTGCGGGTATTCGATCGGATCCGCGAGAAGAATCGCGGTGGTGGCGAACTGTCGGGCGTACTTGGCGATGAGGGGAGGCTCGTACACCGGGATGACGAACCACTCGGAGCCCATCAGGCGGACGAGCTGGGCGCTGGCATCGCGGTCGTCATCCGCCAGGATGAAGATGGGCGCCAGGCCGGCCTTGCCGGATTCGTTGCCGGGCATGGGACCAAGCCCATGCAACAGGCGTGCCAGAGGAGGACCCGCCTTTTCAGGGGAATTCCCGGGGCGAGTGTTGCAAAGTGTTGCAGGGTGTGGCGCCACACTTTGCCACACCTTGCAACAACATACAAATTAGATGTTACATCTTCGCGAGAGCGACGACCGGCGCGTCCTTCCCCATCCTTTTCAGCTTCCGATGCAGCGTAGAGCGGTTCAACCCCAGGCGCGCGGCCGCCTCCGACTTGTTCCCATGACAGGCCCTGAGGGTCTCCAGGATTTCCGCCTCCTCCATGGCTTTATGGCCGGAGAGGATCCCCCTGGCTGAGACTTGGACCCTGTCCGGGGCCCGGAGATAGTCCTCGACCTGGGAAGGAAGGATCGAGTCCGTCGAGGCCGTGGCGACCAGGTTGACAAGGCCGTTCTCGAGCTCCCGAACGTTACCCGGCCACGGATGGTGGATCAAGAGGTCGACGACTTCGCTGCTCAGAGGAAGAAGGGTCTTCTTGAGATCCCGGCAGCTGGCATCGAAGAACTCCTGGGCCAGGATCGGTATGTCCTCCTTCCGATCCCGGAGGGGAGGCACCTTGATCCTCACGACCTTCAGCCGGTAGAAGAGGTCCCTCCGAAAGAATCCCTCCCGGGTACGATGGTCCAGATCGTGGTTGGTGGCCGCCACGATCCGGGTGTCCACAATCCGGGAGGTCTCGTCCCCCACGGACCGAGTGCGGCGGTACTGGACGAAGTCGAGGAGTTTGATTTGGAGGTTGGGAGTCGCCTCGCCCACCTCGTTGAGGAAGAGGGTTCCCCCGTCGGCCGCCGGGAGGAGCCCCCTCTGCTTGGCGGTGGCGCTCGTGAACGCGCCTTGAACGTGCCCGTTGAGTTCGCTCGCGTTGATGGTGTCCGTCAGGCCGCCGCAGTTGACGGTGATGAACGGACCGCGGGATCTCGACGACAGGATGTGGAGGGCCATCGCGATAAGATCCTTGCCGGTGCCCGTCTCTCCCTCCAGAAGGACCGTCAGGTCACTGGCCGCGATCCGGCAGAGGATGGCCAGGATTTCCATCATCACCCGGCTTCGCGCCAGGAGATACCGGTCACCGACGCAGATCCGGTGCATGAGGGGAGGCGGAAAGAGGTAGCGCTGGCCCACCTCGTCAAACCAGGGTCCGCCGGCGCCGGCACTCATCCCCGGACGATGGACGTCCTTGACCATGCCCCACCCCCGTCCTTCTCGATCCCACGAGCCGATGCAAGCGATCTTCTCGGCGCCGTGAGTGGGAGCGAGGAGTCCGAATGTGAATCATGAGGTGAGGCAGCGACTTCGACAACCGCCCGACTCGCGCGACGCAGAGCGTCAAAGAGCGAGCACGGCCAGGGAAATCCCTGGCCACGCCCTTCGACAACCCCGGCCGCACCAATTCCCGTCCCGCCCGTTCCCATCCCATCAAAGGATCCGGGCGAGGCGAGGGAGTTGCATGTTCCATCTGAAGTTCTCGTAGGTCAAGAATATTTCGTATTATTTGGAACGACGCACAAGGCTTGGAGTGAAGCGTTATACGTATGAGTGGGCCACGGGCCCGAGGGGGTGGAGCATGCCCGACTACTACGTCTTCGAGGTCTCGCTTCGTGACGTCACCCCAAAAATCTGGCGAAGGTTCATGATCACGACCGAGGCCCTCTTCGTGGATCTCCACGAGGCGATCCAGGACTCCTGCGGGTGGTTGAACAGCCACCTCTTCTCCTTCCAGGACGCCAAGGGGCGGGTGATCGCCGGACTGCCGGGCGACGAGGGCGACGAAACGGGACCCGATGCGATGACGACCCCCATCAAATCCTTCTTCGGGGACAAGAAAGGAAAGACCTGTCTCTACCTCTACGACTTTGGCGACTCCTGGGAACACGACGTTGAGGTTGTTAACGTAGCCAAGGACTGGCCGGACGATTTCGGTCGGAAATTCATCGGAGGCAAACGGGCATTCCCGCCAGAGGACTCGGGGGGCGTGGGGGGCTACGAGGAGTGCGTCGAGGTGGCTCTTGGGCGGGAGAAGGACGACGAGCGCCTCAAGTGGCTTGACGGCTGGCATCCAGAGAAGGCCGACATCAAGGAGACACAACGCCTCTTCTACCAAGCCGAACTCTTCCTCCGTGCCCACTATGGGGAGATCCTCTGAAGAGGGGCGGACCTATGGTTGCAGCGATGCTCATCCCCCTCCCTGCAATCGCACGGCCTCCCGGCGAACTCGCTTGAGGGCCGCTTCGAACGGAGGGAGTTCCCGTATCTGGTTCGCCAGGCGCTTCTCCCACAGCAAGGCCAGGGCCTTCTCCTTCCGGCCGATCGCCTCCACCAGGGCGGCCGGATCGAGCTTCTTGAACTCCGCCTTGGCGCGGAACTCGCCCCGGAGGCGCTCGACGTCAACCCCTCCCCTCTCGAAGAGGTACCAGAGATCATGGACGTCCAACGGCTCGCGGCGGACGGAATCGAGGAGACCCCGGAACGTCTCCGCGACGATCTCGTCGAGCGCATAGCAGAAGGGGTGGGGCTTCCTGGGAATGTCGGAATAGCGCCGGTTAACCGGCCGCTCCTCGGGATGGAACAGGACCCGCTCGCCAGCGCTCACGTCCACCCTGACCGACCGCCGGCCCGCCATCGCCCCCAGCGGGCCGGTGTACGCGACCTCGAAGCCGAATCCGTCCGCGTGCGGGGAGAACATCCCGCGCAGCACCCGAATCTGGATCGCGGACTCCCGGCGAATCCACTTCCCCGCTTCAGCGAAGGCCCGAAACGCCTCCATCTTGGACACGGGATTGACCGCGGCGAGTCCGATGTCCTGGGAGTAGCGGAAGCGGTCCAAGGTGCAGACCCGGAGCGCCGTGCCCCCCTTCAAGGCGAGCCGACGATGGAGCGGCGTCGTCGCCAGTCCCAGCATGATCCAGTGGATCGCGTAGTCCTTCTCCACCGTCCGCTCGGGAACGCCGTCATGCTCCGCTACATGCGAAATCTCGCGCGGCGTGATCATCAGCCCCTCGTGGCCCCGACCAGCTCGGCGGCCGGGACGTTCAGCCGCAGCCGCCAACGGGCGTTCACCTCCCCCTCCGGCGGCAGGATCGTGTCCAGGCGGGTGTAGGGTCGGCTCCGCCGGGCATAGTCGTGGAGAGGCTTGACGATCCCGCCCGCCTCAAGCCCCAACGACTCGAGAAGAAACCCGATCCTGCGGGCGACCGCGAACTTGGCGAAACGCCTCACGTACTGGAGGAGCCTGGGCCACTCCAGTCGGGCCCGACAACGCCAGAGCGCCCCGGCCACCTCGACCATCCCCCCGCAGAGTTCAGGCCGCCAGCAGGCGTCCACGATGGTCCGCTCCGGGTCGCTGACCGGCGCGCGGTCGTTGCTCGTGACCCACTCCTCCCGGAATCCCCACACCCGCTTGCTCGCGACCACGACAAACTCGAAGCGGTGAGGCCCGATCTCTCGGGGGGGCCTGGATCGGACGGCAGAAACGTGCAGGGTCCGGCTGGGATGGAGGAGCAGGTTGTGGAACGCCATCGCCCCCAGGTGGGAGATGAAGTGCGGCTCCTTCCCTGCCAACGCATGAGCGACCAGGAAGGGATTCCCGAATTCGCGGTCCTTGCCGAAGGGGACAAGGGCGTAAAGGCCCCGGTCCAGGCGGGTGAGCAGGCCCCGACGGGCCAACTGCCCCAGAAAGACCGCCGCCTGGTGGGGATCATGGCCGGTCACGCGGACGGCATCCTCCGCGCGCACCAGGGATTTGTTCGCGGCCGCCATCGCGTCCAGGAAACCAGCGGATCGGGATCGAAGGGTCTTCGACATAGATGCATATTGTACATCATTTTGTATTTACTTCAAGCATACATGACACATAGCAACAGGATAAAGGGGGCCGAGCCTCCCTCCTTCGCCGCCTCCGGCGGCTCCGGAGGGCAAGCCGGCGCGGCCAAGGGCAAGGGCAGGAAAGGGAGGGGGGATATTGCCGGATGGGTAAAGGGCCTCGCCGCCCGCATGGGCACAGGCCGGGCGGCTCGGAAGGGGCCTTCCAAGGGCAGGAAAGGGCCTTCCACAGCTTTTTAACCAATCTTCCGGCAATCCCCTTTCAGATCGAGGGGTCAAGGGACCCTTTCAATAGAGGGTGAAAAGCCCGAACCGGCGGCAAAGCGAGTCCAACACGAATTATTTTTCCCAACTCTCTCGCACTTTGAGGGGTTTCGGTGCCCCTTGGGGTAGAGGACCATGCGAAGCGAATCAGGCCACAAACCCCGGGACGGGACGAGCCCGAAGGAAATCGACACTATTTTCGGGCATTCCGCTCCCGATCCGGGAGGCCATCCTGCCCTCCATATTGGAGACCCAGCACAGGGCGGCAAGCCGGGTGGCCCGGCGAAAATCGGAACTATTTTTCCCAACCCTCATCCGGTTCGAGGGTTCAAGGTGCCTTTACGGGTAGAGCCCACAGAATAGGAGATGACCCACGTGAGCCAGATCCCCCCCGGCAGCAGCTACGCGGAACCCGAATCCCTCATCACCGACATCAACGCCGCCCTGAAACAGTGCGCCGCAGGGACCAAGGACGACCAACAACGCTTCTTCGAACTCCTCTGGCAGTTCCGGCCGAGGCTGCTGCGGCGGTTCCCCGGAAAGTCGCGCCGCCGGTGGTTCGATCCCGAAGACGCCGTGAAAGACGCCTTGATCGAGGTCTACACGCAGGCCATAGAAGGCAGACTGAAGACGCCGCCGGAGAATAACGACTGGCACGGCCTTCTCTACCGGGCCGCCCGGAAACAGTTCTGGAGCCACTTGCGGAAGGACAAGAAGGAACTGCCGCCCGAGGCCGCCCAGGTGGCGCTGATCCAGGCGGAGTCCTCCCCGGCGGACGATCCCGTCGGCCCCCTGGAGACGAAGGAGACGCTCGAATCCCTGATGGAGAAGGTCTCGAAGGCGCTCAGCCCCCTGGAACGGACTGTGTTCTCCGCGCGGGCCCAGGGAATCGGCTACCAGGAAATCGCGCGATCCATCGGGACCTCCGTGGGCGCCGCGCGAGGCTCCCAGTCGAGGGCGAAGAAGAAGATGGCCAAATTCCGGAAGGTGAACGCGGACCAGACGGTGGCCTGAAAT
>CAYNDR010000101.1:0-11412 GCA_964395295.1 uncultured Planctomycetales bacterium
CCGGGAGGTAGCGGGGGGTGCGGGGGAGTTGGGCCCGGCCGTGCGCGCGGGCGAGGCCGTCCGCGTCCGCGGCGCCGCGCCAGAGGGTCGCGCCTTTCTCGTCGTGGAGGCTGAGTTCCGCGCCGGGCACGGGCGCCGCGTCGTCCAGGGCGGTCACGCACGCCAGGGAGCTTTCGCGGCCGAGCTTGAAGGCGGGGGCGAGGTTGGTGGCCTGGTAGACGGCCGCGGGGCCGGCCTTGAGTTCCGGCGCGCCCGCCTCGACGAGGAAGCGGCCGGGCCCGGGGAGCGGGACGGCGTGCGTGAATATCTCGTTGGGTTCGTGGTTGGCCGCCAGGGTCTTTTCCAGGATCGTCTCTCCCTCCGCGTCCCGCCAGGGCTCCGCGGGGAGCCGCTTCACGCGGAACCAGGCTTGGGGCAGGTTGACGGACTCCAGCGGGACGGCCGCGGCGCCGCGCCGCTCGATGAAGAGGGCCTGTTCGGGGGGGCGCAGGGGCGGCTCGGAGGGGGGGATCGCCACGGTCATCGTGGTTGGGGGCAGGAGGTTCCCGTAGGCGTCGATGGCGCCCTCCGCGAGGCTGACCCAGTAGGATTGGCCGGCGGCGAAGTTCCCGGAGAGGGTGACCTCGCGTCTCCATCGCGACAGGCTGAACTCGACGGGCGGCTTGACGGCGATCTTCGGTTTCAGGTCCGCGTCGGCGAGTTCCGTGTTGAAGAGGAGGGCGATCTCGTTGAAGGCGTCGATGAAGGATTTTCCCTTCGCACCCGTGAGCGCCGGGGCGGGGCACGTCCGGAAGTCGTGGGCGAGCGGGTTTTCCAGGACCGCACCGTCCGCGGAGCGGAGGTTCGCGTTGATCACGAGCCTGCCGGGGGAGTCGAAGGGCAGGGGCTCCCAGCTTTCTACGGTGGCGCCGGAGACGCGCGCGGGGACGGGTCGGCCCTCGTGGAGGAGCGTGACGTGGCGGCCCAGTTCCCCGGGGTCCACCGGGCGGTTGAAGGCGAGTTCGAACCTCGGGAAGAGGCCGGTCACCTCCGGGAGGTGGGACTCGATGCGGAGGCCGGCGGTGCGGAAGGACCAGGCCACGGGGGCGGGGAGTCGGGCGCCGTCGAGGGCCACGGCTTCTCCGATCCGGACATGGACGGTGCGGGAGGGAGGGATTCCGCCGTCGGGCTTGAAGACGGCGGTGGAGACGCTGGCCCAGGAGGCGCGGCCGGGGAGGTCGGCCTCGATGGGCGCGGGGCTTCCGACGCGTTCGGGCTCGACCATGGGGCGGTCGAAGCACGCGAAGATGTCCTCGCCCTCGCCGCGGTCCACGATCCTGAGGGGATCGGCCGCCGGCGGCTCCGGCGTGGCCGGCCGGGATCTCCATGGGAAGGCCATGGCGATGGCGAGGACGGCCGAAGAGACGGCGAGAGCGACGGGTACGTTGCGCATGGTTTCCCCCTCCGAACGACGACGTGTGGACTTCCTTCCCCGCCTGAAGCATAGCCCCGAATCGCCCGTTGTCAACTCGAGCCGCGGAAAACGGCGGTTCGCCGTTCTGCGGGGCGCCGTATTCGGGCGAAAAGGCTCATCCCGTGGCGGCGCGGGTCCCGGCGGTCCCCTTTCGACGGCGCCCGGGTGTCATTCCCCGGGAACTCCTTGACCTGTACGTCCATTAGCCGTACATTTATGTACGTCCGATGGACGTCCGGAAGGAGGCCTCCATGGCCCATCGTACCTCGCGGCTGGAGATGCGCCTGACCCCCGAGGACAAGGACACCCTCGAGCAGGCGGCGGCCCTCGCCAGCCAGCCGCTCACGTCCTTCGCCCTGGGGATCCTCATCGAGAAGGCCCGCTCGCTCATCGCCGAGCGCCACACCACCACGCTCACCCGGCGGGACATGAAGCGGTTCTTCGAGATCCTCGAGGCCGACGAGGAACCCTCGGCGGCCCTCAAGGCCGCGGCGCGCCGCTACAGGCGGGGCCGTGGCTAGGGAATTCCCCTGGATCGTCGAGCCCCTGGGGGCCCGCCACGACCGGGAATCCTTCGACTGCGGCGTCCCCGCCCTCAACGAGTTCCTCAAGAAGTTCGCCCGCCAGAACGAGGAGTTGGACCTCAGCCGCACCACCATCGCCCGTCGGCCGGACGATCCCCGGGTGCTGGGATACTTTTCCCTCTCCGCGGGCCTGGTCAACGGCGCCGATCTTCCGGCCGAGGAGGCCCGGCGCTTCCCCCGCCATCCCGTCCCCGTCGTGCGCCTCGCGCGGCTCGCCGTGGACCGCACGGTCCAGGGCCGGCGCCTGGGCTGCGGACTCCTCGTGCGCGCCCTCGAGAAGGCCTATCGGGTGTCGCTGGAGATCGGCGCGTTCGCCGTCGAGGTCCAGGCCACCCACGAGGCCGTCCGCGAGTTCCACCTCCGGAACGGCTTCAAGGAACTCCACGACGACCGTCTGCACCTCTTCATCGCCATGAAGACCGTCCGGAAGCTCTTCGAGTAGGCGCCGGGAGTTGATGGCGGATCGCGGCCGGACCGCCGGCCGTCTCTGCTTGAACTTCATCCCGGGTACGAGTCGGAGAACGAGGCGCGGTGAGGGGGGGCAGGAGGGGCGTGGAGCGGAGGGATTCGATTTCAGCTTGATAGGCCTGATTGTGTCGATATAGGTAGTAAATATACCTATAGCGATGCCATTCGACAAGTTTTTCTTGCTTAAATGTGTTTATTGGGGTATATTACCTCCCCATAATGGGACAAACAGGAAAGCCCGGCAGGCCTGTTGATTTCTTTGCTCGGCACCCGGTGTTTCGCCACGAGGAGTTCCTGGCGGCCCATGGGGCTTCCGGGAAACGGAGTCCTCAAACGAGCGCATCGGTCCTCAAACAGCACCTCGCCGCTGGCCACCTGCTCCACCTCAGGAGGGGGCTTTACGCCACGGTCCCTCGCGGCATCCCGCCCGGGGAAGCCCCGGTGGATCCCTATCTCGTGGTTTCCAAGCTCGCTCCCGATGCCGTCGTCGCGTACCACGCGGCCCTCCAGTTCCACGGCAAGGCGTATTCCCTCTGGCGGCGCTTCCACGGCCTCTCCCGCTTGCGCGGGCGGCCGTTTGCCTTCCGGGACCTGGAGTTCGTCCCCGTGCAGGCCCCGCTCGCCGTCCGTTCCCTTCCCGACTTAGGCGGGGGTATCCAGGAGAGGCCTCATGCCGGGGGTCTCCTGCGGATCTCGACGCTGGAGCGCACCCTGGCCGATGTCCTCGACGCCCCGCACAGGTGCGGTGGCTGGGAGGAGGTCTGGCGCTCCCTGGAGATGGTCGAGTTCTTCGACCTTGACGCGGTGATCGACTGCGCGAGGAAGCTCGGATCGGCCCTGACGGCGGCGCGGGTAGGCTACTTCCTGGATCAGCATCGGGAGCCCCTCATGGTGGAGGACCGCCACCTTGAGGCCTTGCGGGCCCTGGCCCCCTCCCAGCCGCGCTACCTCGACAGCCGGCGCGAGTCCGGGAAATTCGTCGCCCGCTGGAACCTGGTCGTGCCCGATCGCGTCATCCATCGGGCGTGGGCGGAGGTTTCCTGATGCTCGATGAGGACGGCCTGCGGCGTCTGGCGGCGGCGACGGGATTCCGATCCGAGGCCCTGGAGAAGGTCGTTCGCCTGGTCGATCTCATTGCGGAGGCCCGACCATGCTCAAGTTCGCCGGCGCCGTGGCATTCGCCGGGGCGCTCCCGCTCCTGGCGCTTCCCGGGCAGGAGGCGCCGCCGCCGCTGAGCCCGTCGGCCCCCGAGCCCGCGGCCGCCGAGGTCCGGGCGGTCCGCGAGCGGATCTATCGCGTCACGGAGAAGCAGGCCCGGTACCTGCTCGGGCGGGTCCGGCCGTGGGCGGAGGACCCGGCCCTGAAACTGCTCACGGAGAGCCGCAGTGACGAGCACCACGTCAGGCCGAACGCCGGCGCCGTCGAGGGGCTGTGCTTCCTTCGCCGGTACGGCCCCTGCGATCCCGCCGCCGTGGGCGTCCCGCGCGACGCGCTGCTGGCCGGCACGATCCTCCCGATGATGCGGTACCTCGTGGCGACCCACGCCACGGGCCCCCGGGCCACGGGCTACCGGAAGAAGTGGGGGAACCAGTGGCAGTCCGCCCACTGGACGCAGATGCTCGGGCGGGGGGCCTGGTGGATCTGGGGAGACCTGCCGGAGGACGTGCGGGAGGGCGTGCGGCGCGTCGTGGCCCACGAGGCCGACCGGATCGCGAAGTCGAACCCGCCGCACCAGATCCGCGCCGACACCAAGGCCGAGGAGAACGCCTGGAACAGCCAGGTCCTGTCGGTGGCGGTCCTGCTCCTGCCGGGCGATCCCCGCCGGCCCGAGTGGGAGCGGCAGTTCCAGCGCTGGGCGATGTCCTCCTTCCTGCGCCCGGCGGACGGGAAGAACGACGCGCGGGTGGACGGCCGGCCGGTGCGCGAGCAGTTCCTCGGGGCCAACATCTTCGACGACTTCACGCTGGAGAACCACGGGTTCGTCCACCCGGACTACATGACCACGTTCAGCCTTTCGCTCGGCTGTGCGGCGGACTTCCTGATGACCGACCGGAAGCCTCCCGAGGCGCTCCTCCACAACGTCCCGGGGATCTACGAGAACGTCAAGTGGATGCTCATCGAGGACGGCAACTTCGTCTATCCCAACGGGCAGGACTGGGAGGTCTTCCGCTGTCCGGCCTGGCTGGCCAAGCACGTCCAGATGTCCGTCTTCGGGCGCGACCCGGAGGCGTGGCCCTGGCTGATCCGGACGCTGGAGGTCGTCGAGAAGATGCAGGCGCGGTCCCCCTCGGGGGCCATCTACCACGAGGGCGAGTATTTCTTCCCGTCGACCCAGACCGACATCCTCTCGGCCCTCGCCCGGTCCTGGCTGAACCTCGGGCTGGCGGATCCGGCGCGGGGGGAGATCAAGCCGCGGCTCGGCGTCCTGCGGCTGGACGGCGCGATGGTGGTCCTCCGCCGGACCCCGAAGGCCGTGCACACGTTCAGCTGGGGCTCGCGGGCGATGGCCCAGTGCGTGCCGCTGAGGATGGACCGGGTCGTCTCGCCGGACGGCCGGAGCGGGGTGGGGCAGGTCGTCCTGGCCGGGCAGAAGAAGCCGCTCCCCGTCAAGGTGCGGGAGGTGAAGGTCGAAAGCGGCGAGGACCGTTTTCGGGCGGAGCTGGTCCTGGACCACGGCGCGGGCCAGCTTGAGGCCCGCCTGTCCTTCGAATCGCGCCCGGACGGCCGATGGATCGTGCGGGAGAGGCTCGCGGCGCTCTCGGACGTGCAGACCGACGACATCGCCACGGGCCTGATCGGGATCCTGAACGATCCCCACTGGGTTTATGAGCGGGGGCGCCGCGAGATCGTCCTGGGGGGCGAGACGATCGAGGTCCCCGCCCACAGCGGCAAGAAGATCGAGCGTGACGGCGTTCCGGATCTCGTCATTGACGGCGCGCTTGCGGTCCGCGGCCGCGGGCCGCTCAGGATACGCTATGAAGGCGCCCGGTCGCCGGAGCGCGGCCGGGCCACCGACCGGCTTTACCTGAACTCCCTCCCGGGCCCGCGTTCCTGGAAGGCGGGGGAGGAGATCTCCGGGTACGAGGTGGAGATCGAGGCGCGGTGAGGGAGGGGGGCCACGCCGTTCGTTATTCGAAGACTGCCGGGAAGGCGCCACGATGGGCCCCAATCCAGGGCATGGGGCGCCTTCCCGCCTTCAGGACAGGATCGATCCCGACCAGAGGCGCCCGAGGAAATCCCGCCAGGGCAGGATTTCGATCCCTTCGTGAACGCGGGGACTCCGCTCGTTCGAGACCACCAGGGTCTTCTTCGGGCGGTTGCCCTCCCTGAAAGCCCCCAGCGAACGGAGGTCCGTCGGATCCACCCGGGAGGCGCCCTTGACCTCGATCGCCACCTCCGCGGCCCCCAGGATGAAGTCCACCTCGAGGCCCGCCTTGGTCCTCCAGAAGTGGATCTCGTAGTCCAGGCCTTCGTAGGAACGGTGGGCCAGGAGTTCCATGAGGATGTAGTGCTCGAACGCCTTGCCGAAGGCCTCGCCCCGTTCCTCCGCCACGGTCCGGCGGACGAGGGCGCCGGCGACCCCGCCGTCGAGGAGGTAGAACTCCCCGGCCTTCGTGATGACCTGGCGCTCCTGCCGCTTCTTGTAGGGCTCGAGATGGACCCCGAGGAGGGTGTCGACCAGGATCTGGTAGTACTCTCGGACGGTCTTCGCGTCCACCCCGCAATCCCGGGCGATGTTGGCGTGGTTGACCAGCTCGCCGTGGGAGTATCCCACGGCATCGAGGAACCGGGAGAAGGCGGGGATGTTCCGGGTCAGGCCCTCGTCGAGGACCTCTTCCTTGAGGTAATCCCGGACGTAGGCTCGGAGGGATTTCTCGAACTGCTCGTCGAGGTAGTGGGCGGGGACGAGGCCGCGGTTGAGGATTCGCAGGAGATCGGGGGCCTCGAGTTCGGGGAAGGCCAGGGGATGCATCTCGAACCGCCAGGCGCGGCCGCCGAGGAGATTCACGCCGCTCCGACGGAGCTTCCGGGCGCTGGAGCCGCAGAGGATGAACCGGGGGCGCCGGGGGGACTCGATCAGGGCGTGGATTTCGTCGAGGAGGGAGGGGACCTTCTGGACTTCGTCGAGGATGACGGGCTTCTTGAGGCATTCCGGATCGGAGGCGAGGAGGCGTTCCCTGAGGAGGGCGGGGCGTTTGAGGAATTCGAGCATCAGGTCGGTATCCAGGAGGTCGAAGACGAGGCTTCCGGGGAAGGCGGTCCTGAGGTAGGTGGTCTTCCCGGTCTTGCGGGGGCCCCAGAGGAAGGCGGACTGGCCCTTCGGCAGGTCGAGGCGGAGGCGCCGGGGAAGGATTGCCATAATGGACCGCGCTCCTTTTTAGTTTAACTATTCAGGAGTATAGTCCACTCCGGTTCTTCCTGTCAAGTCCTCCCCCGGTAGCCCGCCCGGCGGGGCGGCGACGGCCCTTCTGGACGCCGCAGGGCGCGCTGGCTCGATGCCCTCCGCCATCGGATTCCCGGCGAAACATCATCAGGGCGGCGGGGCGAGTTGCGTAGTAGTAGAGGGCGGGACGCCCCCGGCATGAAGATGCCCCGCACGGTCGTGATCCCCGTCTTCCTGGCGGCCGCCGCCGGATTCCCGGCGGCGCCGGACACCCCACCCCAGCAGAACGCCGCCCTGCCGGGGGAAGTCCAGCCGGAACCCGCCACGCTTCACTGCCTGGCCGTGCGCTGGGTGATCCAGGGGGACGACAACGAGAACGCCGTCGTGGAGGTGAAGTTCCGGAAGGCGGGCGAAGAGGCTTGGAGACAGGGCCTTCCCCTCTTCCGGACCCTGAGGGAGCCGACGCGGGACCAGAGGGGCCAGTGGAACTTCAGCGGCATCCCCGCCCGGCGCTTCCCCGGGGCCAGCCTTCACGCCGGCAGTATCGTGGACCTCGATCCCGCGGCCGGGTACGAGGTCAAGCTATCGCTCAAGGATCCCGATGGCGGGAGCGCCGAAAAGATCCTCTCGATGAAGACGATCGGCGAGCCCGAGGAGCCTCCGGGCCTGCGCGCGCGCCACGTCGTCCCCGGCGAGGGCGGCGGGAGCGGGACGGAGTCGGACCCCTTCCGGGGGCTCCCGGCGGCGGTCGCGGCCATGGAGCCGGGGGACCTGTTCCTGGTCCACGCCGGCCGGTACCTCGTGAAGGAGGCCCTGGCCTTCGCCCGGAGCGGCGAGCCCGGCCGGCCCATCGTCTTCCGCGGGGCGGGGGACGGCGAGGCCGTGATCGACGGCGGGGGGGACCACCAGGCCAAGGGCCGCCTCATCAGCGCCCCGAAGATCAGGCACCTCTGGATCGAGGACCTCACCCTCCAGGGCCGGCAGTACGTCATCGTGGCCCACGAGGGCTCCCACTGGGTGGTCCGCCGGTGCCGTTTCCTCAAGATGGAGAAGGGCTTCACCGCCCACAACGGCGGGTACGACATCTCACGGGGCCACTTCATCAGCGACAACGTCTTCGTCGGCCCGACCGTCTGGCCGCGCATGAAGGGGATCGAGGCCCCTTGCGCCACCTACCTGAGCGGGTCCGGGCACGTGGTCTGCCACAACCGGATGGAGCGCCTCGGGGACGGCCTGCACGGCACCGGCTACGGGAACCTGTCCGCCTCGGACATCCACGACAACGACATCCAGTCCTGCACCGACGACGGGATCGAGGCCGATTACGGCGAGACGAACGTCCGCGTCTACCGGAACCGGATCGCGAACGTCGCCCACGGGATCACCGCCCAGCCGGCCCAGGGCGGGCCCCTCTATTTCTTCCGCAACTTCGTCTACAACGCGACCTACTCCCCCTTCAAGCTCCACAACGACACGTGCGGCGTCCACATCTTCCACAACACGTGCCTGCGGAACGGGCCGTGCTTCGTCATCCAGCCGTCGAACGAGACGGTGACCGACGTATGGACGCGGAACAACCTCTTCCTCGGGACCCGGGGAGACGCCCTGGCCACGACCGGCCGCATGATCCGCTGCGATTTCGACGCCGACGGGTACGGGGGATTCCAGGGCGTCTTCGCCCGCTGGAACGGCAAGGGGTACAAGACGGGGGAAGAAGCCCGGGCGGCCGGGGTCCTCTACAAGACCCGCGGGGCGTCCTCCGTGGATCCGCGGACCTGCTTCGCCTCGGGGCTCCAGCCCCCGGAAGACCCGAACCGGGAATACGCCGGAGCGGAACTCGACTTCTCCCTGAAGGGGGGCTCCGAAGCGGTCGACCGGGGCGTTCCGCTCCCCGGCTTCAACGACGGCTTCAAGGGCAAGGCCCCGGACCTGGGCGCCCTGGAGCTCGGGGAGCCCATGCCGCGCTTTGGCCCCCGGCCCAGGAAGAAATGAATCACATCCCCGGAATCCGCGACCCGTAATCCCATCGACCTCGGCCCTTGAGGCCGGCGGATCTCCTCCCTCCCCTCGGCGTCCCCTCGGCCGGGGGCGGGGGGAGGGGGAGCCCCCCCATGATTGGCCAAAATGCTCTGCTCACGGTCCCTTGGATATTGAGAACGATGCGGAAGGCCGACTATTCCTGAGCCAACTGTCGCCATGTGTCTCGATCCAGTCGGCGGATGACCCGAGGATCGGGGGTGGGATCGACTATATCTACGCAGGATTCGGAATCGGCCAATCGTTCAGGGAAAAGAGCCACGCAGTTCTTGCCGCTGAACTTCGAGGGGAAGACGATCCCGTCGATGCCTGCTCCCATGACTATCTGTCCGAATATCTGGGAGTTGCTCGGGACATCCACCTGGGCTGGATAATCCCGCCAGTCCACCCTCAAGAGCTCACCCATGAGCTGATCCAGGCGGGTGATCACCCTCGGAGGCGGGATCTTGAGGGAGCGCGCCATCCGGGCGACATCAGAAGACAACGTGAACTCCTTGATGACGTCGACCAGGGGAGACAAGCGCCTGGGCTGGGTGAGATCAACACAGGATTCCAGGGCGCCGCTGACGGCGACGCAGGTGATCGAGTCCGGCTTCGCCAATGCCAGATCCAGAGCGGTCACCTCGGCCTCGCCGTGTTTGACCGTGTGGGACAGCGGCTGCCCCAGGACCTCCTGAAGGGCGGTTTCCTTGTCCTGAGCGATATAGAGTGCGGGGAATACCGGGAATCGAGGGCGGTCGATCGCCCCGAAATTAAAGCGCCCACCGGGATCTTGGAGACTTCCCGCGGAAGAGAGCGGAACCAGGGACCATTGATAACGGATCAGCCGCTGCCAGCCACTGAATTCGTATCGTCCCGCATCGGCCTCGAGAAGGGCGGTCCTGATCGCGTCCCGAGCTTGATAGCGTTGGAAGGCAAGCTCCGTGTAGTATTTCCAATGGAAGGCAAGGAGCTTGTCGGCGAATTCGCGAGCCTGCCGGACGTCCTCGGCGGAGAAGCGATCGAGCAGGTAGGCCGACGAGGTGGGCAAACCGGCCCGGGGCCCCTTCTTCATCCCCCGCTCTCCTGTCCTTCCGATACTACGGTTTCCGATTCTCAGCCAGGGCCTGGGTAACAAAACGGAACAACTTCCTGAATCTCCCCAAGCGGATCATCTGCCGGGGTGTGATGCCGCCGAGGAGGGGATTGGGCACCGTGAACCACAGGTAGGTCTTGTCCCGGTTGCCTTCGAAGAATCCCGCGACGAGGTTGATGAGGACCACCCATTCGCGGGCGCGCTCGGTCAGCTCCGCAGGCACCTTCTCATCGAAGCGCACCGAGGAAACCGGCACGCCGGCGGCTTCGGCAACATCCTTGGTCTTGAAGCCCAGGAAGTCCTGGACCACCTTGTAACGAGGCTCATCCCCGTCGAGGAGACCCAGGTGGTCTTCCTTGGGTACGGTCGAGAACAGGTTGCTGGCATCCATCTTCATAGGAGCTATTCCCAGATTTCGACCATATTCTTACCATGAATCTACCATATATACAACAAGAAGTGAAGACCATTCCTAAGGGGTGTAGGCCCTCGAAATCTGCGAACAGGTCGACCGCGTGGTAGATCCGGGCAACGTCTTCGCGCTGGGGCAGCGGGTCCACTACCTCCTTCTGCTGGGGCGGCGCGCCGAGGCGGAGGAGACCGGCCGGCGGCTCCTCTCCCTCCCCGGCCGCGACGAGTTCGCCGTCTACAAGAAGTGCGAGGCGCTCGCGCGGCTCCGCCGCCACGCGGACGTGTACGACACCGCCACCCGCGCGCTCCCGTTCGCCAAGGACTGTCGCGAGAGCCTGGCCTTCTTCGCCGGCACCGCCGCCGCCAACCTCGCCCGGTACGAGGAGGCCGTGCGCCTCCTCGAAGAAGCCCTCGACGATCGCACCCATAGCCGGCAGGCGGAGGCCCACCTCGCGCGCCTGCGCCGCCGCCAGGGACCGGGGACCCTCCAGGGGGAATGGCCGTACCTCGAATGGGGTCACTGGACCCCCCCGCGCTTCCTGGAACGTCTGAAGGACGAGAACGAAGCCCGCCGCTACCCCGGATTCGCGGAAACCATCGGCTGCCTTCTCGATGAGCGTTTCGAGGGCGGGGCCCCCCTGCAGATGCTGGGGCGCCTGGGCACCCCCGAGGCCGTCGATCTCCTGCGCCGCGTCGCGTTCGGCACCTTTGGCGCCGAGCGCCTGCGCTTCGAGGCCCTGGCAACGCTCCTCGAACGAGGGATCGTGTCACCTGATGAACCTGTCCGGATGTGGATGGGCGGGGAATGGCGCACCATTCAAGCTCGTCAGCAGGAAGTGACGCTTGAGGCGGGGTACCGGCTCCCCGAGGAGTTGCGGGCCCCCATGAGCGAGATGCTCACCGCGATCAAGGCCGGGAATTGGGACGAGGCGGAATCGCTGGGGCGCCGGATCATCGAGCGGGCCCCCGACTTTGCCGAAGGGTGGAACAAGCGGGCGAC
>CAYNDR010000101.1:11422-18539 GCA_964395295.1 uncultured Planctomycetales bacterium
TTCACAACCTCGCGATGGTCGTCCACCACCATGGTCGGATGGAGGAAGCCGAGGCACTTCTCCAGCGCGCGATCGCCGCCGATCCATCCTACCTCTTCGCCCCGGCGTCTCTGGCCACAATGAAACTGGGGGAAGTCAAAGTCGCGGAAGCGCGGGAGATCCTAAAGGCCGTTAAGTTTTCTGACCAGATCCACCCGGTGGGCCACCTGCTCTTCCTGATCGTCCAGGCGAAGGTGGCCACCATGGAGGGGGACTTCGAGGAGGCCGCCCGCTGCTGGAGGATCGCGGAGGAGATCGATCCCGACCACCCCGCCGTGGAGGAAAGCCGCCAGAGCTTGGCCCGCCACCTGACCGAGAGGGCAGCCGGGCTCCTGGAGCGCGGCCGGGAGCGCCTCGAGCGCCAGCGGCGACGACTCCTGTCGCGCCGTCCCTCGCTTGAGGAATGTCTCGAAGGCCACACGGTGGCCCAGCTCCAGGACATGGGGCGCGCCCTGGGAATCGAGCGGGTGACGGGAATCCGCAAGGAGGAACTCGCGGCCCGGATCGTTGTGGCCCTCCGGAACGCGGACGCCATGCGGGCTCACATCCGGGCGCTCCCGAAAGAGGCCCTCTCCGCGCTCCGCCAGGTCTGGGCCTCGGGTGACACCATGTCGTACGATCGTTTCACCCAGGCCTATGGCCCCACATCGGGGAAGGGCCCGCCTGAGGGCCCGAGGGGGCTGGACGACCGGGCACCCCTCGATCTCCTGACCGATCTGGGGCTCGTGGCGGTCGGCACGGTAGGGGATCGCGTATCGGTGCTGATCCCCCCCGAGCTTCGCGTTGCGGCCGACGCCGAGTTCAGCACGTCCACGGCCGCCCCCGCGCTCGATGCCATCAAGGAAGGGGACGTCTCCCCCACAGGACCGGTAAAGCCAAGCCCTTGACATGGGGGGCGGTCAATCCACAACTGAGATCCCCTCTCTTGACCGTGGGGAGGCCCCAGAGGACCGCCATTGCCTGATCTCCCCGTTTACAGAACAGGTCTGTTCATCATTTCCTGTGCATCCCCTTTGACTGTGTGTATAATCCCTTATACGACCGGGGCCGTGGGGGCGTGCGATTGTAGCCTGGATGGAGGCGGCCCTTGATTGCCTCGGGGCGTTATTTATATCGCGCATCATTTCGTGCATCTTCATTATTCTGCTGGAGTTCGTCTCCACCCGTTATCTGCACCGTAACGGATTCCCCTGCAGTGCACTCTTCCGGGCGATATTTATTCAATAGGCCTTCTTATGATTCTGGAATCTTTATGGAATGCAATCGTCAAGGTGGAGCGTGAGGCTTGGGGCGACCGCGGCGGCTGCTCCCGCCGGATCGAACACCCCGGAGTCGTCCGGGTCTTCCTAAGGAAGAAGGATGTCGAGGCGGCCTTGCGGGAGGCGCAGGAGGGCGGCCGTTCTGACGCCCCGTGGCTGAAGCTGGCGGCGAGGCGGGAGAATCCTGATGACGACCTTCGGCTCAACTCGTCCATGGTTCTCAATGGGCATGCCAAGCAATCCACTCAGGGGCGGGTTCTGGGATCCTTCTTCGAGGCCCAATGTTAGATCCCTTCATCTCAAGAGTCACTTCTCCCAGAAGCCGCCGCCCTCGGCGATCAGAAGATGGACGTGGTCACGGAGGTGGGGTAGAGTGGTCAGAGATCCCTTACCATATTTAACGAGCTTCGGGACAAACCCCCGGAGTGGGAGGATAGCATGTCCGCGATTTGCGAGGCGTCAAAGGCTTGCCTCGAAAAGAACGCCCCGCTATTGATCTTCGCCGGTGCGGGGATTTCAAAGGATTCCGGACTCCCATTGTGGGAAGAGGCCGCTAAAGAGGCAATTCGCCTCGCCATAACCCGACAGCCGAGTCTTTCCCGTTTCTTTGAACAGATTCCTCTGGACGACCTACCTTTCGCTTTCGAGTGCATAAAGCGAAAACTGACGCGACCAATGTACGAGGCATTACTAGGGCAAGTTTTCAAGCGATCGGCAAAACCTTGTGAATACCACCGCCTTATCGTTTCAACAAGCGCGTTAGGAATCATTACGACTAATTTTGATCAGCTCCTGGAGGATGCATTTGCTGAGATTCACCGCATAATGCCTCCTCGGTTTCTGAATGCGGAACAGGATCTCAAACAGTTAATGCGAGAGACCGCTGGTTTCATCTTCAAGATGCACGGTGACATCTCTCGACCGTCAGAGCTAATTTGCGCGACGAGCGAATACGAGCAGTTCTACTCCTCCGTCACGCTCCAGAATCTTCTTATCAGATTTGCGAGTAGCAGCCAGTTCCTGTTTGTCGGCTTCAGTTTCACTGACCATGACTTTAAATCTCTTTGGGAACGCGTATCTCAGCTTTCATTTCCGAAGGGCCCGCCCATCCTGGTAGGAAGGGAGCAGAGCCTTTCTCTGGACCTGAAACAGGAGATCAAGAAGTTAGGAATCCACCTCATCGGCTACTCGTCTCCCGATGTGGACTACACCCCGTGCCTTGAGGTACTTCGATGCATTGCCGCAGAGCGGCCTCTCACAGGTAAGCATCCTGTTGTTGAGGTAACGCTCCCTAGTGATCCTTACTTACTGAAACAGGTCCTTTCACTGCTCCTCGGCTTGTACGAAGAACGCTCCGGAAAGTCTTCCTCGGTATGGTTGCTATCATCTGTCATCATTCACGATCTCATGCAGCTGCCAAATGGCATTGCGATTAAGCGATCCGAACTTGTAGGGAAAGCCCTCGCTCACTTGGGTACTCATTCCAATAAATGGGAGGGCGACGTTGCTTCTGCAATCGCGATTCTGGAGTCCACGGAGGTCGTGGAGAGTGATGCCGCCGATGGATTACAGCTAACCGGGAAGGCCAGGATCGCTTTTGGAAAGAAGCGGGAGAATTCTGAAAAGGATATATCATACTTACTAAAGCGCACCTGGGAACGCGCAAAATCTAAAGACCCCGGAATATCGGACTTCTCTCCAGATCTCGCCGCGATGCTCAGAGACTCGCTCAGCATATTCATCCAGTCAAACGGCAAGCTTCTTGCTGAGTCTATGCTTTTCATTTCTCTAGGGCCCACAGAACACCAAATCGTTGAGCGTGCGATAGGGACGATTCCCGTGGCTGATATGTTTAAAACCACCGTGCATGCAGTGTTCCGCGAACTTGCCTTCTCTCCAGACCAATCGGACGAGAGCACGCTATTTGAGTTGATTCAGACCGGATTTCTCGTTTCCGCATATGTTCTTAACCCTGCGGCCGAGGACTACCTGCGCCAGGAGACGGCAAAATATTCTGTCTTCTTCGACGCTCATGTGATCCTTAAAGCCCTCGCTCTAGGAAATCCATGCTTCGACTCATGCCGTCGGCTTATTCAGAAAACTATTTCCCTGGGAATGGAAGCCTTGGTCATTGAGGATTTCATTGAGGAGGTATTCTCACACTACGGATTGGCGATGGAAGAGCTGAACGTCTTCACGAAGCACGGCGTTTCGAACGAGGACGCCGCTGAAGCATACTGCATGGCCACCGGAGAACGGAAAGCCAACGCGTTTCTAATCGGATTTAGGAACTCGATTCGATCTGGTATAGTTACCGACTGGAAGTCCTACACTCGGCACATATTTGAACTGGAGAACGACAGTGAGCCCATGACCGAGGCCACCATCAAGGAGGTTATCACACGCAAGCTTGGAGTTAGAGGCAATCCTAAGGTTCCGCTGAGGGAGCAGGGTGTAGACCTAGACCGGATCACGGAAAGCATAAGCCAATTCCGTAAAATGGACGGAACATTCCGTAACATGCGAGTATGCAAGCACGACGCGTACCAGCTCGCCTTGATCTATCATCGAAGGGAACATGAGCCCGGCAAGGCCGACAAAATATGGTGTGTTACAAACGATGCAGTAATGTACAGATTCTACGCCAATTCAGACCGCTCGAAGTACCCTTTGCCGCCAACCTATACCCCTATGAAATGGGCCCAGTATCTCGACCTGCTCGAGTATGAGCCACGTAGTTCTCGACACTATGGGCGCCTTTTCGCGGTCGCACAAGCTGGAATTATAGATGATCTTGCCGCTAAGCAGCTTCTACGGGACGCCCTGGAGAAGGAGCACGATATATTTAAGAGGGGAATCGCTTCCATCAAGGACTTCGTCGCGAAGCTGATCGAAAGCTACCATGTTAGGAGAGCGGCGGATGAGTATCGCATTGCGGTGGGCAAGGGAGATGCAGCGGAGCAAGCAAAAGCTAAGAGGGAGCTTCAGAAACAAGTGGAGAACGTCCTGAACGAGTATGTTGAATTAAAGAAGAACGACTATCATAACCTTAAGGAAGCACGGGATTCCGCACTTAAGCAAAAACAGATTGTGGACAAGGAATTCGCACGGTTAAAGCATAAGAGCTCGGATCAGAAGAAGACGATCGAATACCTCAATGAAAGAATAGGGAAAGCAAGGAAGAGACGGAAACCGAAGCGGCGTTAATGGTTATGCACGCCAAGTTAAGGCCATTTAAATCAATATGTGCCTTTTCTCAAAATCGTGTGGGTAATTGAGGATGGTCCTCGTTTCCGGAGCTTGGAGCGCGCCTCCAAAACGTATAGCCAGTCCGGCACCGAATATTCCGATTTAACGAAACGCGGCCAACCGGGAGACGCGGCCTCCATAGTCAACGACGCATGGGGGACTCCACGGATGGGATAAGGGGGGGATAGCGGGAGATAGGGGGACGGGAAGCCTGGCATGAAAACATGCATCACATCGACCGCCCGGGACGGTTCAAGATAGTCCGCACACCGGCCTTTTGAGGGGCCGGATCCGCCAGGCTGGGTATCTTCAAAAGGCGACTCCTATCTCGCGGGCTCATGTCCTGCGTTCGCGCCGTTCAATTGCCTTGCCCAATTACCGCCGATCTGCAAAGATGGCCCCCCTCGGTTCTAGAAATAGGGGATGCGACGGAACGGTTCCGTTGCCGTCCGGCAAGAGGAGGGAATTATGGTGGCTCACGGGAGGGATCGGTCTGCACAAACCTGCGGCACGCTCGTCCGGTCCTTAGGCGTCTCCGCCTTGATGCTTTCGTGGGTTGCAGGTTGTTCCGGTGGCGGGCCAAGGCCGCAGACACCGATATCCCAGCCGCCCGTGATGGCGCCGGGAATCCATGTCATGCCAGGCAGGGCCTATTACGGGCCGTCCGCGCCGGCCGCTTCGACCGAGAGGCCGCCGATCCTGGGGGTCCCGCTGAAGAGACTGACCGCTCCCGATCCCATCCCGGACCGGCTCGTCGTCAAGATCGCCCCGACCGAGATCGCCGCGGCGTTCCGCCCGGAAAAGCCGGACCGGATCGTCCAGCTCCTGGCTCGGAACAGCCTCCTGCCGCCGGGCGTGAACATCGGCGCGATCCAGTACCTGGGGTGCACGAGCCAGGGGAACGCCGCGCTGGGCCTCCAGTTCGCCGCTCCGGCGGCGAGGGAGGCCTTGTCCAGGGCGCTGGCCCCCTTGGACGCCAAGCTGATCGATCCCACGAACGAGAGGGGAAAGCGGAGCCGACTGCGCGGCGCCACGGTGCTCCTGAGCCCGGCGGCCAGCCGGCGGCTGGCGGGCCTCTGGGCGCCCGCCTTTCCCCAATTGAACGCCAACAGCGCCCTCAACCACGCGCTCCACCGCGCGGGCGTCCTCTCCATGCGCCGCGTCTTCCGCGTGGCCGAACAGCCGGTGAAGGGACAGCCCGGCGTCCTCGCGGTCCGGAAGTTCAGCGAATTCCTCAAGAACGCGAAGCTTGCGCACCCCGAGCGGGCCGCCCGCGCCTACCGCCGGCTGGAGCGGGGAATGGGCGAATCCCCGGACGCCGCCGGACCGGGGGGCGCCGCCGGCGGGCCGGCCGCCGGCACCCTCGCGGTGGGAAAGGCGCGCGAGGCCAAGGGACACGATCTGGCGGTCCCCGGCAACATGGAAAACTGGTTCGTCCTGCGCCTGGCCCCCGGCATCGATGTCCTGAAGGCCCAGCGCGCGCTGGCCAAGCTCGGCGTCTTCCAGAGGGTCTGCCTGGATTACCCGTTGAGGTCCGCCACCCAGGACCCGGAATGGCAGAACAACAACCAGTGGGGATTGAAGAACAACGGGACCTTCATGTCGCCCGTCGTCAACGGCGCCGTGGGGTTCGACGTCAACATCGAGCCCGCCTGGTCCGCCGCAAGCCCCGCAAGGCCCGTGGGGGTGGCCGCGGTCGACACGGGCATCAAGGAAGACCTGGAGGAGTTCGCGGGCCGGTTCTGGACCAACCCGAGGGAAACGGCGGACGGCGCGGACAACGACGGGAACGGATACGTCGATGACGTCCACGGCATCACCACCTATGACCGGTATGCCATCGATTACGACTCCAGCGCGCCCGGCGGCCCCGCCGAGGCGTTCGATCCGC
Organism: uncultured Planctomycetales bacterium; assembly: GCA_964395295.1. Lineage (GTDB taxonomy): Bacteria > Planctomycetota > MHYJ01 > MHYJ01 > JACPRB01 > CAYNDR01. The sequence continues at coordinate 17,861 of CAYNDR010000101.1, forward strand.
ACGCGACCAAGGTCGCCGGAGTCATCGCGGCCCGGACGAACAACGGGATCGGGATCGCCGGCACCGCCGGCAGTGACGACGTCCGGCTGATGAACATCGCGCTGGGCGTCCTTTCGGGCCGCACCTGGCCGCCCGGAGCCAGCGAATTCGCGGAAGCCCTGGGGTATGCCATCAGCCCGTGGTTCGACGGGACCTCCGGGAGCGGCGCGGACATCGTGAACATGTCCTTCCAGGCCAGCGGGTGCAACTACCTGGCCTCCGAGACGATCCTCGCCGCGCTGGATGCCGGCCTGGTCCTGGTGGCGAGCGCGGGGAACGACAACCTGCGCTGCGACTATTCGGAAACCCTGGCGATCGGCGTCTTCCCGGCCTGTTTCCCCGGCGTGATCTGCGTGGGCGGAAGCACGCGCCAGGGCCGCCGGGCCGCGTTCAGCAACTACGGCCCCAGGCTGGACCTGGTGGCGCCCTCCATGGAGATCCGCACGACCAGCTACGATCCGGGCAATCCGCCGCGACCGCGCACCGGGCCGGATATCCGCTACGCCGGCGGCCTGCATTCGGCGACCTACCTCGCCGAATCGATGCGCGAGCCGTCGAAAATCGTGGTGCCGGGCAAGAGTTATTTCACGGCGCAGGACGGCCGGCGCGTGTCGACCATGCCGCAGTTCCAGGGCAGCGA
>CAYNDR010000102.1:0-8613 GCA_964395295.1 uncultured Planctomycetales bacterium
TCTTCTGGCGCGGCCGGCCCTTCCGGGCGTACTTCTCCTCCACCTGCGGCGGCGCCACGGAGTCCGCGGCCGAGGCGTTCGGCGCCACCGAGATCCCCCCGCTCGCGGGGACCGCGTGCGGGGAATGCGGGGGGTCGCGGCGCGCCGAATGGAGCGCGACGATACCGGCGGCCGACTTCAAGGCGGGACCGTTCACGAGCCTGACCGCCGGGAGCCTCACCCCCAGCGGGAGGGTCCGCGAGGCGGCCTTCCTGCTGGCGGACGGGACCACGAAGACCGTGCCGGCCCGCGAACTGCGCGCGACCCTGGGCTACGACCGCCTGCCCTCCACGCGCTTCGAGGCCGCCAAGGAAGGGGAGAACGTCCGGCTCACGGGGAAAGGGTGGGGCCACGGCTGCGGGCTGTGCCAGGAGGGCGCCCTCCGGATGGCCCGGTCGGGCCGCGGCTGGGAGGAGATCCTGCGGAAGTACTATCCGGGCGCCGCGATCCGCAAGGCCTACGGCGAATGAGCCGGCCCGGGGGATGAACGCTACTGGCCCGCGATGAGCCAGACGCCGTCGGCCGACTTCCAGGTGATCGTCCGTTCGCCCTTGGAATGGCTGAAGGTCACGGTCCCGTTGGCCGCGGACGTGGACTTGAATCCCACGTCGTCGTAGCGCGTGCCCTGCTCCAGGAGGGCGCTGATGGAGGCCTTGACCTTCTGCTCCTCGCCGGGCCCGCAGCTGTAGAACTTCATGATCTCGATCACGTTCCCCCGGTTGAACACCGAGACGAACTCCAGGCAGCGGCGCTGGAGGGCGATGTCGGCCTCCGAGACCGCCGGCGGGGGGGGCTGGGCCTGCTTCTCCTGCTCCTGCGGCTTCTTCCCCCCGGGGCCCTTGCCGAAGGCCAGGACCAGCACGACGACGAGCGCCGCCGCCGCGACGATCACGCCGATGATCACCGGCGCGGCCGAGGACTTCGGGGGCGGCGCGTGCCCGCCGTGGGCCGGGACCCTCGAGTGGACGCCGGTGCCCTTCTGGCGCCCGCCCCGGGCCGCCTGGGGGGTTCCGCGCCGCGGGGTCATGGACCTCAGGCGGCTCCCGCTGGCCGACTTCTCCTCGACCGGCTCGCCCTCGATGATCTCGTCCTCCTCGACGGGGAGCCCCTGGAGGACGTCCTCGTCGCGGGCCACCTCGGGGAGCTGGTCGTCGCTGATGAACTCGCCGGCCGGGTCCGGATGGGAAGGGATCACGATCACCTGGGCGCACTGGGGGCACTTGGCCTTCTTGCCGGCGAGCGCCACGGGAACCTTGACCACGTGGCCGCAGCCGAAACACTTCGCCGAGATGATGTCGGCCATGGTTGCCCGCTTCTTGTCTTCGGACATGCGGCGCCCCCCCAGGTGTTTCTATATCTGTAAACACTCCCCGGAGCGCCGTTACTTCAAAAACGCCGCGAACCCGAGAGGGATTATAAGAGACGCCCGGCCCCGGGGGAAAACAAATATCGGGGCCGTCATCCGCGGGGGCGCACGGCCCGGACGGCCTTCTCGAGCGCGTCCGCCAGCATCCGGCGGCCGGGCGCGGCGATGATCTTTCCCTTCTCCAGGAGCCTCATCGCCCGGCGCGCCTGCTTGATGTCCGCCAGGGCGCGGTCGTGGACGGAATCCCAGTCCAGGACGTTCCTGGCCACCTTGTTCCGCACCGCTTCCATGGCCACGTCCGCGGCCTCGCGGGCGAAGAGGTCGGTCTCCTCCATGGTCGGCATGATGCGGTCCGGCCTCAGCCCCTTCTTCTCGGCGAAGCCGGCCAGCGAGCGCGCGGCGGCGATCGCCATCTCGTCGGTGATCTTCCTCGCGCGCGCCAGGAGCGCGCCCTTGAGGATGCCGGGGAACCCGAGGGAGTTGTTCACCTGGTTGGGGAAGTCGCCCCGGCCCGTGGCCACGATGTGGGCCCCGGCCTCCTTCGCCGCGTACGGGTAGATCTCGGGGACCGGGTTCGCGCAGGCGAACACGATGGGCTTCCGCGCCATGCTCCGGATCCATTCGGGCTTGACGACGTCCGGGCCGGGCCGGCTCAGGGAGATGAGCGCGTCGGCACCCTTCATGGCCGCAGCGATGTCGTCGATCAGGCCCGGGTTCGTGGCCTCGCAGAGCTCCCACTTGCGGTAGAACCTGGGGTCCGCCTTGATGTCGTCGCGCTTCCGGTGCAGGCCCCCCCGGGAATCGAACAGGGCCATCTTCTCCGGGTTGCCGCCGGAGAGGAGGATCAGGCGGGCGATCGTGGTGTTGGACGCGCCCGCGCCGAAGAGGACGATGCGCGCCTCCTTCAGGTCCTTGCCCGCCACCTTCAGCGCGTTGAGGAGGCCCGCCAGCGTGACGCACCCCGTGCCCTGCGCGTCGTCGTGCCACACCGGGATCTCGCACGCCTCGCGGAGGACGTCCAGGACCTTGAAGCAGTTGGGCTGGGAAATGTCCTCGAGGTTCACCGCGCCGAACGAGGGCACGGCCATCTTCACGAACTGGATGATGCGGTCGGGGTCGTGATCCCCCTTCGCGTCGCGGCTGTCGATGCACAGCGCTACGGCGTCCACACCGCCGAGGAATTTCATCAGGAAGGCCTTGCCTTCCATGACCCCCAGACCGCCGGGGGGGGTGCAGTCGCCGTCGCCGAGCACCCGCGTCGAGTCGGACACCACCGCCACGAGGTTCCCGCGGTTGGAGAGGTCGAACGACGCGTCGTTGTCGTCCCGGATGGCGCGGGAGACGCGGGAGACGCCAGGCGTGTACCACACGTTGAACCAGTTGAAGCCCGGGAGGCCCGCCTTCGGGACCGTCTGGATCTTGCCGCCGTGGAACCGGTGGGCGGAAAGGGCGAGCTCCTCCAGGAAGAGCGTCTTGGCCCGCGCCTTCTCGGCGGGCGTGAAGTCCTTGGGGAAGAGCTTGTCGAGGTCCTTGAGGGCGAGGTCGATCTTGGCCATTTCGGGCTCCGGTGAAAGGGGAACCGCCGCCGAAAGACACTAGCTTCCGCGCCGACCCCTGTCAACCTCGGCCGGCGATGCCGCCGACGTCGATGAGGTGCATCTGGCGGCCGTTCCCCCCGTGCGGGGAGTCGATCGTCACCTTCCGCCCGTCGGGGCTGAAGCGCGGGTGGAGGTCGCACCGCCACTCGCCGGCGTATTCGCGCGGCGACCGGAAATGCCCCAGCGGGACCCGCCTCCCCGACTCCACGTGGTAGAGGAAGGGATGCTGGAGGCGTTCCTTGTCCGGGTAGGTGTCGTTGAGGATCCACCGGTTGCCGGGCAGGTAGCTGCAGTGGCCGTTCACCGTCATGACGTCGCGGCCGACGGCCTCCACCTTCTCCGTGCGGTCCTCGTAGAGGTAGAACCGCTCCTTGTGGGAGGGGTGCCACGCCCAGGCCAGGATGTGCGACGGGTCGCGCCAGATGAAGTGGGAAGTGCCTCCGTGGGGGTCGAGGACGTGGAGATCCTTCCCCTCCGGATCGGCCGTGAAGAGGCGCGTCTTGAAACCCTTCCCCTCCTTCGGCCCCCGCCACCGGTGGAGGAAGCAGAAACGGGAGCCGTCGGTGTTGAAGAGCAGATGGTTGTACCAGTGCTTGGCGTCCGTCCAGTCGCCTTGAGTCAGGGGAACCTTCAGGGCGTCGGCGAAGGAGAGGATGAGGCGCGCCTCGCCCGTCTTGAGGTCCATCTTCCAGATCCCGGCATCCTCCGGGGCCGCGGCGTCCCGGCTGGGATCGGGGAGCCCGGCGTAGCCGTAGCCGGGACGCGTGTCGTTCAGGCGGCGGAAATCGGGGCACACCGCCCACCGGCCGTCGGGGCTGATCGCATAGACGGGGCCGGGGAGCGTCCGGCGCTGGCGCGTGCGGACGTCCAGGACGTGGGCCACGAAGCGGTCCCCCTCCCGGTCGTTCCAGATCACTTCGTTCTTCGATCCGGGGAGCCACTGGAGCATGCAGCCCTGCTGCCAGTTCCAGGCGCGACTCTCCCCGAGCTCGATCCAGCGGTCGGAGTCCTCGATGTCCACCATGCCGACCTTGATGACGTCGTCGGGCTTCGGGGAACGGTGCTCGAAGTCAACCTCGTTCGAGAGCGCGCAGCGCCCGGCCGGGTCGAACTGGAGCTTGTCGTAGTAGCTGAACCAGTGGAACTTGGGCCCGCGCGTGATGGCGCGCACCGGCGGGAGGGTCTCCTGGGACAGACGGATCTCGAAGAAGGGCATGGCGGCCAGACCCTTCACGAACCCGCGGCGGCTGATCCGCGTTTCACCTCGCATGGGCGCGGCCATCATTACCTCAACGGAACTCGACTGCCACCGCCTCGTACTCGTCCAGCCGGCCGACATCGATGACCGTCATCCCCCCCTCATCCCGATGCGACAACGGCCGGTCCGCCCACAGCCGGCGGACGGAGCGGACCGACCGGCTGTCCGGAAGGCGCAGGCGCAGGATCACGGGGTCCACCGGCTCCCAGGCGTCCGAACGGAACCGGCTGTCGCGCCGGTGGTTGACCAGGTGGACGATCCAGCGCCGCGGCTGTTCGAACAGCGTCAGCCCCACGGCAAAGGGGGCCTCCACCCGGGCGGGGACCTCGTCCTTCGAAACCCATCGCACGGCCTCAAGAAACAGCCGCTCGGTCCACGGGGAAGGCTCCTGGCACTGCGCGGCATCCAGCCGGCCCGGCAGGTAGACCACGCGGCCGGCGCCGTACGTGTGAACCACCGCCGCGGAGGCGGTGTTCGGACGGACCGCGACCAGCAGTTCCGCGTGAACCGGCGGATCCCCGCTCAGCGCGCGGGCCAGCGGATGATCCCCCTCGACACGGACCTCGCGCCTCTCCGCGGGCAGGACGCGGTCGAAGCCCGCGCCGAAGACGTCCGCCAGGGCGAAGTCCTGGCGCCGGCGCCCCTTCTCGTCATAGAGGGACGTCTCGTGCGTGGCGACCAGCCCGCCCCCTTCCCGCACGAACCGGCGGACCGCCTCCGCCTGCTCGTCGCTCATGAGGGCCACGTTCGCCAGGCAGAGGACCCTGAATCCAGCCAGGCTCTCGTGGAAGCGCGGGCGGTGGAGCGTGGCCACCGGCAGTCCCGCCCGCATCAGCGCGGAGTACGCCCCGACGTAAGGAGCCAGGAAGCGGTCGGTGGGATAGCGCGCGCCGTCCGGCAGGGGGGCCGCCTCCTGAGCGGGGGTGGCCTTGAAATCGCGCGGCAGGGCCAGGAACCGGGCCGGCCGCGAGGCGGCGAAGTCGAGCGCCCCCGCCTCCCGCGCCATGAATCCGAAGACCTCCTTCATCCCCGGCGTGCTCCAGAAGTTCGGATACGCGCCGGCGGCCAGCCCCTGGAGCGCCTTGTACCGCGCCTCCGCGGCCGTGAAGTGCTCGTGCGGGTAGACGTTGAAAAGCACCGGCACGCGGAACACGTTGGAGTAGCTGGCCATCTCGCCCGACCGCCAGGCCGCGTGCACCCACGGCCGGGGGCGGTAGACCTCCGTCAGCGTCCCGTCGTAGGCGTCCTCGAAGGCCGGCTTGGGATGGGAGTGGAAGAGCGTCACGGCGTCCGGCTTGTTCGCCTTGACGGTCTTCCGGAACTCGTGGATCACCTCGGTCAGGGACTGATAGAGCAACTGCGTCAGCCGGGCCGCGTCCGGATCGTTCTCCACGTCGCCGACCGGCTCCGGGTCGCCGCCGAACTCGCTCCAGACCCCGGGGCGGCCCGGGATCCGGTCCAGCTTCTCCACCGGCATGTCGGCGCCGAACATCTGCCGGTACTTGTCGCGGCACGAGGGACAGAAGCATACGTGCGGCGTCAGGCCGTCCACGTAGAGCCCGTCGGGGCCGTACCGCGAGAAGATCTCGGCGAGGACGTCGCGCAGGAACTGCCGGTAGCGCGGCCGGTTGATGCAGGCGTAGTGGGCGCCCTTGATGGACTGCCCGTAGGTGGGCCGCCTGGAGATGCCGCCTCCGGCCTCCCGCACGGCGCACTCGTCGAGCAGGGGGTGGCCGGCGTAGAGGACGTTCGGATTCATGTACGCCACGACCTTGAGGCCGCGCGGGCGCGCCTCGTCCAGGGCCTCGCGCAGGTAGTCGAGGTCCCCCAGGCCCGGCGCCGCCGGCGTGACGCGGCTCCGGTAGTAGGCGTCCCCGCCGAAGTAACAGCTCAGCCGGATCGCCTGCGCGCCGTTGGCCGCCGCGGCCCGCACGAGCGCCGCGATGTCCCCCGGCCGGCGGTGCCGGAGCTCCTCCCGCCACGAGTCCTTGGTGTACCACCGCGGACAGCGCATCCAGTCCGGGAGCGGTTGGCCGCCGGCGGGCGGCGGAAGCGGCCGGACTTCGGGCGTCCCCAGGGCGCGCCGGGCAACCTCGTCCGTCGGCACGAACGCCGGATCGCCCGAGAGGCACAGGAGGTTGAGGCGCGGGCTGAACGCCGGCTCGGCCTGGAGCCACGCCAGCGGCCGATACACCGTCGCGAGGGATTTCCCGAGCGCCACGCGGAACCGCACGCGCCCCGCGGGTAGGTCCGCCTTCAGGCTGTCCCAGTGCCATCCTTCCGCCCCGCGGCCGCCGCCGAGGGCCTGCGCCGCTCCGCCCAGCCCGGTCACGACGAAGGACTCGGCCGGACCGCCCGGGAACCTCAGCCGCCCCCACAGGCGGTAGGTCCCCGCCGCCGGAACCTCCGCCTCGAACTCGGCCCAACTGCGGGCGACCGGCGACGCGTCCTCCCCGGCGACGGTCGGCACGAGGAACTCCCCGAGCGCGCCCTCCTCGGCCAGGTTGACGTCGGACGACCGGATCATCGTCGGCGACGACGGCCGCGCGTCGACGGCCCGGATCCAGATCGGCCCCGCGCATCCCGCGAGGGCAACAACGGCGAGTCCCGCCAGCCTCATGCCGCCCTCACAGCCGCTTGTAGACGAGGACACGGGCGCCCGGCTGTTCCTTGACCTGCAGGTGAAGCCCCTTCTCGAGGGCCTCCCGGCCGCCGATCTCGACCGGCGCCGCCGGATCGTCGAGGTCGGTGAAGGAGTAGCGCGCCTCCGGATCGAGTCCGCGGAGCTTGAGGCGCGCCGACTCGTAGAAGCTCTCCGTCCGGCGGAACGCCTGGATCGCCCCCTCCCCCGACTCGGGGACGTCGAACTGCCAGGCCATCCAGGCCGAGGGGTCCTGGCTGTAGGGGGTGAGGGGATAGAAGTCCCCGTAGTAGCAGGCGCTGAGCTTCCGCCACTGGCCCACCAGCTTCCGGAGGGCGGCGAAGTCGATCCCCTTCACCCGGATGTCGATGCCGGATCCGAGGCTCGGGGCGGTGTTGCTCCAGAAGGCGTAGGGCTGGATGGGCGTGGGGCCGCCTCCGTAGTAGGGCGCGTTGTCGCACGCCACGGTGCCCGTCCCGTGATAGGGGAGCCAGAGCGAGAGGCCCCAGGTCATGCACTGGTGGCCGATGGCCTCGAAGGCGTAGTCGCTCCGCCACAGCGGCACCGCGCGGCGCATCGACTCCAGGTCGTTCCGCCGCCCGCCGCTGGCGCACGAGTCGATGAGCATGTCGGGATGCCGGCGCCGGAGCTCGTCCCAGTAGGCCAGGTAGCCCGTCACGTGCCTGATCTCGGTGATGCCCTTCCGGTCCGGCGCGTCGTTGGAACGCCAGTAGCCCAGGGGATCGAAGTTGAAGTCCTGGCGGTAGAGGTCGATGCCCTGCTCCGTGATGAGCTTGTCCACGTGCTCGACGAGCCACTTCCACGCCTCGGGATTCCCCAGGTTGAGGAGCCGGTTCCCGCCCGGTTTCCCGAGGAGCCACTCGGGGTGGTTCTTCGCCAGCCAGGTGCCGTCGGCCACCCGCTCGGGCTCGAACCAGACGAGGATCTTGATCCCCTTGGAGTGGGCGTGCCCGCTGATCGGCTTGAATCCCTTCGGAAACCGCCGGGGGTCCACCTCCCAGGTGCCCACCTGCGGCCACCCCTTCTCCTGGACGTACCAGCCGGCGTCCATCCACCAGTAGTCGAGCTTCAGCCCCTCCTCCAGGTAGCGGTCGATGTGCATGATCTGGTTCTCGGTGTTGGCCCCGATCATCTCCTCGTAGGCCCGCGAGCTGGAGGCCACGAACTGGGGCGGCGGGAGCTTCCCGCCCGGCTTCGGCATGCTGTGGGCCATCATCCACCGCCGCCAGACGTTCTGGGCGCGGATCCAGTCGCCGCCCTTCCAGCATTGGAGCGCGATGAGCGGCGAGCGGACCTCCTCGCCGGGGAGGAGCTTGAAGCGGGTGTTCTCCTGCCCCGCGCGGAGGCGGAGGCCCCGGGCGCCGTCGCGGACGAACTCCGTAGCCCACTGCCCCGGCCAGCCCACGGCCAGGATCAGCCCCTCCCCCGGCCACTCGATGTTGAAGTAGGACCAGTCGGAGTTGGTCGGGCGGCCGCCCGCGGCGGCGATGCGCTTCGAGGCGTTGGGCTTGAGTTCGGTCTGGAGGGGGCCGTAATCCGACTTGTTGGCCGGGGAGCCCACCGCGTGGTGGAGGAGGAACTCCTACATTGCGCTTAGATACCAATGGTGGTAATCCAATTATGACACTCTTAGAATCCGGCAACGTCGGCATCGGGACGACGAGTCCTGGGACATTTGGTTATGGCTCAA
>CAYNDR010000102.1:8623-18479 GCA_964395295.1 uncultured Planctomycetales bacterium
TGGTGGAGGAGGAACTCGCCCTTCCCGCCGCGGTCCCAGGCCGCGTCGAGGGCGAGGATCTTCTCCAGGATCGGCGTGTCGGCCGTCCCCGTGTTCTTGAACCAGAGCGTCCACTCGACCGTGGGAAAATCGTGGTACTCCACGGCCTCGCAGCGGACGGCCAGGCCCGTCTTGGGATCGGTCCAGGTCAGGGTGCGCCCGGTGCGATTCCCGTCGAGCTTCCGCGCGTCCCGTTTCAGCTCCCAGGCGCGGAGCAGGTCGGCCGAGGGCCGGCCGTCGTAGACGAAGGAGAACGGCGGCTCGGCCGCGTACCGGGCGGCGGAGGGCTGGAGGACCGGCAGGTCGCCGATCCACACCTCGCGGCCGTCGGCGAGCTCGACCCGGGCGTCGGCCCAGTCGCACTGGTCGCAGGAGATGCCGTCGCCGGCGTCGCCGACATCGAGGACGAACTCCGCGGCCCCGCCGAGGTCCGCGCGGACGGGCGTGCCGGGCATCCCTTCCCGCATCACGCCCGACTTGAAGGCCTCCTTGCCCCCCGCGGAGACGGAGAAGACGACGCTCCCGCGGCCCGGCCGCGTCTGGTCGTTGCTGTCCACGCCCGCGGCCGCCGTGAAGGCCTTCCCCGGCCCGGGCAGCCGCACGATCACCTTGCTCACGGCGTGGCAGTAGAGGCCGCGGGAGTATTCCTTGTCTGCGATCCTCAGCGGCTTGCCGCCGCGGTTGTTGCGGTGCACCGGGTCGTTGTTCGCCAGGACGACGAGGCCGGGCTCCGCCTTCGGGGCCTCCTGGGGAGACTCGAACTTCGCCGCCGCCCACCGCCGGAGCTCGGCCCTTTCCTCGTCCTTCACGGCCGTGGCGGGGGCGGCCTGGGCGAAGACCCATGAGAGGAGCGCCGAAGAAAGCAGAATCGCGGGCATGAAGAATCCTCCTGATTGCCAGTCAGCCTACCCCTCCGAAGCCGGCAAGTGCAATGATCTTGCGCAAATCCCTTGGCCTGAATATCCTCCTGCCCCCCCGCCGTCTGAATCCCCTTCACGCGATACAAGGCAGCCGCTATACTACACTACGCGGTGAGAAATCAGGATGATCCCAGACCATTCCCGTTGCCTACCCTGAAAAGCATCAACGGATTCGCCCTACGCCTCCTATGAGGAACGGCTATATCCCGGGAACACGATGATCGATCGAGCCGGAAATCTCAACCAGGACTCTCGGCCTGCGAGAATCGAAGGCCTTCGAATTCAGAACTACCGCGCGTTATGCGACGTGAACCTGGGAACGCTTACCCCGCTGACGGCGCTGCTGGGCCCCAATGGCAGCGGCAAATCGACCTTGTTCGACGTTTTCGCTTTCCTTTCAGAATGCTTCAGCGTGGGGCTTCGCAAGGCCTGGGACAAGAGGGGGCGTTTCAAGGAACTGCGTAGCCGTGGAGCCGAGGGTCCCATCGTCCTGGAAGTCCGTTACCGGGAACGGCCGAATACTCCCCTCATCACCTATCACATCGCTATTGACGAACGTCAGGGCGGCCCTCTAGTCGCCGAAGAGTGGCTCCAATGGCGTCGCGGGCCTCAGCGAGGGAAACCCTTCAGATTCCTCGACTTCAGGAGTGGCGAGGGGAGCGTTATTCCGGGTGACACGCCGGAGAAGGAGGACGAGCGAATCACGGAACGCCTCGATTCCGCCGAGATGCTCGCTGTCAACACACTGGGGCAACTGGCCAAGCACCCGCGCGTATCGGCTCTGCGAAGGTTCATTACCGGTTGGTACCTTTCCTACCTCAGCGCCGAAAGCGCAAGGGGAGTAACGGATTCAGGCACGCAAGAGCGGCTTTCACAAACCGGCGGCAACCTTCCCAACGTCATCCAGTACCTCAAGGAATTGCACCCAGATCGCATCGAGAAGATCCTCCAAATCCTGCGTCGGCGCGTTCCGCGTCTCGAAAACGTGGATGCGGAGCTCCTTGCCGATGGAAGACTCCTTCTCCAGATCAAGGATGCCCCCTTCGACCGCCCCATCCTTTCCAAGTATGCATCCGACGGAACCCTCAAAATGCTGGCCTACCTGGTCGTCCTTCACGATCCGATGGCCTCGCCGCTCGTGGGAATCGAGGAACCCGAGAATTACCTCCATCCGCGGCTCCTTCCGGAACTCGCGGAAGAGTGCCGCGAAGCCTCGGCTCAAAGTCAGATCCTCATGACCACCCACTCTCCCTTCCTTATCGACGGATTGAGGCCCGAGGAGGTGTGGCTCGTGTATCGAGACGAGCGAGGTTACACTAAGTCCTCGCGGGTCGCCGACATCAAGGGGATACGAGAATTCATGAACCACGGCGCCAGGCTGGGCCAACTCTGGATGGAAGGTCATTTCCGGGTCGGCGATCCCCTGACGGCATCCGGGGAGCCGACTACATTGAGCGACGACGAATCCACACCCTGATGTCCCCCCTATGCACATCGAGTTCCTCGTTGAAGAGCCCTCCGCGGAAGTCGCGCTGACTTCGCTGATGCCCAAGCTCCTCCCGGGGAGCGCCACATGGTCCATACACTCTCACGGAGGAAAACCGGACCTTCTGGGAAAACTGCCCGCAAGGTTGAAAGCCTACGCTCAATGGCTTCCGAGTGACTGGCGCATCGTCGTGCTGATCGACGAGGACCGCGAGAACTGCAAGTTCTTGAAAAAGAGCCTCGAAGAAGCGGCACATCAAGCGGGGATGATCACGAAGGGGGCTCGCCGGGGGAATTCTCCATTTCAGATCGTAAACCGGATCGCCATAGAAGAACTGGAAGCCTGGTTTTTCGGCGATCCCGAAGCATTGCGTGCGGCTTTTCCAAGGCTGTCGCAGTCCTTGGAAAGGAAACGCCAGTACCGGGATCCTGACGCCATTGCCGGCGGGACCTGGGAAGCCCTGGAACGAATATTGCAGCGCGCGGGTTACTACCGCCAAGGATTGGCAAAGATCGATGCGGCGCGGAGAATTGCCGAACAAATGGATCCAAACCGCAACCGGTCCCGAAGCTTCCGGAACTTCATTAATGCCGTCCGCTCACTCATTCCTTCTTGAAATTGGGCCAGTTACGGAACTCCCTTACTGTCCGCCAGGTACAGTTGCCTGATTACTTCAGGGGGATCCGCCGCTCGGACGGCTCCTTCGCGGAAAGCTCCGCCGTCCCCTTCTCCGCCGACCAGCCGCCAAGGTGCAGGACCACCTTCGCCGCCGGGTTCCGCGCGGGCGGCGAGAGCTTCAGGCGGGCCTCCTTGCCGTCGGCCGCCACCGCCAGCTCCAGCGAGATCGGCCCGAACGAGGTCGCCACGTCCCGGAGCCGGGTCGTCATCCCCGGTTTCACCCACGCCGCGGGAAGGCCCTCGAAGAGGTGCAATTCGTCGCCGCGCTCCAGGGCCAGCAGGTGCCGCGCAAGCCGGATGAATTCCGCGCTCGCCCAGTTGTGCGGCATGTCCCCCACCTGCCCGCGGCCCTTCCCCACGAGCGCCTGCTCCTCACGCCAGACCAGCAGCGGCGAGGCGTGGTTGGCAAACGCGTAGAGCGTCCGCGCCGCCTTCTCCCCATCCCCCAGCCAGAGCCACGCGTGGGCGTAGAACGAGCCGAAGTAGTTCCAGATCCCGTCCTTCATCCACCCCGTGCCGTAGACCATGTCCTGCTGTTCCGTGGCGCGGAGCATCGCCATGTTGCCGCGCACGATCGGATCGTCGGCCGCAAAGACCTGGCCGGGGAAGACGGCGTGCATGAACGCCCACTGGGCGCGCTGGGGCAGGTCCTTCCCGTCCATCCGGATCGGGACGTAGCGGTTGCCCTTCCCGTCGTCCCGGGCGTCGCGGTCGGCGGCCTTCCGGAACGCCGCGAGGAAGTCCTCGTACTCCTTCCGCCACTCCGCGGCCTGGGCGTCCTTCCCGAGCCACCGCGCGGCGTCCGCGGCGGCGCGCAGGCCCACCATCGTCCAGTAGACGTTCGTGTACTCGGCGAACGGCCCGCTGATCCCGCCGTCGGCGAATCCGTTCGGGATGAGCCCGGCGTTCGGCGCGTCCGCCGGCGGCATCGCCCGCATCGCGCGGATCGCGGTGAAGCCCTTCTCGACCTTGGGCCAGACCTCCTCGAGCCACGCCTTGTCGCCCGTCAGGCGCGCGTGGCGGCTCACCGCCCAGAGGACGATCCCCGTCTCCTTCCAGTGCTTGTCGATGAGCATGAAGGAGCCGTCCGGGCGCTGGAAGCCCAGCAAGTACTTGATCCCGCTGCGGACCTCGTCGGCGAGGCCCACGTAGGTCATCGACTCCAGGATGAACGAGCCGTCCACGACCCAGAGGCCGCGGTAGCACGTGGGCCCCACCTGGAAGGCGGGCAGGCCGTTCTTGATCTCGCGCGCCTGGAAGATGTTGCGGATCGAGGAGTCGAGGAGGGCCTGGATTCCCGGATCGGGGACCTCGATCCGCCCGTAGGGGAGCTTCGCCTCTTTCCAGTATTTCTCCGCGGCGTCGCGATGGGACTTCGCCGCCGCGCCGCAGGGATCCGCGCCGGCGACCTCCCGCGCGCGGGCCACGCCGACGACCACCTGGCCCCGGCCGCCGGGAGGGAGCTTCGACTCGGCGAAGTGCAGGAGGGTCCGGTTCCCTTCCGTCTCGACCCGGTCGATCTTCGCGGCGCAATGGAGCCGGGTCGCCGGGCCGATCGCCACCTGCCGCTGATCCTCGCTCACCGTGACCGAGGGCGGGCCCTGGATGACGAGGCGCGGGGCCCAGCGGACCTCGGCGGGCCCCGGGTTCTTGCAGCTCACCACCAGGAGATCGTACCGGGGGGGACCGGCGGCCTCCTCGGAGCCGGCGCCGCAGTCGAGGTGGACAAGCGGGGGCCAAGCGGAGCGGCCGGCCTTCAGTTCGCCGACCGGCGGCGAGTCCTTGCCCTCGAAGATCCAGAGGACGTTGAGGATGGTGTTCTGATCGGGCGCGCCCGGGGCCGCCGCCACGGCGATCTCGATCCACCCGTCGCCGTCCTCGTCCTTCGCCTCGAAGGGGAAGAGCGCGGGGACGTTCCTGCCCTTCTCCGCGACGAGGTCCACCGTCTGGCGGGTCTTCCCCTCGATCTTCAGGTCGAGGGGCCGCTGGCCCGGCTTGTCCCACCAGCCCTCGCAGAGCCCGAAGACCACGGTGCAGGCCTTGCCCGCCCCCGCGCGGAAGCGGTAGCGGATCGGCTCGTTGAAGCCGATGGCGGCGTTCCGGAAGGCGGGGTCGCAGTTCCCCTTCGGGGCCGCCCAGTCGGTCTGCCCCTTCTTCGCGTCGAGGCGCTCCAGGACGGGGCGCGGCGCGGGCGCCGCGGGGCCCGCGGCGGGGAACGACGTCAGGGCGAACGCCTCCTCCTCGATCTCCAGGGTCCCGGCGCGCTTGAGCGTCCTCACGATGGGGACGCGCGGCGAGGCCAGCTCCTGGCGGACCCACTCGGTCCCGCCGTCCAGGTCCGCCGAGATCTTGAGCCGGAAGCCGTCGATCCGGCCGCCCTGCCCGTAGTCGTAGAGGAGCCCGCCGTCCCGGGCCACGAGCGTCTTCTGCCCGTCGTCGGGCAGGCAGATGGAGGTCTGCCACCCCGGAGGGGCGCAGCGGAAGTCCACGATCCACGGATCGTCGCCGGCCGAGAGGAGAACGGCCAGGATCCCGGTCATCGCCTTCATCGCGCGCCTCCCTTCCCCGCGGGGAACACCTTCAGCTCCCAGAGCGAGTACCCGAACTCCGTCCCGCGCCGGGTCCCGCGCATCCGCACCCAGCGCGCCTCCACCGGCTCGAAGTTGAGGTCCTCCATCCCGCCCTTCCCGGCCTCCTTGCTGCGCACCTCGTTCCACTTCTCGCCGTCGAGGGAAACCTCGATCGCGTAGGCCTTGCCGTAGGCGCCCTCCCACGCGAGGACGACCCGATCGATCCGTTCCGCCTTCCCCAGGTCCACCGCGATCCACTGCGGATCGGAGAACTCCGACGACCAGCGCGTCTCGGGCTTCCCGTCCACGGCGAACTCGGCGGGGTAGGCGACGCCGTTCACGGTGGCGCTGGAGGAGGCCTTGACGGGCCGGCCCACGGCGATGCCGTTCCGGGCCCGCCGCTCCTCGTCGGTGAGGATCGCGAACTCGCGCCGGCTGCGCACGGGCTCGGCGCCGGGCTTGAGGAGGGCCGCCTCGAACTCGTAGGCCCCCGTCTTCGAGGGGATGTCGATCGGGAACTTCAGCGCCGTCTTCCCCAGCGCGGGGACCTCGCAGGGCAGGACCTTTTCCTGGAGGGTCGCGGCGCCCTGGAGGAGGCGGAACCGGACGCGGCCCGACCAGTCCTGATGGAGGTCGTTGATGACGACGACGGGGAACTCGCGCCCCGTGCCCGGGGCGTATTCCTCGGCCCACGCGTCGATCATGAGCCCCACGGGGGCGAAGGAGTCCTTCACCCAGGCCAGGAACTCCGGCTCCCAGGAGAGCTTCTCGATGTCCGTCCAGTGGTCGCTGGTCTGGCCGTCGGGGCGGGAGTAGCCCAGGGCGCAGAAGTGCATCACGGCCGCGTTGGCGCGGCGGCACCGCCAGAACTCGGTCTCCGCGGCGAGGTATCGCGCGTAGAGGCGCCGCCTCTGCTCGGTCGTGGAGTCGGGCCCGAGGAGGTTCTTGTAGAGGTTCTTGGTGAGCGTGGTGGGGGTCCCGTCGCGGTTGAGCCAGAGCCAGCCGTACTCGTTGTTGATGACGGCGCTCTTGCCCGGCGCCCAGCCGGCCGTCCCGGGATCGCCGGCGATGTTGGCCAGCCGGTAGTTCGCGTTCTGGAAGTGGTAGGGGTGCTGTTCGGAGGAGTCGCCGGGCTCGACCGGCGGGCTCCATCCGTTGTCCCACGGGCGGCTGGAGAAGTCGAGGCCGCGGACCTTCCGGATCGCCGCGCCCGTCTGCTGGACCCGCGTCTCGTTGCAGGCGTCCCAGATCACCACGCACGGGTGGTTCCAGCGTTCCCGCATCCACTCCGCGTACTCCGCCGCCAGCTCGTCGGCGTCGAAGTCCCCGGCCTTGGCGTTCATGTTCCAGATCGGGAACTCGTCCTGGATGAGGAAGCCCTCCTCGTCGGCGATCCGGTACCAGGACTCGGGGGGGAAGCCGATGCAGTAGCGCAGGGAGTTCCAGTGCATCCCCTTGAAGGCCTTGTGCATCCGCCGGACCCAGTCCTCGCGCCACGGCTTGTCTCCCCGTTCAGCGTCCTCGAAGAACCGGTAGAGGGTGACGTTGCTGCCGCGCATGAAACAGGTCCTGCCGTTCAGGACCGCGCGGCCGGCGGCGGGATCGAGCCGGAAGGATCGCATCCCGAAGCGGGCCTTGAGGACGTCGGCCTCGCCGCGGGCCTCGATCTCGTAGAGGAAGGGGTCCTCGGGAGACCAGAGGCGGCAGTTCCGGAGGGGGATCGCGGCGTGGCCGGTCTTCTCGGGGCCGTCCCCTTCGGCGGAGATCTCCCCTTCGCCCGCGGCCTGGCCGGAGGCGGCCTCTCGGACGATGACCTTGAGCTTCCCCGCGGCGCCCTGGACCCAGGCGTGGACGGTGACGGACTTCCTGTCGAGGTCCGGGACGGCCTGGACGCGGAGGACGTGGGGCGAGCCCGTGAGGATCAGCTCGACGGAGTCGAAGATCCCGGGGATGTATTTCTTCTTCTCGTAGTCCCAGCCGGACGGGACGGGGCGCGGGACGGACTCGCGGAAGGCGCCCACGCGGACGAGGATTTCGTTCTCGCCGGCCTTGAGGGCGGCGCGGGCGTCGAAGAGCCCGGGGGTGAAGCTCGCGAGGCGGTCGCCGAGGACCGCGCCGTTCAGGATCACGCGGGAGCCGAACATGGCCTTGTGGACCTTGAGGACGGCCACGGCGGGGACCGGTCCCTCGACGCGGAAGGTCCGGCGGTACCAGAAGGCCTCGCGTTTCGCGCTCTTCACGCCGACCTCGTCGAAGGCGGGCTCGGCCATGTCCACGAGGCCGGGGACGGGGACCTTGTGCCCGAAGCGGTCGGGCGGCTTCTCCATCCCGCCCTCGGCGATCTCCCAGGGTCCGTCGAGGGGGATCGTTCGGCGCGGCTCGTCGGCGGCGGCCAGCAGCAGCGCGGCGGCGGCAAGGATCACGTTCATGCCGTTCTCCCTTTCATTCGCGGTCCCTTCGGATGTCGAGCGTCAGCGTGAACCGGTCGCTGCGGTAGTGGACGACGGCGTACTCGATCGGCTTGCCGCCCGGATCGGTCACCACGCGGACCCGCCGGAGGAGGGATGTCCCGGGGCGGACGCGCAGGAGCCGGGCCATCCGGGCGTCGGCGGCCACGGCGCCCAGTTCCTCGCGGGCGTCCTCGGCCACGACCCCGCTGGAGGATTCGACCAGCTCGTAGAGGGGCCTCTCGAAATCCTCATCGCCGGTGAGTCCGAGCCGGGGGTGGAGCCACGAGCGGAAGTGGACCACGGGCTCGCCCTTCCAGCCGCGGAGGCGGTCGAGGCGGAGGACGCGGCTCCCCGGCCGGAGCCCGAGGGCCCGGGCCGTTTCGCGGTCGGCCGGCTCCCGGGCCAGGTCTCGCGCGAAGGTCTCCACGCGGATGCCCTTCCCCTCCATCTCGCGGGTGAAGCTGTGCCACGCGCCGACGCCGGAGGGCACGACGCCGCGGGAGGCCGCCCGGGTGCCCACGCCGGCCCGCCGCTCGACGAGTCCCTCGAAGACGAGGCGCGCGATCCCCGCGCGGACGGTGTTGCGGCTCACGCCCAGGCGGCGGGCGAGCGAGACCTCGTCCGGGAGGGCCTTCCCCCCCTTGTACTCCGGCCGGCGGACCAGGTCCCGCAGGAGCCGCTCCACCTGGGCGTGCAGGGGGACGGGACTGCGCCGGTCGAGACGCAGTCCGGTCCCGGAGGTCCCATCCCTTGCCATAAATGTCCATACATATGAACATTTCTCGGCCCCGTCAAGTTTCCTCCGTCCCCAAGTCCCCGGCGATCCGAGCCGCGCAATCCCCCCCCCGGCCGGCGCGGCTTGGGCCTCCTTGACATGGCGTTTCACCCCGGCGTGAATAATCTTGAGGCATGAAGGCGTGCCGTCTTGCCCGGGCGTCCCAGATCGACCTCTTCTCGCCGGACTTCACGAAGATGGACGGATACGCCTTCCTTGAAAGGTCTCCCTGGGCAGGCGTTTGTCTGACCTTGTTGCCCGTGCCCAAGACCCTATTGGGATGGCATCCTTGGGCGACCGGTTTCCCCTTCGCCGACGAGGATCTCGCCCTTGGAGGCCATGGTGGTGGCCCTTCGGCTAATCTCGGCGAACCAACTGGGGTGCAGTGGTTCGACTCTCCGCGGACCCTCGCTCGGCTCGGGCCCGGCTCGCTCACCACACTTCGCCTCGCTCGCCCAAGGATTTCCAGAGCCCGATGCTTGCGCTGAGCGAGCGGATATCACCGAGCGAAGCGAGGCGATATCGCGAGTCGAAGTGGTGGCCCTCCGCGTACTCTCGGCGAACCCGGGCCGTGGTTCGACTCGACCGGTCCCCTCGCTTCGCTCGGGTCCGGACTCGCTCACCACCCCTCGACTCGCTCCCTTGCGGGCTCCGTTGTCCGTGGCTTGCCCCGAGCGAGCGGATGTGACCGAGCGAAGCGAGGTCACATCGCGAGTCGAGGGGGTGGACCCTCATGGACGATCTTCGCAACGCGATCATGAAAAGCCTGCGCGAATAGCGCATCCCGGTCCGGCCGAGCGCCCCGTCCGCGGGGCGGTCGAGCGGGCCGTGCTCTTTGAAAAACGGATGGACGACGGACCTGTGTTCGTGGGGGACGGGAGGATTCCTCCGGGCGCGGGAGATCGGACGCCCAGGCGGGGCGGGGCCGAGCGAGGACG
>CAYNDR010000103.1:0-222 GCA_964395295.1 uncultured Planctomycetales bacterium
CCAGCTCTTCCCCGGCGCCAGCCCCCGCTCCCGGGTGAACTCCTCCCGGCGGTGCCGCAGGACCTCCTGGAGGCGCGCGTCGTCGCCGCGGGACTCCAGCTCCCGCAGGCGCCCCCGCAGGAGCCCCCAGGCGCGCCCCGCGGACTCCGCCTCCGGGCGGAGCCGGTAGTAGGCCCACCCCCGGTCCCGCCCCTCCTCCACGAGCCCCCCTTCCCTCAGGAG
>CAYNDR010000103.1:232-3367 GCA_964395295.1 uncultured Planctomycetales bacterium
GTGGCGCGACACGCCCGGCTGGGCGATCCCCAGGATCGAGGTGAGCTCGCTCACGTTCAGGCGCTCCCGGTCCAGCAGCCTCAGGATCCGCAGGCGCGCCTCGTCCCCCAGGAGCCGGAAGAAGGCGGTGGTCTCCTTCATATTCTCGAATATACATACCGTTATACGGTCCGTCAATCCCCCCGCCGGGGGATTTTTCGCGGCCGGGCCTTCCCCTCCGCCGCCCCCATGCGCTATAGTAGCCATGGCTCCCGGGGGGTGGGTCGGCGGCAGGAAGGGAGCTCCAGGGGATGTCCCTCGACACGGAAAGCCTCGTCGGGAAGATCGCGGTCCAGAAGGGCCTCATCACCCCGGACCAGCTCAGGGACTGCCTGGCCCAGCAGGCCATCCTCGACAAGGTCGGCCAGAAGCGCCCCCTGGGCGTCATCATGGCCTCCCGCGGCCTCCTGAAGGACGAGGACCTCGTGGACCTCCTGGAGGAGCAGAAGCGGGTCAAGGCCGGCCTCGCCGACCACCCCCGGCTGAGGCGCCAGGACTTCCTCTCCGGCCAGGACCTCGTCCGGCGCGGGGAGATCACCCCGGACCAGCTCGACGCCGCCCTGCGGCGCCAGGCGGAGGCCGCCGAGCGCGGGACCGTCCCCCTCCCCCGCCTCCGCGAGATCCTCTCCGACAAGGCGGCCCCCGATCCCAAGGCCACGCGGGAAACGCTCATTATCCAGTACAAGGCCTTCTACGACTGCCCCGGCTGCGGGCTCAAGTTCAACCTCCTCAACGCCCGGGCCGACAGGAAGTACCGCTGCAAGAAGTGCGGCGAGATCCTGGTGCCGATGCCGGCCGGGCCCGGCGTCAAGGTCGACGAGAGCGCCTACGGCCTCAACCTCGAGGTGAGCGAGGATGTCCCGCCCGAGGTCGCCGAGGCGGAGCGGGACCCCGTCAACCGCTTCGACAAGTACGTCCTGATCCGCGAGATCGGCCGGGGCGCCATGGGCTCGGTCCACAAGGCCTACCAGAAGGACCTCAAGCGCACGCTGGCGGTGAAGATCCTCCGCGGGGACGACCCGGAGACTATGGGGCGCTTCCAGCACGAGGCGCAGATGGTCGCCCGCCTCAAGCACCCCAACATCGTCTCGCTCTACGAGATCGGGAAGTACCAGGAGATCCCCTTCCTGGCCATGGAATACGTCGAGGGCAAGCCCCTCGACGAGCTGGGGAAGCTCCCCCCCCGGAAGGCCTGCGCCATCCTCCGCGAGGCGGCCCTGGCCGTCCACTACGCGCACGAGAAGGGGATCATCCACCGCGACCTCAAGCCGGCCAACATCATCGTCGACCGGAACGGCCGCCCCTTCGTCACCGACTTCGGGCTGGCCCGGAAGGTCACCGGCGACAAGGACCTCACCACGAAGGGCTTCATCGTGGGGACGCCCGCCTACATGAGCCCGGAACAGGCCCAGGGCGTGCGGCACCTCGGCCCGCAGAGCGACGTCGCCAGCCTCGGGAGCGTCCTCTACCAGCTCCTGACCGGGATCCAGCCCTATACCGCGAAGACCCCCATGGAGGTGGCCCTGGCCGTCATCAACCACGAGCCCATCCCCCCGTGCCGGATCAACTCCGAGATCCCGCCCGAGCTGGAGGCGATCTGCCTCAAGGCCATGGCCAAGGGCCGCAGCCAGCGCTACTCCACGGCGCGCGCCTTCGCCGAGGACCTCCAGAGGTTCCTCGACGGCGAGCCGGTGCTCGCCCTCAGGCCCGGCCTGGCCGCGGTCGCTCTCAGCCGGCTCTGGAGGAACCGGCCGGCCCTCGCGATCGCCGCCGTGTCGCTGGCGGCCCTGGCCGTGCTCCTCGCCGTGGCCGTCCGCCTCTCGAACCGCGCCCGCCGGCTCGAGGCCATGCTCCAGGCCCGCGCGCCCGAGGGGCGCGCCCCGGCCGAGGAAGCCCCCAAGGCGGCGGAGGGGCCCCCCCCGAAGGCCGCGGAGCCGCCGCGCCCGGCGGCGGCGGAACCCCGCCCGACCGCGGAGGAACGGCGCCAGCGCGAGGCGCGCGAGGCCGCGCGCCGGGAGGCCCTCGACCTGGTGGACCTGGCGCGCAAGGCCGACCAGCTCTCCGAGCGCGTCTCCCTGGCGGAGCGGGCGATCCAGAAGGACCCCTACCTCGAGGAGGCCTACGCCGTGCTCGCCCAGGCGTACGACCGGATGGGCTTCAGCGAGCGGGCCCGCAAGGACCTCTCCAGGGCGATCGAGCTGGCCGGGAACCCCCTCCCCTACCTCGTCCAGCGGGCCGAGATCTCCCGCCGCCTGGGGTGCCCGGAGGACGAGATCCGGGACCTCGGCGAGGCGATCCGGATCGACGGGCGGTCGGCCGACCTGTTCCACCGCCGCGGCACGGCGCGCTTCGTGGCGCAGGACTTCGCCGGGGCGATCGCGGACTTGGAGCGGGCGATCGAGCTCGACGCGTCGCTCCGCAAGCCCCTGGAGCCGCGCCTCCGCCAGGCGCGCCAGTCCGTCAAGCCGTAGCCGCCATCGTCCAGGGGCAGGCCAGATCCGCCGGATCCCCGAAACGAAGGCCATCGATGTCTGCGCCAGCAATCATTCCGCAGGCTGCGCCGCGGCCCAGTCGATCTCTTCGCGGGCCTCTGGAAGGGGCTTCCTCCTGCGGGGCCGGCGCCGGCCGCGGGTACCCTTCCCCGCGAAGGATGCTGCTTCAGCGGCACGCTCCCTGTCGGACCCGGCCTCTGGGGCATGAACGGTATGACGGGCGTTCACCGAGGGATCCGGTCTTCGGGCGTGAGCGGGGGAAGGCCGGCTTATTTCCGAGGATGAAAACCGATCCGTCCCTTGGGCTCCTCTGGGGACGTCTCTATCAGCTTACGGATTGCCTCGAATACTACTGCAAATTTACGATCATGCTCAACCATCTTCCGCTCAAGGGCATCTAGCTTCCTTGAAAGGCCAGTCACCGCCCCAATCATGCGACGCATGATGACGAAAGCCTTGACCACCTGAATGCTCATGGCGACGGCTGACGGCGAATTGAGAACCGTCGCCAGCATTACTGCCCCGTGCTCGGTGAAGGCGTACGGGGTATACCGCCTCCCACCACGACCTTTTGAGGCCGCAATTTGCGACCTCAAACCCTGGA
>CAYNDR010000103.1:3377-4892 GCA_964395295.1 uncultured Planctomycetales bacterium
GTCAGTCGAAACATGAACTCAGGCGGGAACCGGTCTGGATTTCGCCGAACCTGCTCATTCAGCCGTTTCACCTCGACGCCATACAACTTGGCCAGATCCTGGTCCAACATGGCCTTCTGGCCACGCAGGGTATGTATGCAATGCGTGATGTGCTCAACAGCGGCGATTCCACGTCCTGCTTCTGGCATGTCTGTTCCCCCTATGAAGTTGCCATTGTAGACTTCTCATGCATACCCGCATTCGCGCCCTTGCGGGATCCTGATGAAATCCAATCGGGCCTCGCCGGCCGCGGAGCCGCCCTTCAATGAGCCCCCGGGGATCGAGCCGCCCGAATCAATCGGACCTCCCAAGTCCCGGGGCCATCGCCCCTTGAGGAAGTGCCTTCCCCAATAAACCGCGCCTTGAAGCCCCTGTCCGGAATTCCTTTGCGGCGAATTACCTCTTCTTCCGGGGCTCCTCCCACTTCCGCCAGAGCCAGCCCTCGTAGATCCGCTTCTGGAGCGCCGAGGGCTCCTTCGCCTTCCGGAAAACCCACGCGACGTTCTCCTTGCGCCCGAGCGTCACCGGGATCTCGCGCAGGTACCCCGCGCGGAAGACCGCCACGCGCACGCGGTCGCCGGGCTCGCGGTCCTCCAGGCGCTTCTCCCACTCCTCCGGCACGACCCGCGCCTCGTCCAGCGCCGCCAGCTCGTCCCGCGCCGAGAGGCCCGCCCGGTCCGCCGGCGACCCCTCGACGACGGAGGAGACCAGGAGCGCCCCCCCCGCCTTCTGCGTGGCCACGCCCAGCCAGGGCTTCTCCCGCCGGGCGGCCTCGCCCTCCTCCGCCTTCTTCGGCTCCCGGTCGAGCCGCAGGCCCGCCGCCTCCAGGAACCGGTTCCAGGGGACGTCCCCCACGCCGTCCACGTAGTCGGCGAAGAACCGGTCGAGCTTGCCCCCCGCCGCGCGCTCGCAGGCGCGCTTGAACTCGGGCTCGGGGAACCCGCGGCCCCGGCGGGCGCACTCGCCGTAGAGGCGGCGCATCACGTCGTCCAGCGACCGGCGCCCCCCCGTGCGGCGGCGGATCTCGAGGTCCAGGCACATCCCCACCAGCTCCCCCTTCTCGTAGTAGCTCATCTGGCAGTTGAGGGCGTTCTCGTTGGGCTGGTAGAGCTTGATCCAGGTGTCGAAGCTGGACGCCGAGAGCGACTGGCGGCGGCGCCCCGGCTTCTCCTCGTACTTCTGGATGCGCTCGGCCAGCTTCTTGAAGTACTTCTCCGGGCTGAAGATCCCCGCCCGGCACAGGACCAGGCTGTCGTAGTAGCTGGTGAGCCCCTCCATGGCCCAGAGAAGCGAGGTGTAGACCTCCTTCTCGTAGTCGAAGGGCCCCAGCGCCTCGGGCCTGAGGCGCTTCACGTTCCAGAGGTGGAAGAACTCGTGGGCCGCCAGCTCCAGGAAGATCTCGTACTTCTCGCGCGGCCGGTATCCCGCGGGCGTCGTCTGCAGGGCCGTGGAGTTGAGGTGCTCCAGGCCGCCGCC
>CAYNDR010000103.1:4902-18472 GCA_964395295.1 uncultured Planctomycetales bacterium
AACAGGTACTGCCGGTACGGCACGTCGCGCATGATCCGGATCTCGGTCTCCACGACCTTCCGGACGTCCCGCGCCAGCGCATCCGCGTCGTAGTTCCCCGGCCCGTGGATCGCCAGGCGGTGCGGCACGCCCCGGACCCGGAACGCCCGCTCCTCGAAGGTCCCCGCCTCGATCGGGCAGTCCGCCAGGACGTCGTAGCCGGGGGCCGTGTAGAGGCGGCCGCGGCGCTCCAGGCCGGTGGCGACCCTCCAGCCGCGCGGCGCCCGGACCTCGAGCGCCACGGGCGCGTCCTTGTGGCCGTCCGCGTAGAGGAAGACGCCCGCGCCGTTCACGAACCCGTGCTCCGCGTCCAGGTGCGAGGTCTGTACCGAGAGCTCGAAGGCCCAGACCTTGTATTCGACCGCGACGTCCCCGCCCCCGAAGACGCGCCAGCGCCCCTTGTCCACCTTCTTCCAGGCGCGGCGGCCGGCCGAGAAGTCCTGGACGTGCCGGGCGAAGTCGCGGACCTTGTAGGAGCCCGGCGTCCAGGCGGGCATGACCAGGTCGATCGAGTCGCCCGGCGCGCCGAGGACCTCCATCCGGACGTGGAAGAGGTGGGAGCCCGGCCGGGGCATCGACAGCGTGTAGCGCACCTGCGTCATGGGAGCGGCCTCCGGGAAGCCCCCCAAGTGTAGGGGCCGGGGAGGGGGGCGTAAAGACCAAATGATGCCAGGGTCTCTTAAGGCGTCCGGCCCTGCCGCGCGCCCCCCAGCCAGGCGTGGATCCCCCGCGCCGCCTGCTTGCCCGCGCCCATCGCCTCGATCACCGTGGCCGCCCCCGTCACGATGTCCCCCCCGGCGAAGACGCCCGGCAGGTTCGTCATGCGGTTGCCGTCCACCGGGATGTTCCCCCGCGCGTCGAGCCTGAGCTCCGGCCAGTTCCGCGTGAGCATCGGGTTGGGCAGGTTCCCGATCGCCACCACCGCCTGGTCCACCTCGAGCACGTGCTCGCTCCCCTTCTGCGGCACCGGGCGCCGCCGGCCCGACGCGTCCGGCTCCCCCAGCTCCATCCGCACGCACTCCATCCCCCGGAGCCACCCCTTCTCGTCCCCCACGAGGCGCACCGGCGCCGTGAGCTCCCGGAACTCCACCCCCTCCTCCAGCGCGTGCTCCGCCTCCTCGTGCCGCGCGGGCATCTCCTTGCGGGTGCGGCGGTAGACGAGCAGGACCTTCTCCGCCCCCAGCCGGAGCGCACAGCGCGCCGCGTCCATCGCCACGTTCCCGCCCCCCACCACCGCCACCCGCCGCCCCGGCAGGACCGGCGTCCCGTAGTCGGGGAACTTGTACGCCCGCATGAGGTTGACCCGCGTGAGGAACTCGTTCGACGAATACACCCCCTTGAGGTTCTCCCCCGGCACCCCCAGGAACATCGGGAGCCCCGCCCCCGTCCCGATGAAGACCGCGTCGAACCCCTCCGCCAGCAGGCCCGCCCCCGTCACCCCCGGCCCCACCGGCGTGCTCATCCGGAACTCCACCCCCAGCACCTCCAGGTACTCGCACTCGCGCCGGACGATCTCCTTGGGGAGCCGGAACTGCGGGATGCCGTAGAGCAGGACCCCCCCCGGCCCGTGGAGCGCCTCGAAGACCACCACCCGGTGCCCCAGGAGCGCCAGGTCCGCCGCCGACGTGAGCCCCGCCGGGCCCGCGCCGATCACCGCGACACTGCGGCCCGTCGGCGGCGGGAGGATCGGGACCGCCGGCTTCTCCAGCGCCGCCTCGCGGTCGGCCGCGAAGCGCTCCAGGCGGCCGATCGCCACCGGCTCGCCCTTCAGGCCCAGCACGCAGACCTGCTCGCACTGCGTCTCCTGCGGGCACACCCGGCCGCAGATGGCCGGGAGGTTGTTCTGCTCCTTGATCTTCCGCGCCGCCGCCGCCGGACGTCCCTCCGCGACGAGGCGGATGAACGCCGGGATGTCGATCCCCACGGGACAGCCGGCGATGCACTTGGGCTTCTTGCACTGCACACAGCGGAGCGCCTCCGAGCGGGCCTGCTCCTCCGTGTACCCGAGCGCCACCTCGTCGAAGTTCTTCCGCCGCTCCTCCGCGGCCTGCTGGGGCATCGCGACCCGGGACTTCGACTTCGCGGGGGCGGGCCGCGACGCGAGCTCCGCCATCCGCTTCTCGGCCTCCGCGTAGGTGGCCAGGCGCGACGCCAGCAGGCCGAAGTCCACCTGGTGGGCGTCGAACTCCGGGCCGTCGACGCACGTGAACCGCGTCTTGCCGCCGACCTCCACGCGGCAGCCGCCGCACATCCCGGTGCCGTCCACCATGACGGTGTTGAGGCTGACGATGGTCTTGAGGCCGGACGGCCGGGTGGCCTCGGCGACGGCGCGCATCATGACCGGCGGGCCGATGGCGAGGGCGCGGTCGAACTTCTCGCCCGCGTCGATGAGGCGCTTGAGGACGGTGGTGACGAAGCCCTTCTCGCCGGCGGAGCCGTCGTCGGTGGCGACGATGAGGCGGTCGGAGGTCGCCCGCATCTTGTCCTCCCAGAAGAGGAGGTCCTTGGAGCGGGCGCCGATGATGGAGACGACCGCGTTGCCGGCGGCCTTGAGGGCGCGCTGGATGGGGAAGACGGGGGCGATGCCGACGCCGCCGCCGACGGTGACGACGGCGCCGAAGCGCTCGATGTCGCTGGGGCGGCCCAGGGGGCCGGCGACGTCGAGGAAGCGGTCGCCCTGGCCGAGCTCGTCCATCAGGCGGGTGCCGGCGCCGACGATCTGGACGACCATCTCGACCCAGCCGGCGGCGGGGTCGAAGTCGGCGATGGTCAGCGGGATGCGTTCGGCGCGCTCGTGGGAGCGGACGATGAGGAACTGGCCGGGGCGGCAGGTGCGGGCGACGGCGGGGGCGTGGACGCGAAAGAGGCGCAGGGCGGGGGAGAGGGCTATCTTGACGAGGACGAGGTTCCGGCGGGGGTCGGCCCGGTCGAGGAGACGGAGGCCGGGGGACTTCATTTCGCAGGCGTCGTCATGCATGGCGGGGAAGTATACAGGGGGAGGGCCGCGACCGCCAGTTCCGGCGCGCGCTACGGCTCGACGGGGGAGGCCTTGAGGACCGCGCCGAACATCCCCACCGCCCAGGCGGCCCGCGGGCCGGCGCAGGCGACGGACCTCAGGGAGGTCGTGGAGGGGCTGGCCTGGGGGGCCCAGGTGGCGCCGCCGTCGGCCGTGGCGAGGATCGTCCCGGCATCCCCGACCGCCCAGCCGGTGAGGGCGTCGGCGAAGCGGACGGCGGAGAGGTGGGCCGAGGCGCCGCTCGCGCGGGGTTCCCAGGTGGCGCCGCCGTCGGAGGTGGCGAGGATCGTCCCGTTGCGGCCCACGGCACAGCCGGCCGCGGCGCTGGTGAAGGCGATCCCGAGGAGGGATTCGCCGGTGCCGCTGTCCTGGGGGTTCCAGGTGGCGCCGCCGTCGGACGTCTTCAGGATCACCCCGTCGTTCCCCGACGCATAGCCGGTCTGGGCGTCCACGAAGTGCACGTCGCGGAGGCAGTTGTTGGTCCCGCTGTCCTGGGGGATCCAGATGGCGCCGCCGTTGGAGGTGGCGAGGATCGTCCCGTCGCCGCCCGCGGCCCAGCCCTTGGAGGCGTCGATGAAGGAGAGGCCCAGGATATGGTCCCGGATCCCGCTGTCCTGGGGGGTCCAAGTGGCGCCGCCGTCGGAGGTGGCGAGGATTGTCCCGTCGCCTCCCGAGGCCCAGCCCTTGGAGGGGCTGACGAAGGTGACCCTGTAGAGGTTCTCGTCGGTTCCGCCGGTTTGGGGGGACCATGTGGCGCCGCCGTCGGCGGTGGCGAAGATCGCGCCGTCGCTCCCCACGGCCCAGCCGGAGGAGGCGTCGGCGAAGGCGATGCCGTTCATGGTGTGCCAGAGGTTGGAGGCCTCGGACCAGGCCATGACGGGGTCGTTGGGATTCTCGTCGCCACAGCCGTAGGAGAGGGCCGCGACCGCCAGGGCTGTTGCCATCTTCTTCATCATGGAAGGTCTGGGTAGCAGGAAGCGTGCCAAGGCGTGGGGGCCCTTTCCGGCCGTTTTTTGCCGGGGGGGCCTACGAAAATGTGGGGGTGCTATTCGAGGATGGCGCCCTGGGCGGCGGAGGAGACGAGCTTGGCGTAGCGGGCGAGCCAGCCGGTCTTGATCTTGGGTTCGATGGGTTTGAAGGAGGCGCGGCGCTTGGCGAGTTCGGCGTCGTCCACGGCGAGGTCGAGGCGGCGGTTGTCGATGTCGATGGTGACGGTGTCGCCTTCGCGGAGGAGGCCGATGGGGCCTCCGGCGGCGGCCTCCGGGGAGACGTGGCCGACGGAGGGGCCGCGGGTGCCGCCGGAGAAGCGGCCGTCGGTGACGAGGCCGACCTGTTCGCCGAGGCCGAGGCCGGCGAGGGCCGAGGTGGGGCCGAGCATTTCGCGCATGCCGGGGCCGCCGCGGGGGCCCTCGTAGCGGATGACGACGATGTGGCCTGGGCGGACCTGGCCGGCGAGGATGGCCTGGTAGGCGGCGTCCTCGGAGTCGAAGACGCGGGCGGGGCCGCGGAGGAGGCGGGATTCGAGTTTGACGTGGCTTTGCTTGACGATGGCGCCCTGGGGGGCGAGGGAGCCGCGGAGGACGGCGATGGCGCCCTGGGTGAGGTGGGGGCTGGAGGCGGGGCGGATGACCTTGTCGGAGAGGACCTCGGCGGCGGCGGCGATCTGGCGGGTGGAGGGGCCGGCGACGGTGGGGGTTTCCTCGATGCGGGGGCCGAGCTGTTTGAGGACGGCGGGGATGCCGCCGGCGTAGTGGAGGTCTTCGACGAAGTCGGGGCCGCCGGGCTGGAGGTGGCAGAGGGTGGGGGTGGCGCGGCTGATCTGGTCGAAGAGGTCGAGGTCGACGGGGACGCCGGCCTCGCGGGCGATGGCGGGGATATGGAGGGCGGAGTTGGTGGAGCCGCCGAGGGCCATGTCGACGCGGATGGCGTTGCGGAAGGCGGCGGGGGAGAGGAAGCGGCGGGCGGTGAAGTCGCGGCGGACGAGTTCCATGGGGCGTTCGCCGGACTCGAAGGCGAGGCGGGCGCGTTCGGCGGAGGCGGCGAGGGCGGTGCCGCCGAGGGGGAGGGTGAGGCCGAGGGCCTCGGTGACGCAGGCCATGGTGTTGGCCGTGTACATGCCGGCGCAGGCGCCGGGGCCGGGGCAGGCGGCGAGTTCCATGCGGGCGAGCTGGGGGTCGTCGATCTGGCCGGCCTGGCGGAGGCCGATGGCCTCGAACATGCCGCTGGCGCAGTAGGCGCGGTTGAGGCCCTCGTGGCCGGCGAGCATGGGGCCGCCGGTGACGACGATGCCGGGGATGTCGAGGCGGGCGAGGGCCATGAGCATGCCGGGGGTGATTTTGTCGCAGTTGGTCAGCAGGACGAGGCCGTCGAGGCAGTGGGCCTTTGCGACGGACTCGACGGAGTCGGCGATGAGTTCGCGGAGGGGGAGGGAGTAGTGCATGCCGGCGTGGACCATGACGATGCCGTCGCAGATGCCGGGGATGCCGAAGCGGAAGGCCTGGCCGCCGGCGGAGTGGATGCCGCGCTCGGCGGCGCGGGCGAGGTCGCCGAGGTGGATGTGGCCGGGGATGAGGTCGGTGGTGGCGTCGGCGATGCCGATGAAGGGGCGGTCGAGGGCGGCGCGGGTGACGCCGGCGGCGTGGAGGAGGGAGCGGTGGGGGGCGCGCTCGACGCCCTTCTTGACCTGGTCGCTGCGCATGGGGGGTGTCCTCCGTCGGTTCGCGCGGGTGAGTGTACCATGTCCCCCCCCGGCTGTTAACCCTGTCGAGTCGCCACTGCGTTAACAGCCTGTTAACCCCGTCGAGTCGCCACTGCGTTAACACCGGCGATGCGCTTTCCGTGTCGACTTATTCACCCTCCGGGGCACTACCGGGTGAAGGAGGAGATTATGGAGATCAAGCACAGGGTGGGTTTGCCGCGGATGGACTTCCATGTGATGAACCGGGGCGCGCGGAAGCTGGTCATCTTCCCCACGGACGAGGACCGGGCGCTGTTCGTGAGGCTGATGGGGCGGTTCGCCCTGGAGTATGAGGTCAAGATCACGTCCTGGTGCGTGATGTCCACGCACTATCACATCGAGCCGAACACCGAGGGGACGCCCCTCTACGAGATGATGAGGGTCCTGGACGGCCGGTACGCGAGGATCTTCAACGAGAAGTATGACGGCTCGGGGTGCGTCTTCCAGGGGCCGTTCAAGAGCATGGCGATTCCCGATGTGGAGGGGCTGGCCTACGTGGGCCGCTACATCCATGCGAATTCGCGGTCGCGGGGCTATCGTCCCGAGGACTATCCGTGGTCGAGCTGCAAGAGTTACCTAGGGCTGGCCCCGTGTCCTCCCTGGCTGGATCCTGCCCCTGTCTGGGAGGCGCTCGGGGGGAAAGCGGGCTATCGGGCGTACCTTGAGGAGGCGCCGCCTCCGCGGGTGAAATCCGAAGGACAGCAGACGGATGACATCGAGGACTTCCAGTTGGCCTATCTGCGCCATTTGGAGAAGCAGTTCACCGAGAAATTGGCCAGGCTGAACGGCTCCTTGGGGCAGATTTCGGTTCGGACTCTGGTGTGCTGGGCGGGGCTTCACACCTGTGGATTCCCATCAAGAATCTTGATGAGCTACTATGGTTATTCGAGCGAAGAGGTTGTCCGGGTATCCGTGAGCCGCTTCGGGCGCCGCCTGGACGAAGATCCACTTCTCAAGAAACTTGTCGCAACTGTTAACTCTGTCGCGACTCGACGGGGTTAACAGCTGGAGCGCCAGAGGGAGAGGAGGCGCTGGAGGCGCCGCAGGATGCGCTCGCGCATCCGACGGAGCTTGGAGCGGGCCCCGGGCAGGGTCACGGCCCGCCAGAGCCCCCAGGTGTCCCGGAGCACCTGGTGCCAGCGGTCCATCCATCGGAGGGCCAACGCCCCCGTGAGGGGCGCTGCCGCAAGGATTGCCGCGCCGGCCCACGGTCCCAGGGCCTTCCAAGCCAGGAAGCCGACCGCCAGCCACCAAGCCGGGAAGGCGACCGTCCCCACGAGGAAGGCGATGCTCGTCCGGTTGTCCAGCGATCCCCCCGGGCGGCTGAAAGCCCAGGCCAGGAGATAGGGCACGAAATTGCCGGCGATCCCGGCCGCCATGAGTGGGAGCCCCAGCCCCAGGATCAGTGTGTTGCGAATGGCGTAGGAGAACACCCGGCCCGCGCGGTAGTCCTCCGCCACCTGATCGTCCCGTACCCCAAGGGCGTCGAGGAACCGCTGGTATTCCAGGAGATCACCGCGGAAGGCCTCCACTTGATCGGGGACTTGCTCACGAAGCCTGGCATAGCCATCAAGAAGGGCCTTCTTGCGGTCGAAGGCAGGCTTGAGGCCGTCCTCGCCGGCCGCCTCGATGACCCCCATGTGTTCAACCAGATCCGCCAACCGCACGAGTTCTCGGCTGTCCGCCGTGAGGACCATCTCCTGGAGCTTGGCGTGAAGCTCCTCCGTCAGCTCAACGACGCCTGCGCGGGCATCGGTCGTATGGCGACCTTCCATGGCCAGGGCAGGACCGAACTGGACAAGGGCCTTGCCGCGGAATCCCCGCGTCCGCTCGAAGTGAATGCCGGCCAGGAGGATGCGAACGGGAAGACCGCGCGAGGCGGCATCGAAAGCGATCCGGGAGGCCCCATGTTTGAAGTTGAGGAGCTTGGGGTCCAGGTGGCTCTGGCCTTCGGGGAAGATGCCGAGCGCCCGCCCCTCGTCCATGGCCGCCCCGGACGCCTCGAAGAGCCCCCGGTTCTTCCCGCTGGAGTAGCCTTGGTCTTGGACGCGGTAGGCGGGGATGCACCGCAGGCCGCGGAGGGCCCAGCCGAGGAAGGGGATGTTAAAGAGGGTGGCCTTGGCCACGAACGAGACCGGCCGGGGGGCGGCGGCCATGAGGAGGAACGGGTCGATCAGGCCGTTGTGGTGGTTGGCCAGGATGAGGCAGGGGCCCCCTGGGGGGACGTGTTCGCGGCCGTGGACCTCGATCTCGCTGAAGAAGGCCCGGAGCCCCCAGTCCAGCAGGCCCCGGGCGACCGAGTAGAAGAGCCCCATCCCTAAGAGGATACAACTGTTAACGCTGTCGCGACTCGACAGAGTTAACAGCCTGTTAACGCAGTGGCGACTCGACAGGGTTAGCAGTTCAGGTCCTTGATGACGGCGTCGAGGCGGCGGACCTCGGCGGCCTTGTCCGCCATGCCTTCGAGCTCCAGGCCGCGATCGAGGGCGAGGCGGCCGAGCCTGCGGAGGGCGCGGTCGGCCTTCGACTCGGCCGCCTTGAGACCCGACTTCTGGGCCACGAGGCCCTTGGCCGCCGCGGCCTTGTCCACCCGGGGCCTGGCCGGCCCGCTCCCCTGCCGGGCCCCCTCCATCGCCTCGACCGCCTTGGCGGCGGCTTCGGCCTCGGGACCGGGGACGCCGGCGCCCAGGGCCGCCTGGCCGATCTCCTTGAGGAGGTCATCCTGCCGGCGGATCGCCTCGGCCTTCCCCGCGGCCCGCTTGCCGCTGACGTCCCGGAAGAGCCGCCGGAGCCGGTCGAAGACCTGGGCCGCCATGCCCCGGGGAGGCCCCTCGGGGACGGGGGCCGGGGTGCACCAGATCGTCAGCTCGATCCCCGCCGCCGCGAGCCCGACCAGGTAAATCCCGATGCGGGTATCCACGTTGGGATTCAAGGCGATCATGAGCCATCGGATCGCCGTCCCTATGAAGGCCAGCAGGGCCGGCGCGGCCACGCCGATCCGGTGCATCAGCTCGATGGGCCCCGACCGGTCCTTGAGCAGGGCGCAGGCGGCCGACGCCAGGAACATGATCAGGGTGAAGACGCCGGCGTCCTTGAGGCCGGAGGCGGAGCTCGCCCCGAAGGCGAGCCTCCAGGGCAGGACGGAGCCGACAACGCCCGCGAGCGCCGCCGCGAGCACGAGCTTGCGCTGGGCGTGGAGGGCCGGAGGGGCCGCCGGCGGGGTTTCGGGGGCCGTGCTCATGGAATCCTCCCGCGGCTCGCCCGAACGCCCCCCAGTATAGCGGGCGCCCCCGTTCAACGCCCGAAGAATCGCGGTCCCCGTCGTACAATATGTGGACTCCCGGTGGGGGGCCTGTTACTTTCTCTCGCGTCCCATGGAGGAACACCCATGATCCTGGCGGCCCTGGCGCTCCTGATGTCCTCGTCCGGAGAGAAGACCTACTACTTCGGCGCGGCCGACAAGCACACCACGATCCAGTTCGAGTCCAAGTCCTCGGTGGGCACCATCGTGGGGCGCACCAACAGGATCTCCGGGAGCGCCACGATCGACTTCGACGCCGGCACGGGGAGAACCCACGTGACGGTGCCCGTGCTCTCGATGACCACCGGCGTGACGGGCATCGACAACGCGATGTTCCTGCCGGCCTGGATGGACGCCAAGCAGTTCCCGACGCTCGAGTTCAAGGCCGAAAAGGCCGCCTGCGCCGCGAAGCCGAAGACCTGGAAGATCGACGGCCAGTGGACCATGCACGGCGCCACGAAGGACCTCTCCATCACCGCGGACGTGATGCAGATCCCCGCGGAGATCGCCAAGAACGGCAAATACGGAGAGGGCGACTGGATCCGCGTGAAAACCACGTACGCCGTCAAGCTCTCCGACCACGGGATCAAGGTGCCGGAGAAGAGCGTCTACACGGTCGACGACTCCTGGACGGTGACCGTGGTGATCTTCGGCACCACGGAGAAGCCCAAGGACGCCGGGACCGCGGTCAAGGCGAACGAGGACGACCTGCTCCGGCCGGCGCGGCCCGAGAAGATGGAGCCGCCCGAGGGCGCCGGGAGGCGCTACAAGTTCGGCAAGAAGCCCCAGTTCACCAACATCGTGGCGGAGTCCGCGACCGTCGCCGACACGGTAGTGGCCCAGTCGAAGATCCTCGGCGGGTACCTCGTGGTGGACCTCGATAAGGGCGCCGGGAAGGTAAAGGTGACCTCCCCGGTCAAGGCCCTCAAGACGGGAGTGGAGGAGCGCGACAAGCTGATCCTGGGCCCCGGCCTCCTGGACGGGGAGAAGTTCCCGCACCTGCGGTTCGAGTCGACGGAGGCGGTTAAAAAAGACGACAAGACCTGGACCGTCCAGGGAACCCTGGAGATCCGGGAGGTCAAGAAGCCGGTCTCCTGCGAGGCGGAGATGCGGAAGGTCACCGCGGCGCAGATGGTCGCGTCGAACTGGGGGGACAAGGACGCCCTGGGATTCGCCGCGACCTTCAAGATCAAGCTCTCCGACTACGGGATCAAGGCCCCCGGCGGCCTTAACGACGAGTGGACGCTGAAGATCGACCTCCTGGCGGAAGCGGAGGAGTGATGAAGACGCTGGCGAAGCTCGCTTGGATCGGGGCGTGGACCTGAGCGGTCCTGGTCTATCCGCTGGCGGCGGTGATCGGAAGCGGCGCGGTGGAGGCGTGGAGGATCACGCCGTACGACGAGCAGAAGGTCAGGAACAACAGGGATCTCTTCGCCTTGGACGCCCCCGACAAGAACTCCCCGGGCTACGCGAAGGCGGTCCTGGAGATCTACGGGACGCCCACAGGGGAGCCGATCAAGTTCGTCTTCGTGGACAAGGGCCGGTTCAAGCACCCCCCGGAGGCGCCGGAGGTGACCTACCTCCCCGTGGACATTTCCAAGAAGGAGTTCTTCATCGAGGAGACCTTCATCCGGTTCCTCCGCCCGTGGGTGGCGGGGGGGGCGTTCGTGACGGGCCTGATCTTCCTGGGATTGCTCAAGCTGTTAACCCCGTCGAGTCGCCACTGCGTTAACACCTCGGAGGGGAATAAGGCATGAAGGCGGTCGGGCTGGCGGCGCTGGCCGCCCTCCTGGGGGCGGCGGGGCAGGACAAGAAGGGCCTGGAAATCTACTGGGTGGACGTGGAGGGCGGAGCTGCCACCCTCATCGTCACCCCCGAGGGCGAATCGCTCCTGGTGGACAACGGCTGGCCCAAGACGCCCCGCGATCCGGAACGCCTCCGCGACGCCGCGAAGCTCTCCGGCGTCACGAAGATCGACCACTTCCTCTGCACCCATTTCGACATCGACCACTGGGGCGGCACGGAGCTCCAGATGGCCATCCTCCCCATCCAGCGGTTCTACGACCCCGACTTCGCCCAGCGCAAGACCGTCGGGGTGGACCCCAAGCTCAAGGAGGCCTACCTCAAGGCGGCCGAGGGGAAACGGACCGTCGTCAAGCCCGGCGACACGATCCCCCTCAAGGGCGCCGACGTCCGCGTCCTCTGCGCCAACGAGGCCGTGCTCGGCGAGGCCCCCGGCGCCCCCCAGATCCGCCCCTGCGGCGAGCACCCCCCCGCCAAGGAGGACCTCTCGGAAAACTCCCGCAGCGCCGGGATCCTCGTGGAGTTCAAGGGCTTCAAGTTCCTGGACCTCGGCGACCTCACCCACAACGTGGAGCACAAGCTCGTCTGCCCGAAGAACCTCATCGGAAAGGTGGACGCCTACCAGGTCACCCACCACGGCCTGGACATCAGCAACCACCCGGCGCTCCTGAAGGCGGCGGATCCGACGGTGGCGGTCATGAACAACGGGGCGCGAAAGGGCGGATCGAAGGCCGTCTACCCGTGGTTCAAGGAAGTGGCGTCGCTCAAGGACGTCTTCCAGCTCCACAAGAACATGGCGGCCGGGGCGGAGAACGTCCCGGCGGAGCTGATCGCGAACGAAGAGGCGCCCTGCAAGGGCCACTTCGTGAAGCTCACGGTGGACCCCTCCGGCAAGAGCTACCTCGTCGAGATCCCCGCCAAGGGCGTCAAGAGGGAGTACAAAACCCGGTGAGGAACGAACGGCCGAAGGTGTGGGACCACTCGAATCCGGCGGCCGAGGCGCCGCGGCCGCGGCGCTACCTGGGCCGGAGCGCCTCCTCGACGGGGACCCCCATGCAGAGGTCCACGAAGAAGTCCTCCAGGAGCGGCTCGCCGCCGCCGGCGGCGCGGAAGTAGCAGCGCGCCAGCGCGCGGAAGAAGATCCGCTTGGTGGAGTGGCTCTCGCGGTCGCGCATGAGGAGCTTCCGGCGGTCCTGCTTGCCCTCGACCTCCTGCCCGTCCAGCGGCGCGGTATCGACGAAGGTCACGTCCACGCCTTCCTCGCGCAGGGCCCGGATGAAGACCTCGTTGCGGGAGTGCGCGTCGAGCCGGTATCCCTTGAGGATGGAGCGGACGTTCGCCGTGATCGCCAGCCGCCGGTCGGGATCGATGGGGGCATAGCGGGCGGCGTACTCGGGGAGGCAGAGTTCCCCGATGGGGGCGGAACAGCGGGGGCAGAAGGAGCTCCTGCACTGGGGGCAACGGACGCGGTCGCGGCCCTTGAACTGGCCGCAGCGGGCGCAGGCGAGGATGGAGAGGTCGGGGACGGGGGTGATGTTGTCCTTGCGGTGGGCGGCGATGGCCTCGAGGATCTGGATCGTGGCCTCGCGGGAGAGGCGGCCTTCGAGGGCGCGGTCCTCGGGATTGACCAGCTCGCGAAAGCGCTTCCAGTCGGGGATGCGGGCGGACTCCCAGGCCATGCGGCGCCAGTCGTCGAGGAAGAGGTCGAAGGACTTGCGGACCTTGTCGGGGGTCTCGGTGAAGTCGCCGACCTGGGTGAGGGCGATCATGAGCATGGCGGCGTCGAGGGCGGGGCGTACGTTGGCGTCGGCGAGGGGCAGGATCTTGCGGAGGGGGTCGGAGAACTTGACTTTCTTGGGGGGCGGGGGGGCAATGGACTTGAGGGTGGAG
Source organism: uncultured Planctomycetales bacterium (assembly GCA_964395295.1). Taxonomy (GTDB): domain Bacteria; phylum Planctomycetota; class MHYJ01; order MHYJ01; family JACPRB01; genus CAYNDR01. Next base: position 17,689 of record CAYNDR010000103.1, read on the forward strand.
GCGAGTCCCTTGACGACATCGGGAATGCTGCGGGGGGCGGGGGTGCCCTGACGTTCGAGGAGCCAGAGGGAGGCGAGGGCGGATTCGATCTCGGAGACGGCGTGGTCGAGGCCTTTCGCGGGGGCGGCCGCGGCGGCCTCGCGGATGCGGGTTTTTGCCTGGGCGGGGGTCTCGGCCATGGGGACAATTGTATCTTTTGACCCTCGGGCGGCAAGCTTGGTATAAAGGCGCACGATGTACCAGAAAGTGCTCGTGGCGCTGGACGGGTCGAGGAACGCGGAGAAGGTCCTGCCCTATCTGGTGCCGGTGCTGGGGTCCACGGGGGGGAAGGCGGTTCTGCTGCAGGTCCTGCCGGCGGTGGAGCCCGCGCCGGAGGCGGCGGCGAAGGCGTACCTGGGGGCGGTGGCGGCGCGGCTGACGCGGAAGAAGGTGAAGGCGGAGGGGGAGATCACGCGGGGGGACGCGGCGGTGGCGATCATCCGCGCGGCGGAGCAGAGGGGGGCGGACCTGGTGGCGTTCACGTCGCACGGGCGGGGGGGGCTGACGCAGTGGCTGTTCGGGAGCGTGGCGCAGAAGATCCTGAGGGGATGCGCGCGGACGCTCCTGGTGGTGCGGTCGCACGAGCGGCCGCGGCCGGAGGTTCGGCGGGTGGTGGTGCCGCTGGACGGGTCGGTGGGGTCCGAGGCGTCGCTCTCGCACGCGTTCACGCTGGCGCGGGCGTACGGGGCGACGGTGGAACTGCTGTACGTGGCCGACGGCACGGGGATCGAGGCGGAGCGGTCGA
>CAYNDR010000104.1:0-18430 GCA_964395295.1 uncultured Planctomycetales bacterium
GAAGCTCAAGGAGATCCACGGGATCGCCGCCGCGCGCCGCACCATCGCCAAGTACCGCGAGGAGATGGGCGTCCCCTCCTCCCGCCTGCGGAAGCGCTACTGAGCCGCCCGGTGCCCGCGGTCCCCCATCCGCGGGGTCCCTCCGACAAAATAGACCGTCCATTTTGTCGTGGCTTGGTATAATCCGCCCAGCTTCAGGGACCCAGCGCCATGAACGTCGAAGAACAGGCCCTCAAGTTCCGCGGGAACGCCGAGGCCCTCCGCCGCGAGATCGGCAAGGCGATCGTGGGCCACCATGAGGTCGTCCGGCAGACCCTCGTGGCCATCCTCAGCGGCGGGCACGCGCTCCTGGAGGGAGTCCCGGGGATCGGGAAGACCCTCCTCGTCCGCACCATCGCCCAGTGCCTGAGCCTCCGGTTCTCGCGCGTCCAGTTCACCCCGGACCTCATGCCCGCGGACATCCTCGGGACGAACATCGTGGTCGAGGACGCCGACGGCCGCAAGCGCTTCGAGTTCCAGAAGGGGCCCCTCTTCGGGAACATCATCCTCGCCGACGAGATCAACCGCGCGACCCCGAAGACCCAGTCGGCCCTGCTCGAGGCCATGCAGGAGAAGGCCGTGACCGTCAGCGGCACGCGCCACCCGATCGAGGAGCCGTTCTTCGTGCTGGCCACCCAGAACCCGATCGAGATGGAGGGGACCTATCCCCTGCCCGAGGCGCAGGTGGACCGGTTCTTCTTCAAGGTCGAGGTGACGGCCTCGAAGCTCGAGGAACTGGTGGAGATCATCGACCGGACCACCGGCAAGGACGCCCCCCAGCCGCAGGCGGTCCTCTCCGGGAAGGACCTCCTCGAGATGAGGGACCTGGCGCGCGAGGTCCCGGTGGCCTCGCACGTGAAGGAGTTCGCGGCGCGCCTGGTCCTGGCCACCCACCCGAAGGACGGCAGTCCCGTCGCCCGGAAGTACCTCCGCTACGGATCCAGCGCGCGCGGCGCCCAGTCCCTGGTCCTGGCCGGGAAGATCCTGGCCCTCATGAAGGGGCGCTACAACGTGTCTTTCGGCGACATCCGGGAGGCCGCCTTCCCCGCCCTCCGCCACCGGCTCATCCTCAGCCTCGAGGCGGAGCGGGGAGGCGCCCGCCCCGACGCCCTCATCGAGAAGATCCTCGCCGAGGTGCCGGAGGGGCCCGGCCAGCGGCCGTAGGCGCCCGCCCCCCCAGCCCTACGGCCGGGGTTCCAGCAGCCACGCCACGCAGGTGTGCGTGAAGACGAGCTTGCCTTCGCGGCGGCGCGGCCCGAGCCCCGCCGTGTTGCCTTCGATCGAGTCCTCCAGGAGCCGGCGGACCCTCTTCCGGCAGGCCTCGCCGGCGTCCACGAAGGCCATCCACTGCTCGAAGTCGCGCTTCAGGAGCGTCACCACGCGCGCCTTCTCCTCCAGCCCGCCCTTCCCGAAGAAGTCCTGGAACTCCCGGACCGAATAGATCCTCACGTGGCACGGGTCCCGCTCCAGCTCGATCTCGTTGAGCCGCCTCGCGCGCGCCTCGTCCGAGCTGGCCAGGAAATCGTAGAGCACGAGGCGCCCCGCCGGCGCGAGCACCCGCTTCATCTCCGAGAGCGCCTTCGCGGGATCCCCGAGGTGGTGGAACGTGAAACGGCAGGCCACGATGTCGAAACTCCCGCCGGGGAACCGGAGGTCCTCCGCGTCCCCCAGGACGTACTCGACGCCCCGGACGCCCCGGTCCGCCGCCGTCTTCCGGGCCAGGTCCACCATCTCCGGGGTGAGGTCCACCCCCGTGGCCGAGGCCACCATCGGCCGGAACGTCAGGGCCACGAATCCCCACCCGCAGGCCACGTCGAGCAGGCGGTCCGTCTTCCGGGGCCGGGCCAGGTCCACCATCGGCGCCACGTTCTCGGCGTGCCGGAACGGGGCGGTCCGGGGATGGGCCCGCGCGTGGATCGCGAACTGCCTCCGGAGAAGGTCCTTGTGCGCCTTCAGATCCATTTCCTCCTCCTGAACACCAGCAGCTGCCCTTCCGCCACGGCGGCCATCAGGCCCACGACGACATAGAAGCCCGCCCCCGACTTGGCCAGGGGGATCGCCTCGAAGTTCATGCCGTAGATCCCCGCCATGAGGCCCGCCGTCATGAGGATGATCGAGAAGACCGTCAGGACCCTCACGACCTCGTTCGTGCGGTTCGACACCACCGTGAGATAGACCTCCAGCGCGCTGGTCATCACGTCCCGCATCGATTCCAGCATCTCGAACACCCGGTACGTGCGGTCGTAGACGTCCCGGAAAAGGATGGCCTCTTCCTTCGAAACGACCCTGAACTCGCCGCGCCCCAGCCGGTGGAGCACCTCGCGCTGGGGGCCCACCAGGCGCCGGAAGAGGATCAGCTCCTTCTTCAGCGCCAGGATCTGGCGGAAGGCCGGACGGGCCGCGTGCTTGAAGAGGCGGTCCTCGATGCGGTCGACCGAGGCGTTGAAGCCCTCGACCGCCGAGGCGAATCCCTCGGTGAGCTGGTCCAGGAGCTCCGCCAGGATGCGGTCCGGCCCGCAGTCCATGACGCTCTCGACCTCCAGCGTCCGGCGGCGGAGGTCCTCGATCGCCGCCACCGGCCCCGCGTGCCAGGTCACCAGGGCGCGGGACCCCAGGAAGGCGTCGATCTCCTCGGTCCGCAGGAGCGGCGCGCGGCCGCCCTCGGGCTCCGGGGAGAGGGCCGCCTCGCCGGACGGACCGGGGCCGGACTCCACGATCGCGTGGACCGTCAGGGAGACGTAGTCGCCGAAGTCCTCGAGCCGGGGATGGCCGCACGGGGCGAGGCAGTTCTCGACGGCCAGCTTGTGGAAGCCGAAGAGGGTCGAGAGGGCCCGGCGGTCCTCCTCGCCGGGCTTTTCGAAATCGATCCAGAGGCAGCCCCGGCCGTCCTTCAGCAGGCCGGCCAGTTCCTCCTCGCCCTCCACCCGGTGCGGCTTCTCCCCCGGTCGCGCGTACAGGACCGTACGCATGGTTCGAGTATACTCAAACACGGACCCGAGGCGAAGGGAAAATCCCCCCGCCGGGGCTACTTGTCCTTCTTCTTCCTCTTGAGCAGGTCGTCCAGGAGGTCCTTGGCCTTGTCCTGGATCACCCCCTCCATCGCCCGCTTGAGGAGCTCGGCGATCGCGCCGTCGAAATCGAGCCGGGGGCTGTCCACGGTCCCTTCGAGCGGCACGAAGAAGGTCTTCCCGATGTACTTCTGGAGGTTGGGATACTTCTTGATGACGTGCTCCGTCATCGGCATCTCGACCATGAGCTTCATCTTCCGGTCGAAGCCCACCCAGCCGCTGAACCTCAGCTCGTAGCGCTTCATCCGGAGCGTCATGTTGTCGTAGGCGCATCGGCCGCCCCCGATGCGGATGTCCGTGGCCGTGAGCTCGCCCTCCAGGCGGTTCCCTTCCCCGAGCGCCTCCATCAGCTTTTCCACGGCGGGAGATCCCACGATGGCGAGGTTCCGGCCCGAGAAGGCCCCCGTCCCCCGGAGGTTCCGCGAAGCCGCCGCGATCCAGTCCTTCTCCGCCGGATCGACCGGCCCCTCCCAGGCGAGCCTGAAGTCCGAATCCACCTTGCCGTCCACCGTCGCGCCGACCCTGTTCGTGAAGAAGATCGGGTGGATCTTCTCGAGGAGCGGCCCCATGTCCGCGTTGGCGTCGACCTCCCTGGCCTTGAAGTCCAGCGTGCTCCGGGGACTCTTCTCCTTCTCGCGGAAATCGAGAGCCATGCCCATCTCCGTCCGGCCCTTGTTGACCTGGAGCGGCGTGGCGGAGCGGGCCTGGCCGTCCTTGAGGTCGAGCCGCGTCTTCCCCGAGACCGAGACCCCTGTGTGGGTATATTTGGCCAGGTCCACGTCCATGCTCCCCTCGCCCGCGCGGAGGATCGACAGGACGTCCGCCGCCTTCGCCTTCCCGTCGAGCCTGATCTCGAGCGTCTTCTCCTCGGCCCCTTCGAGCTTGCCCGGCATCCAGGGGGCCAGGACCGCGCCCAGCCTGTCGGGGATGTACTTGAACGAGCCGCGCACGCCCGCGAACTCCGGCTCCTTGCCGAGGTTCTTCACCCGTCCCGCGAGGCCGCCGCGGATGAAGGTCGACGTGACCTCCGCCTTCCGGATCTCGTACGCGCCGGGGGACATCCCCACGTCGTGCACCACCGTGACGGCCGGGTCCTTGACCACGTTCTTCCTGTCGTCCACGATCTCGAGGTTGGCGACCTTCGTGGTCCCCGAGGTCCCCTTCTCGCCGTTGTAGGAGACCTCCGCATCGAGCCCGCCCTTGGCGGCGTAGCCCTTGTCGACCCACTCGAAGAGCGCCGTGCGGAGCTTCGCCAGGATGTCCTTGTCCTTCATCTCCACGGAGAACTCGAGCGGGCCCGTCTTCGCGGTCCTCGTGACCGCGGCGCCCAGCGCGTCCTTGCCGGCCATCGTCAGGCCGTCCACCTGCGTCTTCCCGGCCGCCGCGAGGAGCTTCGGGCGGAGCGTCGCGGCCGCCGCGACCCGGATCTCCGGCCCGCCCATCCCCAGGTCCGGCATCCACTTCGAAAGCTCCGCGGGCCGCACCGCGAGGTCCACCTTCAGGTCCCCTTCCCGGGCCTCCTCCATCACCTTGCGGACCTCGCCGGCCGCCGTCAGGGTGACGGCACTGGACTCGATCCGGCTCTCCTCGATCCTGAGCTTCCCGCCCGGCCTGTTCTCGAAGAGGCCCTTCTGCGCGATCGTGGCGTCGATGGGGCCGGCCACCGTCTCCTTCGCGGCCTGTTTCATGACGACCTTGAGCCCTTTCACCGCCGCGTCCACCTCGTAGCGGTCGCCCGCGACCTTCCCGTTCGCCGTGGCCGAACCCGCCAGCCCGGGCGGATCGGCCATGAACAGCGGCAGTTTCGCCCCCACCCCGGCGAGGTCCGCCTTGAGCGTGAACGAGGAGTCCTGCACGGCCTTGCCGGCCAGGGAGATCCTCCCCCCGCCGTCCAGCGCGAAGCACGACGAGGCCACCTTGACCGTCTCCACGTCCACGGCGGACCGGGTCCCGTCCCATGAGCCCTTGAGCGCCAGGGTCGCGGCCTTCTCCAGCTCCTGGCGCTTCCCCGCGGCCTTGTCCACCAGCTCGACGTCGTTCGCCGCGGCGTTCACGTCGAACTTCGCGAACGCGGATCCCTTCGTCTCCACAAGCCCCCCGAGCGCCGCCTGCCCTTCCAGCCGCAGGCCCGGCTTGAACTCGACCAATCCCTGGAGCGCCCGGCCCAGTTCCCCCAGGTCGCTGTCCGCCTGGAACTCGACCTTGGCGCCGGGGACTCCGAGGGCGTCGGTCACGTCGGCCGTGAGGACGGCATCGAGCGCCTTGCCCGAGGAGAGCGCGAGCTTCTGCCGGCCGTTGCCCTTCCCGTCGAGCGCCCCTTCGTGCGCCAGCGAGAGCCGATCGAGCCGCATCGTCTGGCCGCGCATCGCCACGGCGAGGTCCTTGACCTCCACCCGCCCCTTCCCCGAGAAACCCGGGAGGCCCGCGAGCTGGTATTCGAACGTCCCCTCCGCCGTCCCGTCGAGGTCCCGCACGCCGCCGTAGGCGCCCGCGGCGGCCGCCAGGTTCTTGAGGGAAAGGCGCTCCAGGACCAGCAGGACGGGGCCGGACTTCCGGTCGATGTCGAAGGAGCCCTTCACCGAGAGCTTCCCATGGGTGGGATTCTCCAGCGAGATCGAGTACTCCACGGGCTTCTCGAGGGTGTCCACCTTGGCCTCGAGGGTCACGTTCTTGAAGACCGTCTCGCGGCCGCGGTCGCGGAGGACGACCTCGCCGTCGCGGACCTTGAGCTCGGCCTGGACGTGGGGCCTGGCGTCGGCCTTGGCCTCCTTCCCGGATTCCTCTTTCGGCTTCTCCTTCGGTTCCTCCCTGGGCTTCGGGAAGTCGTAGTTGAAGCGGCCGGAGGCATCCTTCTCGATCACGATCTTCGGGGCCACCACCTCCACCTTCGCGATGTACTTCCCCCCGATCGCGGAGGCGACCGAGACGTCCACGTTCACTTCCTTGACGTCGAGAAGGGGCGAGGCGAATCCGCGGGGGGCGATCCTGAAGTTGTCGAGGTCCACGTGCCCGGACCAGCCGAGGGAAAGGGTCCCGACGGTGACGGAGGAGCTGAGCTTTTCCCCCAGGATGGATTCGACCTTCGACTTCGCCACGGAAGCGGCCACGGACGGGCCCAGGAGGAGCACGGCGAGGATCAGCGCGACGAAGAGGCCTCCGAGGACGAGGAGGATCTTCTTCCACCGGCGGCGCCGGGGCGGGGGAGGCGGCTCGGGCGCGGGCGGGTGTTCGATCCCCGGATTCTCGTCTTTCATGGCAGCACTTTATCCGCATCCATCGCGGAAATCCACCCCCCGGGGAGATTGAGCGATTGAAAATCCCCCCTCCTCCCCGCGGCCCGGCACCCATGACCAGGGAACGCGCCCCGCAGGCGTAAAAGGAGTGGGAGGCAACGCTTGATCCCGGGGAACGTTCTGGAAGACCTTGACGACGCGTCCCTGATCCCGCGCTGCATCGTGCGGGATCAAGGGGCGTGGGAGGCGTTCCACGCCAGGCACGATTCTTTCGTCCGGGCGGAGGCGAAAAGACAGCTCTTCCGCTGCCTGGGGAGCGCGGCGCCGGCCGACGTCGAGGATGCCTGCCAGGAAGTCTTCTGCCTGCTCATGAAGGACGGCGCGCGGACGCTCGGGCAGTTCCGGGGGGAATCCTCGATCTCCACCTGGCTTGCCCGTGTCGTGCGAAGCGTGTGCCGTCAGCTCGCCCGGCACAGGCGGAGCGGCGCCCCCTGGCCCCGGGAGATCGTCCGCGCCCCGGCGTCCGAGGACGACCTCGCCCCGGACGGCCTCGTGGAGGCCCTCGCCCGCCTTCCGGCCCGCGACCAGAGACTCCTGAGGCTTTTCTTCTGCGAAGGGAAGAAGTACCGCGAGATCGCCCGCGAGATGGGGATTTCCATCAATTCCATCGGCCCGCTCCTGGGCCGGGCCCTCCGGATGAGACCCGGAGACGCGATCATCACCTTCTGGATCCAGGCCGGACAGGCCGGCGGAAGGCTCTACGTCGACAACCTGGAGATCGCGCGCGTCCGCCCGGCCCCGCCGAAACCTCCCGTGAAAGGGAAATAGGAGAGTCCGCCATGCGCCCGACGGCGATCGCGCTCGCCTTCCTGGCCGCCCTTGACCTTTCCGGGTGCGCGGGGACGCCGCCCCGGCCTCGCGGGGGCACCCTCCTGATCGGGACCGCGGTCCGGACGATCAACCCGGCCCCCGGGGTTCCGCTCGTGGGATATCCGGGTCCGCGTCCCAACACCGGGGTGGCGCTGGACCTCTGCGCGCGGGCCGCCGTCTTCGGGACGCCCGGGAAGGCGGTGCCGGACGCGGCGCTCGTGGTGATCGACCGGATCCACGTGGACGGCGCGATGGGGCGCGCCATCCGCCAGCGCGCGGCCGCCGCGGTGCCGGGGCTCGATCCTTCCACGATCATGGTCGCCGCCACCCATACGCACTCCGGCCCGGCGGGCTGGGACGACCCGCTGGTCGCGTCGGCCGCGGAGGCGGTCGCCGCCGCCTGGAATTCGCGCGTGGAGGTCGTCGCGAGGATCGGCCGCGCCCGAGCGAACCTGGGCCACAACCGCCGCGTGGTCAACGCCGAAGGCAAGGCGAAGAACGAATGGAAGGACCCGGAGGGGAGGCACGACGGCTTCTTCAATCCCGACATCCCCTTTGTGGTGTTCGACGACGCGCAGGCCGGAGAGGTGCGCGCCGTCCTGGTCTCCTACGGGTGCCACCCCGTGGTGCTGGGACCGGGCAACACGAAGGTCAGCGCGGATTATCCGGGCTACACCGTGCGGGCCCTGGAGTCGGCGACGGGGGCGCGGACGGCGATCTTCGTCACGGGCGCGGCCGCCAACATCAATCCCCGGGAATGCCTCTTCGGGGATCCGGAGCGGGCGCGGCCCATGGGAGAGGCCCTCGCGGCCGAGGTGGAGGAATCCCTCCACGGGGCCCGCCCCCTCCGCATCGCGCCGGCGGCGGTCACGTCGGTAGCGCTCCGGCTGAGCCTGCGCCCGGAAGCGGAGAAGAGGTACGCCGACCGGCTTCAGGATTTCCCCGAAGGCCGGCGTCTCGTCTCCGAGGTCCAGGTCCTGCGGCTGGGAGAGCTGGCGATCGTGACCGCCCCGGGGGAACTCGTGGCCGAGATCGGGACGGCGATCCGGGACGCCTCCCCCCTGCCGCACACGATCGTGGTCTCCTGCGCGAACGACCACCTGGGATATCTCGTCACGGACCGGATCTGGCGGGAGGGCGGGCACGAGGCCAACAGCTCCCTGTCGACGGACGCCGAGCAGCCGCTCCTCGCCGCGGCAAGGGAGGCCCTGGCGCGGGCGGCGGCGCGGGACCGGTGAAGGAGGGACCATGACGGCATCGAAGACATCGGGAAATATTCTCCGGATCGGCGGAAGCCTGATCATCGCTATCCTCCTGGCGGGCGCAGTCCGGGCCCAGGAGGAGGCCGCGCCCCTCAAGGAGGGATCCGTCCTCAGCCTGGGAAGCCGGAAGGCGACGGTCAGGAAGCTGGACGCCCTTCCCTTCGTGGAAAGCGAATACTCGAAGCGCTACAAGTTCGACTCCTACGACAATCCCAAGCTCAAGGAGTTGCGCGAAAGGTACAAGCTCGATGAGGTCATCGCGCCGGGGAAGGACGAGTTCGACAGGCAGGTCCTCCTCCTCGACTGGACGCACCGCCAGTTCAGGAAGTTCGGCAGGCCCTCCGCGCCCTCGAAAGGGGCCCTCGAAATCCTGAAGGCCGTCGAGGAAGGGCACAGCTTCTTCTGCGCGCAATACGCTGCGGTGCTCGTCTCCGCGGCCGCCAGCCTGGGGTGGGTGGACCGGCCGCTCGCCCTCCGGCGCCACCAGGACGCCGGCAAAGGGGGATCGACCGAGCACACCTCCACGGAGATCTGGTCGAACCAGCACCGCAAGTGGGTGATGATCGACCCCACGGCGAAGATGTACATCGAGAAGGACGGCCTGCCCCTCAACGCCTGGGAGATCCGGCAGGAGTGGTTCTATCGCGAGGGCAGGGACCTCGTCTTCGTGATCGGGAAGGATCGCAAGAAGCACCGGAAGTCCGACCTCCCGATCTTCCTGGGGCGCTTCGCCGGCTTCGGGGACCTGACCGTCCCGGCGGACGAACTCGACAAGTACGGCTTCACCGCCTACGTCCCCAACACCAACCTCATGGACGCCGGGCCGGACTACGGGAAGATGTTCATCGTGAAGGACAAACTCTGCGACGGGACCCGCTGGCATGAGCGGACCGTGCCCGCCAATCCCGCGGTGGATCCCTACTTCCCCATCGGCCAGGCCGCCCTGGCGCTCGTCCCCGAGGGCGGCCGCCTCCGCGTCGCGATGAAGACCCTGACCCCCAACTTCATGGGCTTCGAGGTCCGCCTCGACGGCAAGGAATGGAAGGCCTCGGGAGAGGGCTTCCTCTGGGACCTCCATCCGGGCGCGAACCGCCTGGAAGCCCGGGCGGTCAACCTGTTCAAGGTGGAGGGGCCGGTCTCGACGGTCGAGGTCGAGGTCCGGTAGCGGAGCGGGAGGGTGACGATGGACCTTCGTCCGGTCACGGCGGCCGGCATCGCCGCGGCGGTCCTCGGTCTCCGCCCGCCGCGTGATCGAGATCGGCCGCAGGACTTCCCGGTGATCCCGCGGCTCCATGCCTCCCCCGCCGGCTCCGAGGATATACTCCCCTGGGGGGCCGCCTTGACAACCTCGTACCCCGGTCCATCGCCGGCGGCGGAGGAGGTCCTGACGGGGGCGATGAAGCCGCTCCTCGACGAGGGCCGATGGGGCCTCCGGGCGCCTCCCATTCTCCCTTTCCGGCCGCCCCCCCGTTTGATACAGTGCCCCTGCCGCCGGCCGCGGGACCTCCGCGCCGGCCGCGACGACCATGGCCGACTACTCCGAAAAAGACTACCGCCGCGTCGTATCGGCCACCGGACCCGCCCGCTTCCTCCCCGGCACCGCCATCGAGATCGTCCGCGACGTCCCCCGCGGCAGCGCCCCGGAGCACGTCCTGTTCGACTTCGACGGCACCCTCAGCCTCGTCCGGGCCGGCTGGGCCGACGTCATGGTCCCCATGATGGTCGAGATCCTCGCCGAAACCGGCACGCGCGAGTCCCCCGCCGACCTCCGCACGCTGGCCCTCGACTTCGTCATGACGCTCAACGGCAAGCAGACCATCTACCAGATGATCCGCCTCGCCGAGGAGGTGAAGGCGCGCGGCGGTTCGCCCCGCGAGCCGGCCGCCTACAAGCAGATGTACCACGACCGCCTCATGGAGCGGATCCGGTCGCGCCGCGAGGGCCTCCGGTCGGGCACGATCCCGCCGGAGGAGATGCTCGTGCCGGGGTCGCTGGACCTCCTGGAGGCCCTGCGCGCGCGCGGCGCGCGCCTCTACCTCGCCAGCGGCACCGACGAGACCTACGTGCGCGAGGAGTGCGGACTGCTGACCCTGGACCGGCACTTCGGCGGGCACGTCTACGGCGCCATCGACGACTACAAGTCCTTCTCCAAGGCCATGGTCGTGGAGCGCATCCTCCAGGTCAACAAGGTCGACGGCCGCCGCCTCCTCGGCTTCGGGGACGGCTACGTGGAGATCGAGAACATCAAGTCCGCCGGCGGAACCGCCGTGGCCGTGGCCAGCGACGAGGAGCGCCGCGGCGGGAAGCCCGATCCCTGGAAGCGCGACCGGCTCATCGGCGTGGGCGCGGACCTCGTGATCCCCGACTACCGGGAGCACGCGGCGCTGGTGGATCATTTCTGGGGTTAGGCCATGCCTCACCCGCCGACGGACCGCTCCGCCGTGCGGGAACAAGAAGGGGATCGAAAAGGACCACGGGCCTCCGGACCGCCCGCCGGGCCCGCTCCCGCCGGAGGCCCGCGAGACGATCGCCGAGGCGGCCGCGCGCGTCCGGCAGGCGCGGAAGGACGGCCGGCCCGTCATGGTCGCCTTCGGCGCCCACTCGATCAAGAACGGCCTGGGCCCCGTCTTCATCAGGCTCCTCGAGGCTGGCTGGGTCACCCACCTCGCCACCAACGGCGCGGGCATCATCCACGACTGGGAGTTCGCCTTCCAGGGAAAGAGCTGCGAGGACGTCGAGGCGATGGTGAACGAGGGCCGGTTCGGGAACTGGCAGGAGACGGGATTCTTCATCAACCTGGCCCTCAACGTCGGCGCCTGGGAGGGGCGCGGCTACGGGGAGTCCGTGGGGGCCCTCATCCAGGACGAAGGGCTTTCCATCCCCGCTCCCGAAGAACTGGAGGCCTCCGCGGCCGCCGCCCTGCGGACCGATCCCGAGAAGGCCGCCGCCGCCGCGGACCTCCTGGGCGTCGTCCGGCGCTTCGGCCTCAAGCCCGGCCGCCTCGCCGTCCCCCACCCCTGGAAGCGCTTCAGCGCCCAGGCCGCCGCCTTCCGCCTGGGGATCCCCTTCACCGGCCACCCGATGTTCGGACACGACATCATCTACAACCACCCGATGAACCAGGGGGCGTGCCTCGGCCGGACGGCCCAGCGCGACTTCCTGGCGTTCGCCGAGGGCGTGAGCCGCATCGACGGCGGCGTCTACGTCTCCATCGGCTCCGCCGTCATGAGCCCGATGATCTTCGAGAAGTCGATGTCGATGGCGCAGAACCTGGCGATCCGCCGCGGGGCGCACCTCGACCGGCACTTCATCCTCGTGGTGGACCTCGCCGAGACGTCGTGGGACTGGTCGAAGGGCGAGCCGCCCGAGAACGATCCGGCGTACTACCTGCGCTGCAACAAGACGTTCAGCCGGATGGGCGGGACCCTGCGGCGGCTCAAGGCGGACAACCGCGACTTCCTCCTGGCGCTCCACCAGGCCCTGTCATGAGCGGGATCGCCCTGACGCCGGGGCGCCTCGCGGAGCTGATCGCCCGCTTCCCTACGCGGCGCATCGCCGTGGTGGGCGACTTCTTCCTCGACAAGTACCTCGACGTGGACCCCGCGCTCGCGGAGACGAGCGTGGAGACGGGCAAGGCCGCCCATCAGGTCACGGCCGTCCGCTGCGACCCGGGCGCGGCGGGCACGGTGACGAACAACCTCTCGGCGCTCGGGGCCGGGACGCTCCATGCGGTGGGATTCACGGGCGACGACGGCGAGGGATACGACCTCCGCGCGGCCCTCGCGCGCATCCGCTGTTCCACGGAGCACCTCCACCGCGTCCCCGCGCGCCGCACGCCCACCTACCTCAAGCCGAGGGACGCGGGCGACCCCACGCTCGCCGGCGAGCACTCGCGCTACGACACCAAGAACCGCGCCGCCACCCCGCCGGAGGTCTCGATGCAGGCCGTGGAGTCCATCGACCGGCTCCTCCCCGGCCTCGACGCCCTCATCGTGATGGACCAGGTCGAGGAGGACGAATGCGGGGCGGCGACGGCCGCCGTGCGCCGGGCGATCGCGGAGCGCGCCCCGCGCTTCCCGCGCGTCGTCTTCTGGGCGGACAGCCGCCGGCGGATCCGGCTCTACCGCGGCGTGATCGTCAAGCCCAACCAGTTCGAGGCGGTGGGTCGGGAGAACCCGGCGCCGGGGGACGAGGTCCCGATCGAGGACCTGCGGCGCGCCGTGCTGGAGATGCGCCGCGTCACGGGCGCGCCCGTCTGCGCCACGCGCGGCGCCCGGGGGATGGTCGTGAGCGACCCGGAATGGACGGTGATCCCCGGGGTGCGCATCGAGGGGCCCACGGACCCCACGGGGGCGGGCGACAGCGCCACGGCGGGGGCGGTGCTGGCGCTCTGCTCCGGCGCCTCGCTCCCAGAGGCGGCGCTGGTGGGGAACCTCGTCGCCTCGATCACCGTCCAGCAGTTCGCCACGACGGGCACGGCGCGGCCGGAGGAGCTGCCGCCGCGCCTGGAGCTGTGGCGTCGCCAGAACCCCGGCGCCCCCGGCAATTAGCCGCCCCGCTCATTTTCGTCCCTGGCTGGCCCATCAAAATGCTCAAGTATCCACGCCATTTGAGCCTGGATCATGGGCACAAAGATCGGCATTATTATCGGCATTATACGACACTAGAATATCGTATCTACCTTGACCATAACCTATTATGATGTATCATTTATCGGCACGGTGAGCGGCATTGACATGGCTGGATCCATTGGGCTCATGGAGCCGATGATGCCCCCGGAAGGGCACTCGGAACTGACCGACCTGGTTGTCGACCTCGCCGGCAAGGCCATGGCGCTGGGGAGGATGCTGAATCCAAAGGTCCAAATCTCCGTGGGGGATCTGGGCCGGTCGATGAACTGCTACCACTCGAACCTCATCGAGGGCCATGATACGCATCCTCGCGACATCGACCGCGCCTTAGGTCGCGATTACGACAAAGAGCCGCGCAAGCGGGCGCTTCAGAAGGAAGCCGTGGCGCACATTGAGGTTCAGCGGCTGATCGACCAGGGCAAAGATCCGAGGATCGAACCGGCCAGTCGAGAGTACGTTCTCTGGCTTCACAAGGAGTTATGCGGACGACTTCCCGAGGAGATGCTCTGGGTCGAGAACCCGGACACGAAGGAACGGCGTCGAGTCGTGCCCGGGAAGTTGCGGGACGGGATGGTTTCCGTAGGCAGACATATGCCGCCCGAACCTGGCAACCTCGACCGCTTCCTGACGCGCTTTGAAGAGGCGTATTCCAAGGGCCTGTCCAGAACCGCTCGGATTATCGCGGCGGGAGCCGCCCATCACCGTCTGTTGTGGATTCACCCCTTCTACGACGGCAACGGGAGAGTAACGCGCCTGATGTCCTACGCCATGCTGCTCCGTCTCGGGGTCGGCAGCCCTCTGTGGTCAGTGGCCCGAGGACTTGCCCGGCAAGTCGCGGACTACAAACGGCTATTGGAGAACGCCGACGAAAGCCGCACCAGCGATATCGATGGCCGCGGGACGCTTTCACAAAGCGCCCTCATCGGTTTTTGCCGCTTCTTCCTGCGGACCTGTATCGACCAGGTGCAGTACATGACCTCCCTGCTCGAACCGTCAGAGCTGCTCAACCGCATGCGCATCCACGTCGAGGAAGAAACCGGCGCCAAGCGATTGCCCAAAGGCTGCTTTCCCCTGCTCCGCGAAGCCGTGCTGGCCGGGGAATTCGACCGCGGGAGAGCGTCCGATCTCACCGGCTTCCGGGACAGGTGGGCCCGGGGAATTCTTTCGGCCGTCGTCGAGAAGGGAATGCTTGTTTCGGACGGCCCCAAGATGCCCGTTCGGCTGGCGTTTCCGATCGACGTCGTCGAGCGCTGGTTCCCGCAGCTCTATCCGACGAAAGTTTGACGCAATACCCCGCGGCAATCAAGGCAGACAGGAAACCGCCTGACCAGGGGTTCTCCAACCTCTCCATGCGATATCCCCCCCCACCGACCTCCGGGGAGGCTATAATTTCTGCCGGCCCGCGAACCGGCGCCAGAGCCAGTACGCCGGCGCCCCCGCCGCGAGCACCCCTCCCCAGAGCAGGACCTCCCGGAGGAACTTCGCCCCGTGCTCCAGGAACCCCTGCCGGACCACGAGCGTCATCATCCCCAGGGTGCAGAGCACGAACAGCACCGGCACCACCGGATATCCCCAGCACCGGTAGGGCCGCTCCAGGCCGGGCTTCCGCACGCGCAGGACGATCACCGCCGCCGCCGCCAGCGCGTAGAAGACGTACATCGTGACGATGTGGCCGCGCAGCAGCTGCTCCAGGTCCTCCTTGAAGGCGACCGCCGCGCACGAGAGCGCCACCTGCGTCCAGAGCGAGACGTCGGGCGTCTCGAACCGCGGGTGGATCCGGCCCAGGAACCGGAAGAGGAGGCCGTCCCGCGCCTGCGCGAAGGTCACACGCGCCCCGGTGATGCACCCGCCGTGCGAGGAGCCGAGCGTCGAGATCACCACGAGCGCCACGACCAGCGTGCCTCCCACGGGCCCCACCATCTGCCTCACCGCGAGCCCGGCCATCGCGGGCTCCCGCCTCATCTGCGGGTCCGGGAGCGCCGCCATGAAGACGTAGTTCACGGCCACGTAGAGGACGATGACGGCGGCGGTCCCCGCCAGGAGGATCCGCGGGATCGTCCGCTGAGGCTCCTTCAGCTCCCCCGAAATGGAGGCCACGTCGCTCCACCCCTCGTACGTCCAGAGGACCGCGATCAGGGCCGGCCCCAATCCCATGAGCAGGGGCTTCGGCGCCGCGGCGCCGGCCGGGGCGCCCGGGGCAAGCGCCGCGCCCAGCGCCACGATCCCCAGCAGGGCCGCCACCTTGAGGCCGGTGAGGAACAGGGCCACCCTCGCCCCCAGCCTCATCCCCAGCACGTTGACGACCGTGAGGGCGACCAGGAGCGCGCACGCCGCGACGCGCAGGTCCCCCTTCAATCCGGACAGCTCGTGGAAATACATCGCGAAGATCGTGGCGATGCCGGCGGCCCCGAGCGGCTTGGTGATCAGGAAGTAGGTCCACCCGAAGACGAACGCGGCCATCCCGCCCATGCCTTCGTGGAGGTAGACGTAGATGCCCCCCGAGCGGGGATACATCGTGGCCAGATCCGCGTACGTGAGCGCCCCCAGGAGCGAGAAGATCCCGCCCGCCGCCCACAGCGCCAGGATCGCCCAGGGGCTCCCCATCTCCCGGGCGATCAGGTGGGGGGTCCAGAAGATGCCGCTCCCGATGACCACCCCCACCATGATGGCCGTGCCGCCCCAGAAGCCGATCTTCCTCGGAAGGTCCCCTGCCATATCCGAAAAAGGTACAATGGCCGGCCGGGAAAGGCGCGGAAATTCGGGAATATCCATGGCGGGACGGCATCCAACCTCCGACGGGACGACCTTGCAAGACGAATGGCTGGTCCGGCGGTCCAAGGCCGGCGACCGCGAGGCCTTCGGGCAGATCGTGTCGCGCCACCAGTCGGCCGTCTACAGGGTGGTCCGCGGGATCCTGGGGGACCCCGCGGAGAGCGAGGATGTCGCTCAAGAGGTCTTTCTCAAGGCGTACGCCAAGCTGGCGAGGTTCCGCGGGGAGTCGAGCCTCTTCACCTGGCTCTACCGGATCGCGGTGAACGAGGCCCTCCGGGCCCGCAGGCGCCGGACGCCCCTGCCGATCGAGGCCGCGCCCGAGGCCGAGGTGCCGCCCCCCGAGCCGGAGTCCGACGAGGAGGCCCCGACGCTGAGGACCCTCCAAAGGCTGTTGGCGAGGCTCCCGGACGACCACCGCGTGATCGTGACCCTCCGGGACCTCGAGGGCCTCTCCTACCAGGAGGTGGCCGAGACCCTCGAGGTTCCGATCGGGACCGTGGAATCGCGGCTCTTCCGCGCCCGCCAGGAACTGCGGGCGCTCTGGAGGAAGACCAAGGAGGCCAAGAATGCGCTGTGAAGACGCCTCCCGCGCGCTCTACGCGGGCGAGACGGGCCCGGAACTGGAGATCCACCTCTCGGCCTGCGACGAGTGCCGCCTGCTCGCCGAGGACCTCTCCCAGATCCGGCAGGCCTTCGCCCGCGCCCGCCAGGAATGGGCCCCCTCCCCCGCCTTCAAAGTCTGTCTGCCGGCCACCCCCTGGAAGAAGCTGGCGATCGCCGCCGCGATCCTGATCCTCCCCCTGTTCGGCTGGGCCGCGAGCTCCTTCAGGACGCCCGAACCCTCCTACAGCCTCAGCGGGATCCTCCAGCCGCGCCCCCCCTCGCCGCCCCCCTCGGACCGCGAGATCCTCGCCACGATCTTCCCGGAGGTGACGCAGCCATGAGGATCTGGGTCATGCTCTTCACCCTGGCCATCTTCGCCGGGGGCACCTGCCTCGGCGTGGCGGTCGACCGGAACTACCTGTCCCGCGCCCCCCAGAGGGCCGACGTCCATCGCGGGCACCACCGGCGCGAGATCTCCGTCACCGATTTCGTCCGCCAGATCGGCCTCACGGAGGAGCAGGACCGCGAGCTCGACCTCATCCTCGGCGAGACCCAGCGGGACGTCGAGGCCTTCCAGCGCGCCATCCGCGACCGCCACGCGCGCTCCCGGGACCGCGTCATGGGACTGCTGACGGAGGACCAGAAGAAGAAGCTCGACGAGATCAAGGCCTCCGAGGACAAGAAGCGCTCCGAGGAGGAAATGGCCCGCTCCCTCCGCTTCTACACGCGCCTCCTCGACCTCGACGAGGCCAAGGCCGCGGCCGTCCGCCAGGTCCTCGTGGAGATCAAGGACAAGAAGCGCGACTTCTTCAAGACGGAACGGCACGGGGAGGACTACTCCGAGATCCGCCCCTTCCTCCGCGGCCTGAAGGAGGAGCAGAACCGGCGCTTCCAGTCGGTCTTTTCCCCCGAACAGTACAAGCGGTACCTGGAATTCGAGGAATGGGAACATTAGAGGAGGATCTATGAAGAAGTGGCTCGCCGCCGCGGCGGTCCTGGCCCTGGCCGCCCCCGCCCTGGCCCAGGAGACCCAGGACATGGCCGAACGCATGTCGCAGTGGCTCAAGCAGTCCCTCCAGCTCTCCGACGAGCAGACCGGCAAGGTGAAGGACATCTTCAAGAAGCAGAACGACGACGTCCGTGCCGTGCTCACCGACGAGCAGAAGACCCGCTACGACGAGGCGGGCCGCATGTTCGGCGGCCGCGGGCGCGACCGGGGCGGCAACAACCAGAACGACCGGGGCGGCCCTCCCGGCGGCGGCGGGCCCGGCGGCCGCGGCAGCTGGCTCCCCTCCACCGACGAGCTGAAGACCCAGCTCTCGCTCACCGACGAGCAGGTCTCCAAGATCAACGCCATCCGCGACGCGTCGCGCGAGGAGTCGCGCAGCTTCTTCCGGAACCGCCCGCAGGGCGGGGGCGACCCGCGGCAGGCGTTCGAGGAATTCCAGCAGAAGTCGCGCGAAAGCACCACCCAGAAGATCCGCGACGTCCTCACCGACGAGCAGAAGCCGAAGCTCGACGAGGCCATCAAGAACTACCAGGCCCAGCAGGAGCGCGAGCGCGAGGACCGCTCCCGGACCCGGGCCGAGGAAAGGCTCAACCGCGTCATGGAGGACCTCAAGATCGGGAACGCGGCGGAAGCCGACGCCGTCAAGCCCCTGGTCAAGAAGGCGCTGGAACTCGTCGCGAAACTCGATGCCTTCCAGCGCGAGGGGCGGGGAAAGATGGACGCCGCCTCCCGGAACAAGGAGCTCTCGGAGGAGGCCGTGGGCGACACGCTCAAGGCCCAGCGCGAGGGCCTGCGGGAGATCGAGAAGGAACTCGCGGCGGCGCGCAAGGAACTGCTGGACGTGGTGAACAACCGCCAGGAGCTGGAACTCATCCGGAACGGCGTGCTGAAATAGTCCGTCCCACAGTGCGAAAGCCCCCGCCCTCGGCCGAGGGCGGGGGCT
>CAYNDR010000105.1:0-8051 GCA_964395295.1 uncultured Planctomycetales bacterium
GGCGGTGAACAAGGGCGGCTTCGACGTCGAGATCGGCAAGGTCAAGGCCTTCTGGGGCAACGTGGGGGTGCTCGTCCGGGCCTACGCGTACCTCCGCGCCCACGGCCCCGAGGGCCTCCTCCGCAACGCCGAGCACGCCGTGCTCAACGCGAACTACCTGCTCTCCCTCCTGCGGAAGGCCTACAAGCCCGCCTACGACCGCCCCTGCATGCACGAGTTCGTGCTCGACGGGACGCCCTTCCGCCGGCACGAGGTCCGCACGCTGGACATCGCCAAGCGCCTCCTGGACTTCGGCTTCCACCCCCCCACCATCTACTTCCCGCTGGTGGTCCACGAGGCCCTGATGATCGAGCCCACCGAGACGGAGAACAGGGAGACGCTCGACCGGTTCGCGCGGGCGATGCTCCGGATCGCGGAGGAGGCCAGGACCGAGCCGGAGGTCCTGAGGAAGGCGCCGTTCACGACGCCGGTCCGGCGCCTCGACGAGGTCCGGGCCGCCAAGGAGCCGGTCGTCCGCTGGCCGGCGGCCCCTTAGGAGGAGACGGGCATGCTGATCGGGGTCCCCAAGGAGATCAAGGTCCACGAGTACCGCGTGGGCCTGACGCCGTCGTCGGTGCGCGAGGTCGTCGCGCACGGGCACGCGGTGGTCGTGGAGACCGGCGCGGGCGCCGGGATCGGCGCGGGCGACGGCGACTACCGGCGCGCGGGCGCGGAGGTCGTCGGCGGCGCGGCCGAGGCGTACAGCCGGGCCGAGCTGATCGTCAAGGTGAAGGAGCCGCAGGCGGCCGAGCGCGCGATGCTCCGCGACGGCCAGGCGCTCTTCACGTACCTGCACCTCGCGCCGGACCCGGACCAGGCGAAGGACCTCCTGGCCCGCGGCGCGGCCTGCATCGCCTACGAAACCGTGACCTCCCCCAGCGGCGGCCTGCCCCTTTTGGCGCCGATGTCCGAGGTCGCGGGCCGCATGTCCGTCCAGGCCGGGGCCACGAGCCTGGAGAAGGCGCACGGCGGCATGGGCACCCTGCTGGGGGGCGTGGCGGGCGTGCCCCCGGCGCGCATCGTCATCCTCGGCGCCGGCGTCGTGGGCACTAACGCCGCCCAGATCGCCGTGGGCACCGGCGCGCAGGTCGTGGTGATCGACAAGTCGATCGACGCCCTGCGGCGGATCGACGCGATGCTGGGCGCGCGGGCGATGACCGTCTTCTCGAACCGCGACAACGTCGAGCGCGAGGTGCTGAGGGCGGACCTCGTGATCTCCGGCGTGCTGATCCCCGGCGCGGCGGCGCCGAAGCTCGTGGCGCGCGACATGGTCCGGCGGATGAAGAAAGGATCGGTGATCGTGGACGTGGCCATCGACCAGGGGGGGAGCGCCGAGACCTCGCGCCCGACCACCCACGCGGAGCCCACCTACCTCGTGGACGGCGTCGTCCACTACTGCGTGGCCAACATGCCCGGCGCGGTGCCGCGCACGTCGACCTACGCGCTCAACAACGCGACCTTGCCCTTCGTCCTGGACCTCGCGGACAAGGGCTGGCGCCAGGCGCTCCGGGACAATCCGCACCTGAGGAACGGCCTGAACGTCGCGGGCGGGAAGATCACCTGCCAGGCGGTGGCCCGGGCGCTCGACCTGCCGCACACGCCGGCGGAGGAGGTCCTCCGCTGAAGGTCCGCCCGCGGCCCGTCGCTTCCCGACCTTCCGTCCCCCCGAGGGGGCCTGGGCCTGCAATCCGAGGTTCAAAGGGCGGGGGATTGCGGGGGCGGTGACGGGGGTGCATCGGCAATCTGCCCTACCGATTGCCCCCCTCGAGGCTATAATCACCACCGGGAGGGTCGGATTTCTTATGCCTAAGTTACGCGATGAACCATAAGGAGATGTCGCTGGGATTCGCTATTGAGTGGCCTCATGGCTCCTCAATAAGGAACGAAGACTTCCTTCGCTCCGTAGCAGAATTCATTTGTTTCATCAGGATTCGACAAGCCTCTGGTCTACTTCAATATGTCCGCACTACTCACGGCCAGCAGGCCGCACAGCATACCAGGATGTCTGCGGCCGTAGGCATCTGGCAACTCCTTGGCACCCAGCTCGAAGATATTCTCATGTTCTGCTTTAGCGCATGGGCTTGGAAGGCTACCGACTACAAATCGCGGTTGGCGGATCATTACCGCAACGTGGAAATCAAGGCCAACGGCAAATGCTCTCCGACAGCGTTCGCTGACCGGCTAAAGGCTATGGGCGACCTGGAGTTTCTTAAGTCATTAGGAATCGCAGATGAGTGGGCGCAAACTGTAGACGCTGGTCTTCGGGGAGAGGGAGAAGCGCGCCGGCTTCGATGCCTCACGTACGCGGTTGATGCAAACATCGTCCGGCCACTTCTGAACAAACTCAAGCACGGCCCGCAAGTGTGTGTTATGGCGGTGCCGATCCCCAAAGCCCCTCGTGATCCATTTGTCTGCGTCCTATTCAAGGGGGCCTCGGTGGAGCAGTCCAAGGAAGAGCTGCACAATAACCCGTCGCATCTCTTCTTGAATGACGAACCGGAATACCTCGAAGCTGCCTTCCGGCAAATCCGATCAATGGGTCTTGAGTTATGGGCCCTCGCTTCAGCACTATTTGCATCGCATTTTCCCGGCCGCGTGCTTTACCTTCCGAGTGATCTCGGCACAAAGGGGGAACCAGGCCTACATGGTGGGGAATGGTTGATGTGATAAACGACAGGAGGTTGCCCGCGTCTTCAATCGCGAGCAATCAGGGACTTTCCGGAGTAAGCGCTACTAGGGTTTCCAACTGAGCAAGCTCCGCCTGGGTGATGATGCGGCCGTTCAATCCCTGCACGTTCCAGGCCTCGATCGACCCTCACCCTTGCCTGCCCCGCACGAAATCGTTCGCGGCGGCGTAGCCCTTGAGGTAATCGTCGTATTCGAGGGGCGACCGAACGCCGAGGTCGGCCAGGAGATCGATGGCTTCGGAGAGGGAGATTCCCAGGGCCTCCGAGAAGGACCCCAGGGAACGCTTGCCCTCACGGTATTCCCGAAGCATGAGGAAGATCCAGCCGTAATCCATCAGTTCCCTGGCCACGGCGGACATTTCCTTCTTCTGACGCTTTGCCAGCTCTCGAAGGCGCTTCAAGCCCTCCGGATTCAACCTCACGCTCATCACGTCTCTCATCTCATGCCTCCTTCCCCGGCTCGCCGCCCGCCTTCCTGATCCTCCGCGCGGCATCTTCCAGAATCCGGGGATCGTATCGTCCATATTTCTCAAGCTTGGCCAGGAGCTCCAAGGCCAGATCGCCGGACAGGACCCCACTCTCAGCCATCACCACCAGGAGGGCCACCGCCGAGGTGAACGGAATCCCCAGGACCTTACAGCATCGAATCGCAGGCCCATCATCCGTCCCGCAGACTCCCCCCTTTTCCCGAGCAATCGTGATCGACTCCGACTCGCCTTCGTCAAGGCGGAAGTCCTTCCGGATCCGCCCTGTTCCCCCCTTGGCCGAGCAGGGCCGAATAAGCCCTTCCTCCACCAGGGCCCGAATCACCTGGGCGTCCGGGGTATCCTTGGCCGTAGCTTCTCGAAGGGCGCTTCCGGAGATCCAAGCCTCTCCCCGTCCCGCCACGTCTCTCAGCACGCCTATCTTGGCCAGAAGGATCGCGGTCGACGCGTCCAAGACCAAAGGCCTCCCCGACATGTATACAATATACTACATATGTACACAATCGTCAAGGCGCATTCGCCGCCGACCCCCGCATCATTTCCGGAAGTTCCTCCGGCACCATGATGCCTCGCCCCGCATGCCGGAGAGCAGGCGAGCAGACCCTCCCTGGCTCTGCTGCATTTTCCCCCCTCCCCCATCGAGGCTGTAATTGCCGCCGGCAGGGCCGGACTTCCTATGCCTCAGTCGAGAAGCCATCTCCACAGGGGTCCGACCCGGACCTCCGGGCCCGAAGGCACCCACCGTTCCGGAGGCGCCGCACCGTCGGGCGTGAGAAGGAGGAGGTCGCGGCAACGAGTGGCCTTGGCTCCCTTGAAGAGCGAGCCGTACTCCCTCGCGGCCGTTTCCGGCGTATCCAGCCCCGCGCAGACCTGGATGAGCTGCCCCACTCGACGGTCGTCCCGAATCAGGAAGTCGACCGCATAGTCGGGCCGGGTCAAGCTGTAGGCGTCTGCGCCTCGGCGCCTCAGCTCCTGGAAGACCAGATTTTCGAGAAGCGCCCCGCGGTCCTGGCTCACCTTGGTCGAGAGAGCCAGCGTGAGCCCGTTGTCGACGGTGTACACCTTCCTGGCCTGTCGGACCTGTTCCCGGAACTTGAACGAAAAGGGCCGCGCCAGAAGGATGAGATAGGCTTCTTCGAGGAAGTGGACGTAGTTCTCGGCCGTATGGACGCTCTTCAGGTCGAACGTCCGCTGGACCCGGTTGTACGTCATGGCCGTCGAGGGATTGGAAAAGCAGTAGAGCGAGATCTCCTTGAGCGTCCTCGGATGCTTGACCCGGTAGCGGGCGGTGATGTCGCGGGAAACGATCTTGTCGTGGAGCTCGCGGAGGTAGGCCCCCGAGGAGCCGGAGAGGACCATCTCCGGGAAGCCTCCCACGAGGGAATATTCGCGGAGGCTCTCCTCGAGTCCGGCCCTCTCGCGAGTGGAAACCGTCTTTCCCGGCAGGGGTGCTCCCCGCGCGGAGAGGAATTCGCGGAACGAGAACGGGAAAAGCTCGATCGCCACGTAGCGCCCCGTCAGATGGGTCGCCAGTTCGCGGCTCAAGAGCTTGGAATTGCTCCCCGTGACGACGAGATGGCGGCCGGCCCGCTGGAGGCGGCTCACGAAGAGTTCCCATCCGGGCACGTTCTGGATTTCGTCCAGGAGCCAGAGGCGCGCCGAGGGCCAGAGCGCGATGGCCGCCTTCTCGAGACGCTGGAGGTCCTCGGTCCGGAGCCACGCCAGCCGCTCGTCGTCGAAATTGACGTACGCGAATTCCTGATCCGCCAGCGCCAAGCGCGCGAGGACCGACTTCCCCGACCGCCGCACGCCCATGACCACCTTGATGAGCGGCCGGCGGAGCGCCTCGCGAAGCGCCCGCTCCCGGGTCCTGGAGATCCACTTCCCCGCCGGGGGAGGCGCCTTCAGCTCCTCGCGCTGGTCCAGGAGAACCTGCCGGAGATCCTCGTCGCGGTTCATCCAAGCAATGTTACATAGACTGCATGTATATGTCAATATATGTGCAGTGGACTGCACATACATAGAGGCCTGCCGGGCCGGGATCGGCGGTGGCCCGGGCGCTCGACCTGCCGTACACGCCGGCGGAGGAGGTCCCCCTCCGCTGAAGGGCCGCCCGCGGCCCGTCGCTTCCCGACCTTCCGTCTCCGCGAGGCGGCTTGAGCCCGCGGTGCGCCGCTGACCGAAGTGCGGGGGGCGGGTGAAGGCGATCGCGACGATTGACGAGCCGGGCGTGATCCGGAAAATCCCCAGGGCGATGGGGCTTCCCACGGAGGCGCCGCGTGCGGAGCCGGCGCAGTCGCCGCTTCCCATGCCTTCCGAGAGCCCTACTGGACCGTGCTGGCCCCCGTCGACCGCGTCAATAAATGCCGGCCAAGACCATGGGGGCTGGCCCGACGACATCCCGGGGGCTTACCCCAACCGGGCCAATCCCTTCTCCAGCTCCTCGGGGTTCATCACCGGCGTGCTCGTCAGCCCCGCGTCGAGCCCCAGGAAGAAACGTTCGCCGACGAAGGGCATCTCGCTGCTGTCCTTCATGTCCAGCACGAAAAGGGCGGTCCGCATCCCCCCCTCGACGGTGAAGTAGGCCGCCTCCGGCCGGAGCTCCTTCACGGCCTTCTTCATGCAGGCCGCAAGGATGCCGTCCTTGAGCGCGCGGTTCCCTGCCTCCACGGGGATCTGGACCTTAAGATTCGCATGGCTCCTCCTTCGTCCCATGGTCTCCTACCCTCCGAACGCCGCGCCGGTCCCCTTCCTTCCCGGCCAGCGATGTCTTCCCGGAATCCGCGCCATCGGGCCGGGCTCCTCGGGCCTCGGACGATGGAAGGCTTGACCCCATTCCCTTCAGTCCGGGCGCATGCCATGGAGCCAGGGAATCGGCATCAGGCCTCGTCCGCTGGGGAAATAGAGCCCGAAGAAAAGGAGATCGACAAGCCAAAGCGAGTGATTGCGGTCGTCGGGGCGACAGGCTCAAGGCATATGCAGGCAATCGACTGAGCATGCCCGAGGTTCTAAATACGCACAAACGCCGATTGCGTTTTTCCCCGCCCCCTCCCATTCCCGCCCCCCTGACGGGCCCCTTCGGCCCTCCGATTTCCCCTTCCCCGTCCCGCGCCGGAGGCTATAATTCCAGTCAGGAGGCGGGTTTGAAATTTATATACCTTCAGTCATGGTCGCGGCATTGGCGGCCACGGCTAGGATCTTGTCGCTCGCACTCTAGGTGCGGACCATGAGGGCCCCCGGCTTTAAGGTTATTCGATGGGCGCTGGTGTGCGCGTTTTCATCCGCCCTTTCAGGCTGTGGTAAGGGAGGGCAGGGCGATGGCACGGCGCCCCCCGTCGATTATCCCTTCACGCTCCTTCAACAGGCCAATTACGGCGTTCTCGCGGTATCCGCCGCTCAGGACGCCTCGGGCGATATCTACCTCGGCGGGATTTTCACGACATACGGCAGGACGGCCTGCAACCACATTGTCCGACTGAACTCCGACGGGTCGGTCGACCCCGCCTTCACCGTCGGCAATGGATTCAATTTCGAAGTTCACGCCCTCGGTCCTGCGGCCGACGGGTCGGGAGACCTCTACGTGGGAGGGCTCTTCACCTCTTATAACGGGACCGGGCGCAATCGCCTCGTCCGTCTGAACCCGGACGGGACGGCCGACGCCGCCTTTGCCGTCGGGACGGGATTCAACGGCGACGTCACCACCCTCGCCCTTGCAACCGATGGCTCAGGGGATATCTACGTGGGGGGGCAATTCACCGCCTATAACGGGACCTTGAGCAACTGCATCATCCGGCTGAACTCGGACGGAACGGTCGACACCGCCTTCGCCATTGGCATGGGATTCAACAGCACCGTCTCCGCCCTCGCCCTGGCGGCCGATGGCTCAGGGGATCTCTACGTGGGAGGGTATTTCACCGGATATAACGGGGCCGGGAGCAATCGCATCATCCGGTTGAACTCGGACGGGACGGCCGACGCCGCCTTCGCCATCGGCACGGGACTCAATGGGGTTGCCAGGGCCCTCGTTCCCGCGGCCGACGGATCAGGGGATCTCTACGTGGGAGGGGACTTCGGAATCTATAACGGCAACGGGGCCAGCCGCATCATCCGGCTGAACTCCGACGGGACGGTCGACACCGTCTTCGCCACCGGGACGGGATTCAACAGCGTCGTCAGGGCCCTCGCTCCCGCGACCGACGGCTCGGGGGATCTCTACGTGGGAGGGGACTTCGCCGGGTATGACGGGACCGGGAGCAGTCGCCTCATTCGGTTGAACTCGAATGGGACGGCCGACACCGCTTTCGCGGTGGGTCCAGGATTGGACAATAACGCCCTCTCTCTGGCGACAGGCGGATCAGGGGATCTCTACGTGGGAGGATATTTCACCGGATATAACGGGACTGGGAGCAATCGCATCATCCGCCTGAACGCGGATGGGTCGGTCGATTCCGCCTTCGCCGTCGGTGCCGGATTCAACTTGGCAGTCTACGCCCTCGCCCCTGCGATCGACGGGTCGGGGGATCTCTACGTGGGAGGGGACTTCACCGTTTACAACGGGACTGGGAGCAATCGCATCGTCCGTCTGAACTCGGACGGCACGGTCGACCCCGCCTTCGCCATCGGCACGGGATTCAACAGCGTCGTCAGGTCCATCGCTCCTGCGGCCGACGGGTCGGGAGACCTCTACGTGGGAGGGCTCTTCACCTCTTATAACGGGACCGGGCGCAATCGCCTCGTCCGTCTGAACCCGGACGGGACGGCCGACGCCGCCTTTGCCGTCGGGACGGGATTCAACGGCGACGTCACCACCCTCGCCCTTGCAACCGATGGCTCAGGGGAT
>CAYNDR010000105.1:8151-18416 GCA_964395295.1 uncultured Planctomycetales bacterium
CCGGGAGCAATCGCATCATCCGGTTGAACTCGGACGGGACGGCCGACGCCGCCTTTGCCGTCGGGACGGGATTCAACGGCGACGTCACCACCCTCGCCCTTGCAACCGATGGCTCAGGGGATCTCTACGTGGGGGGGCAATTCACCGCCTATAACGGGACCTCGAGCAACTGCATCATCCGGCTGAACTCGGACGGAACGGTCGACCCCGCCTTCGCCAACGGCACGGGATTCAACGGCACCGTCAGGGCCCTCGCGCTGGCGACCGATGGCTCGGGGGATCTCTACGTGGGAGGGAACTTCAGCACCTACAACGGGACCGGAAGCAATGGCACCGTCCGGCTGAACTCGGACGGCACGGTCGACGCCGGCTTCGCGGTGGGCACCGGCTTCGACAGCACCGTCAACGTCCTCGTCCCTGGGACCGATGGATCGGGAGATATCTATGTGGGAGGCAATTTCTTATCCTATTCCAATACCACCGCCGGTTGCGTGATCGCGCTCAATTCCGACGGAAGCGTCGATTGACCGGATCGTCCGGCTGTTTGAATCCAGGTCCTTCAGGAATCCCCGTATCACGAAGGACATCGTCCGCCCTCCTGCTGGACTCCGACCGGCGGCGCGGAGCGCACCGGGATCCTCATGGCAATCTGCAGGAAACCGCCTGAGCGGGCCCGAGGTTCCATAAACGCACAAGCCCCGACAGTACCTGTCCTGTTGTTTCCCCCTCCCCTGTGACGGTCCATCGAGTTCGGTGGCCGAAAAACGGGGCGGAAATGAGGGCCCGGAAGCGGCAAAGATTCGAGGCCGAATGGCCGGATGAGCCCCACGAGGGCCTCGGCATGGGACGGGCCGCCGTCCTGGACGGCCTCCGGACGCTCCCCGAGAGGGCCTGGGCGGATGAGGGACTCGCGGCTACGCGATACGCCTGAGCTTCACCGCCGGCAGGTGACGCCGGCCGGCGAGGAACTTCTTCTTTGCCCCCCGCCGCCCGGGGACCCAAGGAAAATCCCCACCGGCCCGCGCAGGGGGAGCCCGCCGGCCACCGCGCCCTCGGCACGCGGACCCCGCGGCCAGGGTCCACTTTTCATCCTGCGTGATCCCTCCAAGCCGGCGATCGAGTAGCCCCCGCCGGGAAGCCTCCAGCCAACCCCCATCCCCGGCGCTTACCATACCGGGCATGGAAGTCCGGGAAAGGACATTGAAGCCGGCTCTGGCGGCCGCCCCGGCTCCGGCGGGCCTGGCCGCCGGAGCCCCATGCCGACGAACAAGAGGGCGTTGACATCATGTCTACCACAATGGTAGAGTACATGGGTATGATGAGGAGTATAAGATGAGGGCGGTTCGAAAGAAGGCACCCGTGGCGCTCACGACCGCTGAAGACGTGGAGCGGGCGTATCTCCACATCCTTTCGCGGCGCCACAACGCGGGGGGCCGGGCGGGGGCGCGCGGGGTCTCGACCAGCACCGTGGCGCGAAGCCTGGAAGGCCGTCGCTGCGCGCGCGAGGTCAAGGGCATGGAACTCGCCAGCGTACGGACGTCGGAGGGGTGGCACTACACGATCATCGGCCACGAGGAGTATGTACGGCAACGGTGGGAGAAATCCCCCCTGCGCCGCTCTGCGGGGCTGACGAAGGCCTGGAAGGAGTTCCCCGGCAAGACCGAGGACGAGATCATCTACGGGGAGGACTAGATGCGCCCCCCCGTCTTCGTCGATACGAGCGCCTGGGTCGGCTACTTCGCGACCGGAGACGCCCATCACCCGGCGGCCGTCGAAACCCTCGACCGGCTCGGCCGGGAGGGACGCGAGTTCATGACGACCGACTACGTGCTCTCGGAGACGGTGACGCGCCTCGCACAGCAGGCGAACCGGAAGGCGGCGGCTCAGGCCTGGGATGCGATCGAATCGGGCGGCCAGGTGAGGCTCGTCGAGGTGACACGGGACCACCGAAAGGACGGCCGGCGGCTCTTCGACAAGTTCGACAAGCTCACGCTTTCGATGACGGACTGCACGTCGTTCGCGGTGATGCGGAAACTCGGCCTCACAGAGGCGGCCACTTTCGACGAGGATTTCGTCAAGGTCGGATTCGTCGCCAGGCCGTTAAGGAAGTAGGCCCAGGGAAGTTGGCGTTGTGCGCATGCTTGTTGCTCCATGGAATTCTGTATTATGAAGCCAAGCGTGATCATATTCACATTCTTCGCCTATGTGGAAATTATGCTTTCTTCGTACTCCAAGAAAGAGGAACCGAAGAATAAGCCGCCAGAGCCCCCAAAGACGGCGATGGTGATCAAGCATGGCGTGACCATGTCCGATGACGGCGACGAGGTCGATGCGGGCAAGTTTGGCGGTCATGCAACAGGGGTGGTCTTTCCCAGGGAATGACCATCCTGCGCGGATGCATCTCGGGGGGGGGCGTCATCACCCGACCCGCCCCGCAGGTTATAATCCCAACCGGAGGCGGCTCTGGACTTCCTATGCCTTCGCCTCCTCCCACTGCCGGCGGAGGAAGTCGAACGCCTTGGGGATCTCCTCCTCCTTGTTCGTGCCCTTCTTGAAGCCGCACTCCAGCGAGCAGAAGTCCTGGTAGCCGATCTTCTTGAGGCCCGTGAAGCCGTCCACGAAACTCCGCTCCTCCTGGCTCGGCAGGATGCGGCTCTTCACCGTGGCCAGGTGGACGTGGCGGATGAAGCCCTTCCCCGATGCGAACTCCTCCTGGTCGGAGGCCGCGAGCTTGTCCTCCACCGCCCGCCCCACGTGGTAGAAGTCGCCCATGAGGGCACAGCCGGGCTTGTTGACCTCCTTGCAGAGCCGCGCGGCGTGCGAGACCAGGTTGATGTAGAACGTCTCCCGCTTGCAGAGCGGCTCCAGCAGCACGTTCGTCTTGTTCTTCGCCGCGTGCTCGGCCAGCCCCGGCAGGATCTCCAGCATCACCTTGTCCAGCTCCTCGGGCTTGAGATCGCTCTGCTTGTGGAAGCACGGCACGAAGATGACCCCGGGGGACCCCAGCTCCCCGGCCGTCTCCAGGGCGCTCTTCAGGCCCTCGATCCCCTTCCTGCGCGTCTCCGGGTCCGGGCTCACCAGGTTCCCCTTGTCCGATCCCCAGCACAGCGCGGCGGGCTTGATCTTCGTCCCGGCCAGGGCGTCCTGGATCTCCTTGACGCGGCCCTTGGGATTCCCGTGAAACTCGATCCCCGCGCCTCCGACCTTCTCCATGAACTCGACCTTCTCCTTGAGGCCCTTGCCGGGAATGAGCCCTTCCTGACTGCAGAGCTTGAGCACCGCCTCCTGCCTCCCGCCGAACGCGGGCCCCGAGGCCGACCACGCCGCGGCCGCGCCCAGGCCGGCCAGCGAACCTTTCAGGAACTCGCGACGATCCATGGCCATGCTCCTTTCGTCATGCGTTTCAGCGCCCGTCCGGCATCTTCAGGCGCGCGTCTGAGAGATCCAGGCGGTACATCACCTGGTTGTAGTCGTAACGCGGGGTCGGGTCCTGGTTGCCCGAGAACTGGGCCGTGTAGGTCCCTTCGAAGTAAATCAGGCGCCCCCCCTCCTGGTCGAAGAGCGGGTGGTGCTTGACGTTGTAGAAGGTGTACTTGTCGTGCGTCATGACCTTCCGGGCGTGGAGCCACGGCCCCTCCGGCGCGTCCGCCTCGGAGTACCACGCCTCCCCCAGGTACGACGCCCCCCCGCCCGCCTCGCCGAGGACCATGATCCACCGCTTCCGATACGCATTGTACGCCACGGACCCGTTGTGGGCGCCGACCCGCCTCACTCCTCCGGCCTCGGCCAGCCGGTACCGCGCCTCCTCCGGCCTGATCCGGCCCGCGGCCAGGAGATCCTTCTCCTGGCCCTCCCAGAGCGGACCGGTGTCCTTCTTCCAGGACCATTCCAGGCGGCCGTCGGCCCCCCGGTCCAGGGACGCCGCGCCCTTCTTGTACCGGCTCCCCGCCGCCAGCGGCGTGAACGCCTCGTACGCGCGCGGGTCCTTGAAGGACTTGAGATCGGCCTTCACGCGCACGTAGGGGTACGGCGTGGCGAAGTAGACATGGTCCCCGTGCCGGAACGCGTGGCAGCAGGGCCAGGGGAACTCCTCCGGGCCGAACCGGGCCGCCGGCTCGAGCGCCTCCGTCTTGTCGTTCCACGCGAGGACGCCCCGCTCGTGGGCCTCGCCCAGGCTCTTCATGCGGGCAAACCGGGCGACCAGGCGCTCCTTCCCCTCCTCGTCGGGGACGAGGGCAACCCCGTCAATCCACTTCATGCCGGCCTCGGGCATGGCGCACATGGGACGGCTGAAGCCCGAGGCGTCGACGAAGTAGTTCAGGTCGACCCCCTTCGAAGGGTCGAGCCCGCCCTCGCCGGGCCTCGCGGACGTGGCCCCCGCGGTGCCGAAGTGCCCCAGCGGATGGCCGGGCCTGTTCGTGTCCCCCCAAAACCAGTACAGCTTTCCGCGGTATTCGACCATCTGGACGGAGTCCTGCCCGAGCACCTGGCCGTTGAGCGCGGGACTGCGGAGCGGGACGGGCACTCCAGCCAGGAGGCTGTCGCGGTAGATCCCCTGCCCCGTGACGCGGTAAAGGCGCTCCGCGACGTTGAGACGCCGGACCTTCAGGGTCGCGCGGCCGCCCGGCTTGACGTCCAGCGCCGCGCCGCGGATCCCGAAGCCGTCAGCGGGAAACTCGTAGCCGTGGCTCTTCACGGAGAAGAAAACCCGCCGGCCCATGAGCCCCGGCTCGCGGAAGGCGGCGACGCCGTTGCTGTCGGTGAAACAGCGAATCTCGTTCACGGTGCGGAGCTCCACCAGCGGGACGCCGCGCCCCGTCTGGTCGTCCACCACGGTGACGGCGAAACAGGCGGGATCGCGGTCCTCGTCGAGGAGGGGCCCGCAAAGAAGCACCCAGGCGATCAGCCGTATCATTTCCTCCGCTCCTCCTCCCACCACTCCTTCCAGAACGACCGCGCCCGGACGCCCGGGACGATCCGAATCCGGTCGGACTCCAGGATGACATCGAAAGGGGTTCCGGCCGCCCCCATCCGCAGGTCGTCCGCGCCGTTGGACGGCCCTTCCCAGGGAGGGAACCAGGAGCGCGTCCAGGATCCGTCGCTGGAGGCCGGCGGGGTGAACTCGAGATCCAGCCCGGCCCGGGGGGCCAGGGCATGAAGGCCGGCCTCCCCCCGTTCCTTCACGGAGAGGCCGCGCAGGCGCCGCCACGTCTCCCTCCGGCGCAGGGCGTTGAGCGGCAAGAGGCCATGGTAGGACGAGAGATCCGCGGCCTGCAGGAGGATGGAGACTCCCTCTTTCGATCCCAGGGCGCACAAGGCCTCGGCGGCCGACCTCCGCACCTCCCCCTTCTCGTCCTGGAGGAGGCCCGCGATGCGGGGGACCGCCTCCGCGGCCCCCAGCTCCCCGAGGACCTCCGCCGCCCGGGCCCGGACCGACGCATCGAGGTCGTCGAGGAGGTCGGCGATCCGGGGGATTTCCTCGCGGCCGCCCAGATCCCCGAGCGCGCCGACCGCCGCCTCCCGCACGGAGCCGTCCTCGTCCCGGAGGCCCCGGAGGATCCCCGGCCGAGACGCCCTCGACCCGAGCCATCCCAGGGCGCGGAACGCGGCGCGGCGCGTGACGGGATCGGGGCTCCCGAGCAGTTTCTCGACCTCGGGGACCGACTCCCCGGCCCCCGCCGCCGCGAGCACCCCGAGGGCCGTCTCGCGGACGCGCTCGTTGTCGTCCCGGAGGGCCGCCACGACCTGCGGAACGACCTCCTTCGCCCCCCACCGGGCCAGGAACTCGCCCGCGGCGAGGAAGACGCCGGGGTCGTCGTCCCGGAGGAGCCGGACGACCCGCGGCGCGGTCTCCCGGGCCCCCAGCCGGCGCAGGGCCGCGACCGCCTCCCGCCGGACGTCCATGCGCTCGTCCTCGAGGCACGCCGCGATCCGCAAGACCGACTCCTTCGATCCCAGGGAGGCCAGGGCGGAGAGGGCGGTGGAACGGACGAACGGCTCCGGGTCCCCGAGCAGGGGCTCGATGTGGGGGACGGCCTCCGGCCGTCCGATCTCGCCGAGCGCCTTCGCGGCGTCCAGTCGAACGTAGCCGTCCTTGTGCCGGGTCAGGCGGGCGATCTCCGGCAGGGCCTCCCGGGCCCGGAGCTCGCCCAGGGCGTCCACGGCATGGCGGCACATCATGACGTCGTCCCCCCGGAGGAGCCGGAGCAGGGAGGGGACCGCCTCCATCGTTTCCAGGCGCCGGAGGGCTTGGACGGCGTTCACGCACCCCTCCGGGTCGTCGAGGAGGCGGATGAGCTCGGGGACGGCGGAGCGGCAGCGGCGCTTGGCCACGACCCGGCAGACCGCCCACTTCTCGTCCCGGTCCCGCGCCCCGCGGACCGCCGGGCCGGCGAGGGGGTCGAGGTCCTCGTCCTTGAACTTCGGATCCCCCTGGTCGTAGCCTTCGTTCAAGTCGAGGAACGCCCGGGTCCACGCGGGCCCCTGCCCTTCGGCCAGCCGGTCCTCGAGCCCCGGCATCGCCCCCCTCACGCCGGGGGTGAGCCGGGAGCGGGCCTCGATGGCGCGGAGGGCGCGTTGGGCGCGCGCGGCCACTTCGCGGTCGGAATCCTTCGCGGCCTTCTCAAGCTCGGGCACGGCGGGCGGCCCGAGGTCCTTGAGCCTCCGCTCCGCCTCCTCGCGACCCCCGAAGCTGTCCGCCCCGAGCCGCTCGACCAGCTCGCGGGCCTGCCTGGAGGGATCCCCCTGGCAGAGGATGGCCGCGGCGAAGAGGATCATGGCCATGGGTCCGATGGCGAATCCATCCACTCCTTATACAATGAGGCACGGCCCTCCATGACGCGCATCGGACCGGTTTCGAGGACCGCGGCGCCCGCGGGGTGTGGCCTGATCGATCGCGGCCGGCGGCCGCGCTAGTGGATCGGGTAGCCGATGAACCTCAGGACGTCGAACGTGGGGACCGCGTCCCAGGGACCGCCCCCGCCGTACAGGCCGCGGCTCCCTCCCTGATAGGCACCGTAGCCGTACCCGCCCCCGCCGGGCGGGCGCTTGTACTGGTAGGGCACCCAGGGATACGGGCGGTAGTAGGCGGGCCAGAACCAGCTGGGCCGGTGGAAGTAGCCGTACGGAAGCTGTGACTCCCGCGCCAGCCATTCGTTGTACTCCCGGGCCGCCTGCTCTCTCCTCTGGCGCTCCTCCTCCCTCCTCTGCTCGCGCTCCTTCTGGGCGGCCAGCGCCCGCTCCTTCGCCTCCAGGCGCTCCTTCTCGACCAGCTCCTTCTCGGCCGTGGTCACCCAGCGGCCCTCGAAGAGCGCCAGGCCCTTCGCCGCCTGCGCCTCCTCGAAGGTCATCCACTTCCCGCCCATCTTCTGATGCCCCAGCTCCGCCCGCGCCCCCGCGTGGTCCGGGTCGATCGAGACCGCCCGCTCGCACAGGACCAGGACGAACTTGGAGCACCTGTTCACCTTGGCCCACTGCGCCAGGTCGAAGAAGTCCGCGGCCTTCTTGCCGCCCTTCACCCGGTCCCACTTTTCATAGTATTCGTGCAGGGCCGTCCGCCCCGGCGCCCTCGAAAGCACGGCCTTGGCGTCGAGCTCGATGACGCCGATCCCGACCTCGATGACGACCTTGCCGGGTCTCGCGGGATCGGGCCGCTCGATGCCCTCGATCGTGCGCCCGTTGACCAGCTTGAACTCGTCGGCCGCCGCCCCGGACGCCATCAACGCCGCCAGGGCCGCCGCCGCCACGAACTTGCTCATAACATCCTCCAACGGCTTCCTTCGTGTATTATTATATCACTACGTTCCTGATTTCTAGACGGTGCCGGGAGCGCCGAACCCTCGCCGAGGACCAATGATTTTCCCCGGGATCCCATGACGCCCTTCCCCGTCGCGATCGTCCGCGACAGCTACCGCACCGCCACGGAGGACCGCGGCAGTATCCGCTCCGTGGGGAGCCAGATCATCATCGCCGTGGCCGACGGGGTGGGCGGGCTGGCGGGGGGCGCGGCCGCGGCGGAGACCGCGGTCCTGCAGGCCATGGCCCACGGCCCCGCGCTCGATCCCGCCGCCCTGGTGAGCCTGGCCATGGAGGCGGACCGGCGGATCTACGAGGAGCCGGGGGCGGGCGAGACCACCCTCGTGGTCGCCGTGGCCTCCCCCCAGGGCATCGTGGGCGCCAGCGTCGGGGACTCGGCCGCGTGGCTCGTCACCGACCGCGACCTCATCGACCTCACCTGGAACCAGCGCGCGGCGCCCACCCTGGGCAGTGCGGGGGCCGTCCCCATCCCCTTCGAGCACCGGGGGCCGGGCGGGACCCTTCTCGTGGCCACCGACGGCCTGTTCCACTGCGCGCCGGCGGACCGGATCTGCGCCGCCGCCCGGGGGGACGACCTCGACGACGCCGCGAAGGCCCTCGTGGAGCTGGCGCGGATCCCCACGGGGGACCTGCAGGACGACATCACCGTGGTCCTGTGCCGGTGGAGGCCGGCGGCGGAGGCGTTCGACAAGACGTAGACGGGGAGCGACGGAAGGGCGGACCCGGGACCGGCCCCCGGCCGATCAGAACTGCTGTTTCGACTCCCTCAGGCAGAAGACGTACCCGGCCCCGTTGGCCACGTAGAGGAAGTTGTCGCTCACGTTGGTCATGATGTGCTGGAAGTACTCGATCGGGTAGTGCCCCAGCACCTCGCCCGTCATCTCCTCGACCTTCCAGATCTCGTTCCTGGGGCCCATGACGTACACGTTCTCCCGGCCCTTCACCAGGAACCGCTCCCCGAGGGGGATCTTCCAGCGGAGGCTTCCACTGCGCCTGGGGCCGAGGGCGGCGTTGGTCTTGGGATCGCGGTGCATCGGCATGACCTCGAGCGCGTGGAGCGCCCCGTCCTCCGTCTTCACGAAGACCGTCTTGTCGGTGGTGAAGGCGGCCTCCTTGATGGGCGCGCCGCACTCGTACTTCCAGACCAGGGAGCCCCCGTCGCCGTCGATCGCGTAGAAGGCGTTGTCCATGCCCCCCACGAGGAGGAGGCGCGTCTTCTGCTCGCGTCTCTTCTCCTTGCCTTCCTTGGTCGTCTCAACGGTGACTTCGCGGTGGACGTGGATCGTGGGATCGGCCTTGATCTCCCGGTGGGTCGGGAAGGTCCAGCTCAGGGACCCGTCCTGCACGCGGTAGCAGTACACGTTCCCGTCGTGGCACACGAAGAAGAGCGAGGGCTCGTCGAAGAGGGGCCGGTTCATGATCTGGTTCTCGCGGCTGTCGATCCCCGCGCGGTAGTAGGTGACCTCCTTGCCCTTCCCCTCGACGTCCAGGGCCCACACGCGGGCGAGGTCCACGCCCGGGATGAAGACGTAGTTGCGGATGGCGAAGGGCTGGGCGCCGGGGATGAAGCCCAGGCGGTGGGACCAGCGGAGCGTCCCGGAGAGGCGGTCCAGGCAGTAGATCACCTGGCGGGAGAGGAGGTAGCAGTTGTCCCCGAAGGCCGCCACGCGGATCCGCTCGCGGATCTCGTTGCGCTTCTTCTGGATCTTCTGGGTCTCGGGGCCGGCCCCCTTCTCCTTCATGACGTCGTCGATCTGGCGGGTGATCGCCTGGAGGTCGCCCTCGAGCTTCCGCTTCTCCTCCGGCACCCCGTGGGCCACCACGGGCGGCCAGTCCAGCGGCGTGTCCGTGAGGACCTTGTGGATCCAGTTCGTCCTGCCGGTGAACCGGTCCATGGCGATGACGAAGTTGTCGGGGGTCTCGATGAAGAGCTGGGACCCCGCCAGCGTCATGCGCGAGATGGCCCGGTCGTTGAACCGGTACTCCCACTCCACCTGCTTGAAGGGAAGGCTGAGGAGCTCGCGGTTGATCTCGTCCTCGCCGGGATCGCTGGAGTCGGTCTTGAAATCATCGCCGGCGTACTCGGCGGCGGTGAGGCGCTCCCCGCAGGCCGCCAGGGTGAGCAGGAGGGACAGGCCGAGCGCTCTCATTTGGCCTCCTTCTTCTTCAGGTGTTCCGCCAGGTTCACCCGGTTCTTCTTCTCGTACTCCCGGAGCTTTTCGATGCGCTGGATGTCGTCGTGGCGGTTACCGGGCTTGAAATTGGAGGGCCTGCCCTCGGGCCGGTCCCGGAGGTCGCCGAGCATCCGGTCCCAGGAGCCGGAATAGATCTCGTCCCGGAGGGCGATCAGCGTGCGCTCGTCCGGCGTCAGGCGCGCGCAATACTCCTCGTGGGACGACCCCTTCTTGGAGGAAGCCATGGCGGCGTTATAATCCCTTCCCCGCGGGAGA
>CAYNDR010000106.1:0-18294 GCA_964395295.1 uncultured Planctomycetales bacterium
ACGTCGCCGTAGAGCCCGCGCGCCGACTTCCCGAGGAAAGGCCCCCGGGCGAAGAGCGGGATGTGC
Source organism: uncultured Planctomycetales bacterium (assembly GCA_964395295.1). GTDB lineage: Bacteria > Planctomycetota > MHYJ01 > MHYJ01 > JACPRB01 > CAYNDR01. The sequence goes on from CAYNDR010000106.1 coordinate 67, forward strand.
GGGAAGGTGTGCGGGAAGTAGAGGAAGAACGGCCGGTCCTTCGAGGCGCGGATGAACTTCACCGCCTCCTCGGTGTAGCGCCGCGTCAGGGTCTCCTGGACGGCGGGCTCCTCGATCGTCTCCTCGCCGCGGAGGAGCGGCGTGGGCTTCATGTCGTTGGAGTACGGGATGCCGTAGTAGGAGTCGAAGCCGTGCTTCAGGGGGTGGTAGGGCGGCAGGTGCCCCAGGTGCCACTTGCCCACGCACGCGGTGGCGTAGCCCCGCGCCTTGAGCGCCTCGGCGAGCGTGACCTCCTCCGCGGGGAGGCCGCCCTTCGAGTTGGAAAAGAGCACCCGCCGCCGGCCGCTGGCCATGCCGCTCCGGACCGGGAGGCGCCCCGTCAGGATCGCCGCGCGGCTCGGCGTGCAGACCTCGGCGGCGGAATAGAAGTCCGTCCACCGCTGTCCTTCGGCGGCCATGCGGTCGAGGTTCGGCGTCCGGATCGTGGGGTGGCCATAGCACCCGAGGTCGCCGTAGCCGAGGTCGTCGCAGAAGATGATGATGAAGTTTGGCTTGCCGGGGGCGTCCTGGCCGAGCGCCAGGGCCAGGACGAGGGGGAGGAGTCGCGCCATGGGCCGTCCTTTCACTCGATCCTGTAGAGGTGGACCTCGTAGGGCTTGAAGTCGTCCTCGAACTTCCCGGCGGCCACGGGGATGCGGCGCCCCTCGCCGAGGACCTCGGCCGAGGCCGCGGCCGGGACGCCCTTCACGGCGAACGAGGCCTTCGCCGCCCCGTCCCGCATGGAGACGGCGAAGAGGCACGTCGCCTTGCCGAGCCGCTTGACCAGGCCCGCGACCGGCACGTCCGCGCTCGAGGACTTGATCTCGGCGCCGTCGGCGACCGTGGGGCTGTTGAGGGCGGGCGCCAGCTCGTGGACCTGCCGGTTGATCGCCGTCACCCCCTTGAGGAGATCGGCGTCCTCGAGGAGCGAGGCCTCGATGAAGCGCGGCTTGAACTGGTGGACGAAATAGATGAGCCCCCGGGACCCGTGGATGAGGGACATCCAGACCTCGGAGCGGATCTGCGCGGCGGTGGGCTTCACGCCCACGTTGCTGATGCGGCTCGCCTCGATGCAGTTCCAGACGATCTTCTGGTCCTTCGTCCACTGGCGGAGCCTCCCGACGCCGAAGGGGACGTGCCAGAGCTTGCCCGCGACCTCGGGGCTGTCGTGCACGGCGGGGTAGATGTCGAACGAGACGATGTCGCAGCCCTTGGCGTACTCGGGGTAGTCCTCCGGGCGGTTGCGGCGGACGCCGCGGCCGATCCAGTTGTCCCAGGCCACGCCCTGGCCCAGGTTGAGCAGGACCGGGCGCGTGGGGTCCTTCGCGCGGATCTTCTCGTAGTCGGAGACGATGGCCTCCGGCAGGATGGGCGGGCCGTAGCCGCCGCCGGCCTTGGGCTGGGCGTTGTCCGGCTCGTCGCCGTGCATCCAGGCCACGATGACGTCGCGGTCCGCGTGGCCGAGGCCGGTCTCGTTCTGGTGGCAGATGACCTTCATGCCCGCGGCCTTGAGGGCCGAGAGCTGATCCCCGGAGGGCCCCTTCCAGAGTCCCACGAAGACGTTGATGCCCGCCTCCTTGAACCGCGGCGCGTTGCGGGGGTCCTGGAGCCAGACCGCCACGGGGAAGAAGGCGGGGTCCTTCGGGAGGCCGTTCTTCCAGCGGGCGTCCTTCTCCTGGCCGGCGGCGGGGAGGAGGAGGGCGAGGAGGGGCAGGAGTTCCTTCATGTTAATGATACGCCGCCCCGGGCGCGGTTCGCGTCAACCGCGGGGCCGCCGGCGGCGTTCTATTGGGTGGACCTTTACGGAGCTGAGACCATGCGGATCCTCGCGGCGGCGGCATGCGCGTTCCTCGTTTCCTCGCAGGCGGTCGAGCCCTTCAACGGCAAGGACCTCACGGGGTGGAAGCTCAAGGGCCCCGAGGCCAAGAGCAAGTGGAAGGCGGGCAAGGCGACGATGGACCCGCAGGACAACAAGAAGTTCGCCTTCACGGCGGGCGAGGGCGAACTCGTCAACACCGAGGGCGGCGGGGTGGACATCTACTGCGAGGCCAAGTGGGGCGACGCCCTGATCGAGGTCGAGCTCATGGTCCCCAAGGGCTCCAACTCCGGCGTGTACGTCATGGGCGAGTACGAGATCCAGGTGCTGGACAGCTTCGGCAGGACCAAGGTGGGGCCGGGCGACATCGGCGGGCTCTACGGGGCGCAGGCGCCCAAGGTCAACGCCTCGAAGCCCCCGGGCGAGTGGCAGAAGTTCGTGATCGACTTCCGCGCGCCGAAGTTCGACGGGGCGGGGAAGAAGACCGCCAACGCGAAGTTCGTCAAGGTGACGCTCAACGGCCAGGCGATCCACGAGGACGTGGAGATGAAGGGGCCCACGCCGGGCGGCGTCACCGGCAGGGAGGCCCCCGCCGGCCCGATCATGTTCCAGGGCGACCACGGCCCCGTGTCCTACCGGAACATCAAGGTCACGCCGGTGAGGTAGGGGGGCGCGGCATCCCGTCTCTTCCGCGGCAGGGGGGCCGATCCCGCTTTCCTGAAGTTATCCGCCGCAGGACCGTGCGGCAATCCCTGTCCGTTGTCTTGAACGGCGTCGGGGCTCGGTCGGCGGATCCGTGAGGGGCGGATTCCAAAGCACCCTTCAAGAGCACGGGCATTTCGTATAAAATACAGGTCGGAGGTAGTTCCATGCGCAGACTCCTCGCCCTGGCCCTGCTCCTCCCCCTCGCGGGCTGCCACGACGACTGGTGGTGGGACGACGACAGCTTCAACTACGGCTGGCCTTCGGACATCAACGGCGACGGCTACGACGACATCCTCGTCGGCGCGCCCCTCGACGACGCCGGCTCCGCCGGCTCCGACCGCGGCCGGGTGTACCTCTACGCCGGCAGTCCCTCCCCGAACGGAGCCGCCGACGCGGCCTACGGCGGGACCGAGACGGGCGGCCGGTTCGGCTCCTCGGTCGCCGCGATCGGCGACTACGACGGCGACGGCTGGTTCGACTTCGCCGTGGGCGCCCCCTTCGAGGCGGGCGGCGGCACCCAGCGCGGCCGGGTCCACGTCTTCCTCGGCGGGCCTTCCTTCCCGGCGGCCGCCTCGGTCGTCCTCTCCGGCACGGAGGACGGCGGGCGCTTCGGCTGGGCCGTGGCCCGCGCGGGCGACGTGGACGGCGACGGGCGCGACGACCTGCTCGTGGGCGCCCCCCTGGAGAGCGGGGGCGGGACCGGGCGCGGCCGGGCCTACCTGTTCTCGTTCGCCAACGGCACCGCGCCGCTCGTCGCCTACGGCGGCAGTGAGGACGACAGCCGCTTCGGCTGGGCGCTCGACACCGCCGGCGACTTCAACGGCGACGGCTGGTTCGACGTGGCGATCGGGGCCCCTCTCGACGACGCGGACGGGAACGCCGCCGACGACGCGCTGGACCGCGGCCGCGTCTTCCTGTACCTGGGCGGCCCCTCGCCCGACAACAGCGTGGACCTCGTCTTATCGGGGACCGAGAACGGCGCGGAGTTCGGCAGTGCCGTCGCCGGCCTGCGCGACTTCAATGTCGACGGCTGCGACGACCTCGCGGTCGGGGCGCCGCTCGACGACGGGGACGGAAACCTGGTCGACGACGGCCTCGACGCGGGCCGCGTCTTCGTCTTCCACGGCTCGTGGGCGCTCGACGGCGCTGCCGATCTTACCCTCACGGGTGCGTCAGGCAGCGGCTTCGGCTCGATGGTCGCCCGGATCGGCGACATCAACAATGGCGGCGCGCCGGACCTCCTGGTGGGCGCGCCCTACGACGACGGCGGCGGCGCCGCGGGCGCCGAGCGGGGCCGCGCGTTCGTCTATTTCGGCGGCACCTCCCCGGACGGCGTCGCGGACGTGGTCCTCACCGGGGCCGAGGACGGCGGGCACTTCGGCTCGATCGGCTTCTCGGGCGGCGACGTGAACGCCGGCGGCGCCCGCGACCTCGTCATCGGCGCGCCGGACGACGACGGCGACGGCAACACCGCGGAGGACTGCCTGGACCGCGGCCGCGCCTTCTTCTACTACGGCGGGCCCTCGATGGACGCGGCGTCGGACCTCGTCCTGGACGGCGGCGCCGAGGCCGGCGCCCGCGCGGGCGCGTCGGTCCAGTGACCCGGGCGCTGGACACGCCCCGGCCCGCGCCCTATCATGTCGCCGAATGACGGAACCTTCCGGGCACGGCAAGGTCCTTTTCAGCGGCAACGACGCCTCGGTCGGGATGGAGCCGCGGGGGAACTCCGCCCTCCTCCGGTTCCTCGGGACCTGTTCCGAGGGGCTGGTGGAGTGGCTGTCCCGGGGCCTCAAGGAGGTCCGGCACGGCGTCGTCCTCTGCTTCCGGGATATCAAGTCCGTCGACGAGGCCTTCCTCAAGGCGGTCGTGGAGTGCGCCCGGCGAAAGCCGTCGATGGCGGTGGTGGACCCTCATCCGGCGGAGCGCGAGGCGCTGGAGAAGCTCGGCGCCGGCGACCGCCTCCCTCTCCTCAGCTGCGAGGCGGCGCTGAGCGGCTCCCTGCCGGACTCGCTGGCGCGGGAGCGGATGGGCCTCTCGGAGATCGAGTCGCGCTTCCGCGTGAACCCCCTGTGGCGGCGGGTGGACCAGGACCGGACGTGGCTCTGCGCGCTCTGCGGGGCGGAAGTGGGGGACGTCCAGATCGAGGACGCGATGAAGCCGGGCCCGGCGGCCCTGCGGGGCGTGCGCCGCCACCTCCTGGAGCACTGCGCGGCGTGGCGGTCGGGCCGCCAGACGGCCCTGCCGGCGAGCATCCTGGACTCCTTCCTCCTGGAGATCAACAAGCGCAAGGGCTCGGTCGCCACCGAGCGCCGGAAGAAGATGTCCCGGGAGATCGAGTCGCTCCAGGAGCGCGTGGAGTCGATGGTCGACCTCGAGCACAGCGTCCAGCAGGCCCAGCGCCGGCAGATCCACCTCATCCCGCTGGACCCCCAGCCCGACGCCGCGGCCGACATCGCGGTGGCCTATCACCCCCTCCAGTCCGTCAGCGGCGACTTCCTGGACTTCTACTCGCTCCCGGACAACCGCTTCGGGGTGTCCATCGGCGACGTGAGCGGCCACGGGGTGGAGGCCGCGATCCTCATGGGCATGGCGAAGATGGCGCTCCACAGCCGCTCCCAGGGGCTGGGGACGGCCCGCGAGAGGATGGTGCTGACGAACCAGGACCTCTACGGGGAACTGCGGAGGAGCGCGTTCGTGACCGCGTTCTTCGCGCTCCTCGACCGCGCGACGCGGAAGATGTCCTACGTGCGGATGGGCCACCCCCCCGGGCTCCTCCGCCGGGTCTCCGGGGACTGCGAGCCCCTGGACGCGCCGGGCCTGCCCTTCGGGGCGGACGAGGGCAAGCGCTTCGGCACCTGCGTCGAGGAGCGCGAGGTCCAGCTGGAGGCGGGGGACGTCCTCCTCCTCTACACGGACGGCGTCACGGAGGCGGAGGCGAGGAACCAGCAGTTCGGCACGGAACGCCTCTACAAGGCGCTCATGGCGGCCCCCGCCGGGGAACCGGCGGCGGCGATCCTCGCGTCGGTCGAGGAGACCCTGAACAAATACCTGGCCGGCACGCCGCACCGCGACGATGTCACGATGGTCTGCCTGAAGATCCGCTGATCTCCCGGTCCCATCCGGCGGTTTCCGGGGTATAATCCAATCGGGCGGCACGCAAGGGCAAGGGGAAACCGATCCCGAGGAGGGGCCATGGGACTGCCTGCCCCGCGCCGCGACTCCGCACCCTCCCTTGAGCCCGGCCGCCTCCGCCTCGCGGCCTCCCTGAGGGAGGCCCCGATCGAGGCCCTCTCGCGCGACATCCCCGACCAGATCGCCGGACTCCTGGGGGCCGAGACCGTCCGCCTCTACCTGAGCGATCCGCTCACCCATGAGCTCTACACGCGCTTCACGCGGGGGTCGCGCGTCCGCGAACAGCGCCTCCCCGCCGACCCCTCCAGCCCCGTGGGCTACGCCGCGGTGACGCGCATGAATTCCTTCGCCTGGAAGAAGGACGTCAACGGGGAGAGGCGCTACGTGGCGGCCGCGCCGATGGTCGCCCACGGCGACGTCCTCGGCGTCCTGGAGCTCGTCCACGGAAAGCCGGAGACGGTGCTCGGCGAGGACGCCCGCCGCGTCTTCTACGACCTGGCCGTCCGCGCGGGCCGGCGCCTCCAGGCCCTCCTGGCGGCCACCGTCCGCGCCACGCCCTACGACCTCCTGGTCAAGGGCGGCCTCGTGGCGCCGGAGGCCCTGAAGGAGGCGCGCGAACAGGCGGCGAAGGAGAGGCATTCCCTGGAGGACGTCCTCCTCGCGCGGGGCGTGCCCAGGGCCCAGCTGGGCCGGAGCCTCTCGGAGCACTTCGAGTGCCCCTTCGTCGCCGATCCTTCCGGGCTCCAGGTCTCCCCCGACCTCGTGCGCCGGTTCGCCCCGAGCTTCCTCCGGACCCACGCGGTCCTCCCCGTGGGATGGAAGGTCGACCGCGTGGAGGTCGTGGTGGTCAACCCGCGCAACCTCCAGCTCATCGACGACATCGGCCGCCAGCTGGGCACGGAGAAGCTGGCGGTGAGCGTGGCGGTGCGGGAGGACATCCTGGCGGCGCTCGACAAGATCCTGGATCCCCCGACCCCGACCCCGGGCTCGCTCCCGGCCGTGGTGCCGGAACCCGTCCCCGTCCCCGAGGGGCCCCCGCGCCCGCCGGAGACCGGCTACGACCTGGCCGAGCCGGCCAGCGCGGAGATGGACTCCGCGGCGGTCCGCCTGGTGAACGAGATGATCCAGGCGGCGGTGGACGGCGGGGCGTCGGACGTCCACCTGGAGCCCGCGCTCGACGGCGGCCTCGCGGTCCGTTTCCGCGTGGACGGCGTGTGCCATGACTACCGCGCCTTCAAGGAGCCGGTGGCGCGGTCCGTGATCTCGCGCCTCAAGATCATGGCCCAGCTCGACATCGCCGAGCACCGGCTCCCCCAGGACGGCAAGATCCGCCTCCGGGACAACCAGGGCCGCCGGACCGACCTGCGCGTGGCGGTGATGCCCACTCAGGGCGGATACGAGGACGTGGTCCTGCGCCTCCTGCCGGAGTACAAGGTCTACACCCTGGACCAGCTGGGGATGGAGGCGGAGGCCCTGGCGCGGTTCCGGAAGGCCATCGGCCAGCCGCACGGGATCGCCCTCTGCGTGGGCCCCACGGGATCGGGCAAGACGACCACCCTCCACGCGGCCCTGGCGCATCTCAAGGGGCCGGAGGTGAAGATCTGGACGGCGGAGGACCCGGTGGAGATCACCCAGTCGGGCGTCCGGCAGGTGCAGGTGCACCCCCAGATCGGGCTCACGTTCGGCCGGGCCCTCCGCGCGTTCCTCCGGTGCGACCCGGACGTCATCATGATCGGCGAGATCCGCGACCGGGAGACCGCGGACGCGGCGGTCGAGGCGTCGCTCACGGGGCACCTGGTGCTCTCCACGCTCCACACGAACAGCGCCCCGGAGACGCTGACGCGCCTGCTGGAGATGGGCCTGGACCCCTTCACGTTCGGCAACAGCCTGCTGGCGGTCCTGGCCCAGCCGCTCATCCGCCCGACCTGCGAGTCGTGCGTCGAGAAGTACGTCCCCTCCGCGGAGGAGTTCCAGGAGGTCCGCGCGCGCTACGGGGACGAGGCGAGGTTCGACGCCTTCCGGGCGGACCGGAGGAAGGCCGAGTTCGTGCGCGGGAAGGGGTGCGAGGCCTGCTTCGGGACGGGCTACCGGGGACGCCTCGGGATCCACGAACTGCTGGTCGTGACGCCGGAGGTCCGCCGGCTCATCCAGAAGAAGGCGGAGGCGGACGACATCGGCCGCGCCGCGCGGCAGTCCGGCATGGCCACGCTCAAGCAGGACGGGATCCGGAAGGTGCTGAAGGGGCTGACGGACCTCCGGGAGGTGCTGGGGAGCACGGTGGAGGAGAATCTATAGGCCGGCGCCGCAGGACCATGGACAGGATGAGGGCCGCCGCGAGGGCCGCGAAGAGGTGCTTGAGCGTGTGGCCGCTCCAGAGGTTCCCGAGATCGAAGATCGGCCGGTCGAGCGCCTCGCACCCCTTGGCCAGGCCGTAGGCCGCGGCCGCCCAGAGGAGGTCGGCGGACCGCGTGTACCGCGGGGGGAAGAGGAGCACCGCGAGGAGGACCAGCGCGATCGTGAGGAACTGAGCCAGGACGTAGAGGCGCAGGTCCCCCGCGCCGCGGGACTCGGTCCAGCCCCAGTAGAGGACGCTTGCGGCCCCGAACGCCAGGAGGGGAGGGGCCAGCCGCGCGCCCGCCCGGGCGTCGATCCTTTCCGCCATCACGGCCGCCAGGTAGCCCGTGAACAGGAGCGCCAGGGGCAGGCGGTCCCAGACGATCCGCGCGTTGTCCGGGGCCCAATGGTAGTAGGCCGATCCCAGGCCGGTGAGGGCGAGCGACCCGAAGACGGCGGCGAGGATCCATTTCTCGGCCGGGTCCCTGAGGGAGGCCCTCCAGACGAGCGCCGCCCCGAGGAGGCCCACGGCCACGAAGGGCGCGTTGGTGGCCACGTCCCAGAAGTTCGGGATGCCGAGGAAGGCCCGGCCGTCCGCGAAGGCGTGGTAGGCCGGGTCCTGGGGGATGGGCCCGGCGAGGAGCAGGGCGGCGGACCCGGCGGCCGCCGTGCCCGCCAGGATCCCGATCCGGGCCCGGGGGGGCAGGGACCTCAGGCGGGCGATCATGGTTCCGTCACTATAGCAAAGGCGGGGCCAGCCCGGGAGGACGGGTCCATGGGGGGCGCGCGCAAGGGCTTGCGCAGAGTTGCGCAGGGGCTTTCCCGATAAAAAAATCCGGCCGGCCCCCGCGGAGAGGCCGGCCGGATCGTCGGTTCCGCGTCCTACACTTTCCCCATCTTCTTCATGTTCTCGTAGCAGGCCTTGACGCTCTCGATGGGGGCCGAGCCGGACTCGTGCTCCACGATGTACCACTCGGTCCCGCCGACCGTCTCGCAGATCTCGAAGACTTCCTTCCACTTCACCTCGCCCTCGCCGACGGGGGCGTCCTTGGCGCCGCCGTGCTCCTTGATGTGGATCGTGAGCGACCGGCCGGGGAACTTCTTGAGGGTCGCGTAGGGATCGCCGCCGCCGCCCAGGCAGTTGCCCACGTCCATCTGCATCACGACTTCCTTGTTCGTGTTCGAGAAGAGGAGGTCCCAGACGGTCTCCCCGTCGAGCTTCTTGAAGTCGCCGCCGTGCGCGTGGTAGCCCACGACCATCCCGGCCTCCTTGGCCTTGGCCGCCTGCTCGTTCAGGATCTTGGCGGTATCTTTGCAGCCCTCCAGGGAGGTGAAGGTCTTGGCGGGCAGGCCGCCGGGGACGATGAGGTACTTGTTGCCGATGGTCTTGTTGAACTCGATCGTCTCCTTGAGCTTGTCCCCGACGACGGTGCCCCATCCGGTGTGGGTCCCGCAGCACTTGAGGCCGTTGTCGTCGAGGAGCTTCTTCAGCTCGTCGGCCTTCCGCTTGTAGTAGCCGGCGAACTCGACTCCCTTGTAGCCGATCTTGGCGACCGCGGCGAGGGAGCCGGGGAGGTCCTTCTCGCAGTCCTTGCGGATGGAGTAGAGCTGGAGGCCCACGGGGACCTTGGCGAGGGACGCGGCGAAGGCGGCGGGCCCCAGGGCCCCGAGGGCCGCGAGGCCGGCGCCCTGCTTGAGCATCTGGCGGCGGGTGATCTGCATTTTCATTCCTCCGGAAAAGGACTCCTATTAAACGACGGGGAGACATCATAAGACGCAAGGCCGCGCCGGAAAACAGAAATGCGTCCCTTGAAAGGCGGCCGTCCGGGCCATAAGATCGGGGGCCGTGACGGAGAATCCCCCGCCGCGGCGGTTCCGCCTCAAGGTCGTCACCCGCGCCGGCCTCGTCCGGCTGGCGTGCCTCTTCGGCCTGCTGGGGTTCCTCTCCGTCTGGGGGTGGTCCTGCATGATCCGCATGCCGGGAAAGTCCTATTCGGGGCCGCTTCCGCCGCTCTCGGCCAGGGAGGAGGCGATGGCCGCCTCGATCCGGCGGGACGTCGGGGAGCTGGCGGGCCGGATCGGGATCCGCACGGCGTGGGATTCCCTGCCGGCCGCGGCCGATTACGTGGAGTCCCGGTTCAGGGAGTCGAAGTACGCCGTGGGACGGCAGGCCTTCCGGGCCGACGGCAGGCCGTGCGACAACCTGGAGGTCGAGATCCGGGGGGCCTCGTCGCCCGGGGAGATCGTGGTCGTGGGGGCTCATTACGATTCCGTGTTCGGCTGTCCGGGGGCGAACGACAACGCCACGGGGGTGGCGGGCATCCTGGCGCTGGCCGCCGCGCTGGCCGGGTCGAAACCGGATCGGACCCTCCGGTTCGTGGCCTTCGCCAACGAGGAGCCGCCGTTCTTCCAGACGGACAAGATGGGGAGCCGGGTCTACGCGCGCCGCTGCCGGGAGCGCGGCGAGAACGTGGCCGCGATGCTGAGCCTCGAGACGATCGGCTATTTCTCCGACGCCCCGGGGAGCCAGAAGTACCCGCCGCCCTTCGGCTTCTTCTATCCCTCGAAGGGCGACTTCATCGCCTTCGTGGGCTGTATCTCCTCGAGGAAGCTGGTGCGGCGGGCGGTGGGGACCTTCCGGGAGGGCGCGAAGTTCCCCTCGGAGGGCGGGGCGCTCCCGTCCTTCATCCCCGGGGTCGGCTGGTCCGACCACTGGGCCTTCTGGAAGGAGGGCTACCCGGCCCTCATGGTGACCGACACGGCCCCCTTCCGCTATCCCCACTACCACCTGCCCGGGGACACGCCGGACAAGGTCGATTACGGCCGCTGTGCCCGCGTGGTCGCGGGCCTGGAGAGGGTCGTCCGCGGCCTCGCCGGGATCCGCTGACCCCGCGCGCCTTCACGCTCACGGAGCTCCAGCGCGTCTACGAGGCGATCCTGGGCCGCCGGCTCGACAAGCGCAACTTCCGCCCGAAGATGGATCTCCTGGGGATCCTGAGGCCCGCGGGCGGCTGGCGGCGGGAGGGGCTCCGGCGGCCCGCGCGGCTCTACTCGTTCGCCGCCCGCCGCTTCGAGAAGCTGAGGGACAAGGGCATCCTCTTCCCCTTCTGAGGGAGTATAATTTAGCCACGGACCCGGAGGACGACGCCATGGAGACCCGACTGATCAACAGCCAGTTCATCTCGCGGAGGGACGTCCGCGTCTGGTTCTGGGACGGCGAGCGCGAGTACAAGGGGAAGTGCGTGGAGGTGGCCGAGAACGGCATCATCTTCCACGCCGCCATGAAGGCCTCGGGCTTGAGGACGATGGCGGACGCCTCGGCGGCCCTCGATGGCGTCAAGAGACTGCTCCAGGGGAAGAAGGTGATGGTCGAGCTCAGCTCGCCCAAGGTCAAGGGCGAGGTCAAGCTCCGCTTCCAGAAGATCGACGCGGTGGCCAAGGGGAGCAGCCTGTTCGCGGTCGAGGCGGTTTACGAGGTCCCGCCGGACCCGCGCTTCCTGAAGACCCTTCTCGATCCGGTGCTGGTGAAGCGGGACAAGCCCTGAATCCGCTTCCCATGCCCTTTGGGGAAATCCGCGTCCGCGGCCGAGACTGCCCGGTCTTCGTCCCCCGGAGCGACGCCGGCCGGGGACCGCGGCCCTGCGTCCTCTTCCTCCACGGCGTGGGGGAGAACGGCGACGACGGCCGGCACCTCCTCGCGGGGCTCCCGCCCTACGTCCGCGACCATGCGGACGCCTTTCCCGCCGTGGCCCTCTTCCCGCAATGCCGCGGGCCGTGGAAGTACGTGGGGGAGGAGGAGCGGTTCGTCCTCGACGCGCTGGCGGAGGCGGAACGGGAGCTGGGGATCGATCCCGCCCGGATCTACCTGACGGGGCTCTCGCAGGGCGGATGCTCGGCCTTCGACCTCGGGGCGAAATACCCGGATCGGTGGGCGGCCATCGTGGTCGTCTGCGGCGCGGGACGGCCGGGGGACGCGCCGCGGCTGGCGAAGCTCCCGGTCTGGATCTTCCACGGCGAGCTCGACGAGGCCGTCCCGCCCTCGGGCGGCCACGCGTTCGACCGCGAGAGCGTGGGCGGGCGGGACATGGCGCGGCTCATCCCGGGCGCGCGCTACACGGAGTTCCCGGGGGCGGACCACTTCATCTGGGACCGCGTCTATGCCGACCCCGCGATGTGGGAGTGGCTCTTCGCGCAGAGGCGGCCGGCCCCGCGGAATATTTAAATCGTTTCCTGCCGGACCGCCATTCATGGGGTGGAGTGGGGAAGAGCAGGGCGAATAAGAGGAGGCAGCCATGAGGATGATGTGGATGGCAGCGGCCGTGGCCTGCATGATGCTCGCCGGCGGCCCGTCCGCCCCGGCCCAGGACGGCAAGGAGGCTCCGAAACCGCCGGCTCCCGGCAAGTGCGTAGGCGACCGGCCCGCGGATCGTCCGGGCGGCTGTCTCCGTTGTCCTCTCCACTGCCCCCCCGGACCTCCGGGCGCCAGGCCCGGGGATCGACCTGGCCCCGGCGGGGAAGTGCAGGATCGCCGCGGGGCGATGCGCGAGATGATGGAGGGTCTGACTCCGGAGGAGAGGGAACAGCTCCACCGGTTCATGATGAGGATGCGGCAACGCCGCATGCAGGGCGGGCCGGGCGGGCGCGAGGGCTGTCCGGACGATGGCCAGGGTCCGCGGTTGGGCCCGGGCCCGCGGCCGGGCCAGGGACCCGGCGGGCGGCCCGGACAGGGTCCGCCGCCTCCCGACCGTGAGAGGCCCCGGGGGAACAACGGGGTCGGCAACGGCGAGGACCCCCAGCCCCCCGGCAATCCCCCGGTCAACGACGGCCCCGGCACCGGCCCGGGCAATCCCGGCCGCCGCGGCGGCCAGGGCGGTGGCCGCCGGTAGCGCCCCGAGTCCCTCGCGTTCCAATGCCCCGACCCGCCGTCGGGGCATTTTGTTTCCCCGGAGTTTGTGCGGGCGGGACCCGTGATATAGTTCTCTTGGACCATGGACGATTCATTCCCGACCACCATCTGGGAGGACATCTGGGCCGCCCAGCGGGGGAAGGCGGGCGACCTGAACTCCATCCTCTCGAGGTACCGCGCGCCGATCCTCTCGTTCCTCAAATGGAAGGGATTCGGAGATCACACGGCCGAGGACCTGTGCCAGGAGGTGCTGATCCGGGTGGCCCGCCCGGAATTCCTGGAGAAGATCGACGCCTCCAAGGGGAGGTTCCGCGTCCTCCTCCAGGCGGTCACCCGCCACGTGATCTCCGAGGAGGTCCGCCGCCGGAAGACCGCTAGGCGGATCGGGGATGTCTCCGCCGAAGCCGCCCGGAAGGAGGACAGCGTCTTCGACCGCATGTGGATCCGGCAGATCCTGGAGCACGCGCTCAAGGGGCTCTATGCCGACTCGATGACGCGGAAGACCCGCCACGCGGAGGCCTTCCGGCTCCGCTTCATCGAGGGAAAGAGCCAGGAAGAAGTCGCCGAGCGCCTCGGCTGCAGCCTTGCCAACGCGAAGAACCACATCCACTACGCCCGGCTGAAGTACAAGCAGTTGGTCCTGCAGGCCATCCGCGCCACCTGCTCCTCGGCGGAGGACTTCGAGGAGGAGGTCCAGCGGCTGTCCCCGTATCTCAAGGAAGGCAAGATGGGATGAAGATCTGTCCGGTCTGCGACCGGCCTTCGGAGGAACTGGTCGGCCAGGACGACGTCCTCATGTGTCCCCGCTGTGCCGCGGCGGTGGAGGTCGAGCCTTCCTTGCGCTGCCTGGACGCCGGCTCCTGGAAGGACTCCGAGTCCGCTTCGGAAGGAGACGGGGGGCGCGGCTCCCTGGGGAGCCTTGGGAAGGTCGGCCTCGCCGTGTTCCTCGGGGCCGCATTTTTCGCCGGGACTTGGCTGGTGATCGCGCCGTCGGGGCCCCGCAAACCTCCTCCCGTTCCCCGCGAGGATTCCCCGGTCGTGACGGAGGAGGCCGCGAAAGCGGCGCCGGAACCGCCTCTCCCGGCGCCCGCTCCGCCGCCCCCGGCCCCGGTCGCGGCGGAAGAGGAGGTGAAGAGGGCGCCGCCGCCGGTTCCCACCCTCCGCGATCGCGCCCGGGAGATGGGGAAGGAAGCCGCCGCGCGGGTGTCGGCGCTTGCGGCTCCCGGCGGGGGCGTGGCCGGGGACGTCCGGAAGCGCCTGGAGGCGGCGGCGGAGGTCGAGCGCCTGCTCGCCCAGGCGGTCCTGATGGCGCCGGACCTGCCGGATCTCGCGTTCACGCAGGGGAGGCTGTTCACGGCGTTGGGCCGGCTGGACGAGGCGTATGCCGCGTACGACCGCGCGCTCAAGGCCGATCCCGACCGGCTGGACGCCCTCGCGGCGCAGGGGTGGGTCCTGACGACGGCGCATTACGCGGCGGAATCGGCCAGAGGCGCCTATCCCGAGACGGCGAAGGCCCTTCGAAAGAGGATGGCCGATCGCCATGGCGGGGCCGCCCCGATCCCCGCCTGGAACGCGACGGCGGACCTGCTTCGCAAGGCCTTCCAGGGCGTTGCCCGCGGGGAGTTCGAGGCGGCGCGGGCCCGTCTCGACGCCTTGTCCCGCGATTCATGTCCCGGCTGGCTTTGGGCGGAGATCCCGGTGTTCAGCGGGGCGTGGTCGGAGCTGGGCCAGCCCGTCCGGCGGGGGCCACCGCCCTTGAGGCCCGGGATGCCGGCGGGCCCCTTCGAGCTGGAGCACAGGATCTGGAGGAGGCTTGCCCAGTTCGTCATGAGACAGCGCGCCCGCCGCCCCTTGCCAGGGGTGGCGCCGGAGGGCGGCGCCTTGCACGCCTCCGTCCTCCGGATCGACGCGGCCCTCCTGGCAGAGGCGGGAAGGCCGGAGGAGGCGCTCGAGAAGCTGGATCTCGCGCTGGCGGCCGCCGCGGATGATCTCTTCGCCCGTCTCGACCGCGCGCGCGTGCTCGCGCGGCTCGGGCGCAAGGAGGCGGCCCTCCGGCAGTACGACGAGGCCGCCGGGCGGGCGGCTGCGCTGGGGCTTCCCCTCGAGGTCGCCGACGAGATCGCCTCCCTGCGCTCCCGCCCGACAAAATAGACGGTCTATTTTGTCGTGCCGAGGTGGCGGAAGAGGAAGTCGATCAGCTTCTCGCGGCCCTCCGTCCCCAGGACGCACTCGACGCCGACCTCGTCACAGCGCTTCTTGATCGCCACCGCGTGGTTCGGGTGGTGGAGGTAGTGCCCCCGGTCCCGGACCTCGCCGCCCTGCCGGCCGTTGGAGGCGTAGACCGGCGCGTCGCCCTTCGAGAGGAGCCCCAGCATGTCGCAGTCGGCCAGGGTCTTCTTCCCCTCGGGCGTCTCCAGGTCGGCCTTCGACTTGAAGTGGTAGAAGGCGGGGATCTCGTCCGGCGATTCCAGCCACTCCGGCTTGAAGGGGCCCACGATGGGCTCCCATCGCGTCAGGTCGTAGGTCGCCTGGGTGGCCATACAGCCCGCGGCGGAGAGGCGCGAGGACTCGCGGAGGACGGGGTCCGCGTTCGCGGGGTCGGCCAGGTCGTCGTGGGACCCCAGCCAGAGGGACGTCCCCGCCCCGGCCGATCCGCCGTACGCCGCGATCCGCTTCCTGTCCACGTTCCACTCCGCCGCCTTGGAGCGGATGAACTGGATCGCCCTGGCGGCGTCGCGGAGGATGTCCTGGATGGGCGCGTGCTTGCGGAAGCGGTAGTTGACGGCGGCGAAGTGGACGCCCGCGTCGAGGCAGGCCTTCACGTTGGGGTCCTTGCGGGCCTGGGACTTGTCTCCCCCCACGAAGCCGCCGGCGTGGATGAAGACGACGACGGGGGCGGACCCCTCGGCCTTCGCCTTCCAGAAGTCCAGGACGTTCCGCTCGTGGGGCCCGTAGGAGACGTTCTCCAGCGTCGGCGGGCTTCCGCCCTTGGGGACCTCGATGGCGCGCGCCTCCTCGATGGTGACGGAACCGTCTCCGTTGCGATCGAGCCGCTTGAAGATCTGCGGGTTCCCGACCTCGTCGGCGGTGAGCCGGCCGTCGCCGTCGCGATCGAGCCGGCGGAAGCGCTCGTCGACGTCCTGGGCGGCCAGGAAGAGCAGGGGGATTGCCGCGAGCGCGGCGCGGGGCAGAAAGTTCCTCATTAGAGTCCCTATTTCACCACAAAGGCACAAAGACCACAAAGAATCCACAAGGAAATCCTGGATGGGGGCTCTCCCCCCGGGGGGCAGGGGGGACTACTCCTTGATTCTCGGATGCCCTGGTTACGAATAATCCATTTCATCCTTGTGTTTCTTCGTGCCCTTCGTGTCTTTGTGGTGAGGAAAGATCGTTTTGTCGGGCGCTCTTGGAAGGGTCCTCACTTTCGCGTCGGGTCGGTCTGGGCCCGGTATTCCTCCAGGTTCGTCTTCCCGTCGCCGTCGGGATCGGCCTTCGGATCGGCGGCCGTGGCCGTCCTCATGTCGCCGAACTTCCCGAACCAGAGCATCTCGAACCAGTTCGGCAGGCCGTCGCCGTCGGCGTCGCCGTACTCGCTGTAGGCGAACATCGGGACGCCCTTGCCGAAGTCGAGCTCCCAGTGGCGCCCGCACTCCGTGGAGATGGCGACCTTGCCGACGTCCTGGCGGAACGGCCGGTCGCTCACGGGCTCCGGGAGATCGAGGTGGATCTCGACCTTCCCGTTCCGGACGAGCTCGGCCGCCACCGGGCCGGCCGTGAGCGGCATCTGCCGGTGGGACATCCCGGCGGGCGCTTCCCATTCCTGGTCCCGGCCGGGCATCCGCATCCGCGCGGGCTTCGGGAGGATCGTCACGACCTCGATCGCGTTGTCGGCGCGGGACTTCGCCGTGAAGGGATACATCTTCGAGTCGTGGGAGTACTTGTGCGAGAAGACGTAGACGCGGTCCCGGTCGGGGACGGGCGGCTTGCCGGTCTTCCACCACCGCACGAAGTAGCCGGTGAGGTCGTAGTGGGCGTAGCGGGTGTTGTAGCCGGGGGAGAGGTTGGTCGTCTCGTGGTAGTCGTTCCAGGTGATGTACTGCACGAGCGTGGAGGGGAGATCGCGGGCCTTCTCCCAGTCGCCGCGCACCCAGTCGAGGCCGGGGCTGGAGGCCTGGTACCAGCCGTAGTTCTCGTACTGGAGCTTCATGGGGTGGCACCACTCGGCCCCCTCCGCGAGGACGGCCTGGGCCATCTCCGGGACGGGGCCTTCCCACATGAACGTACCCACCGCGGGGAGTTTCTTCGCGACGAGGCGCGCCGACTCGACCCAGGTCTTGTCGTTCCGGCCGCGCTCGGCGGCGTGGAAGAAGGCGCTCGTGCAGAACTGCCAGTAGATCTTCTGGCCGATCTGGCGCTCCAGGTCGCGGTAGGCGTCGCCGATGAGCGCCCATCCCTCGGGGATCGTGCGGAGCCGGAGGACCTCGGCCTCGAGTTTTTCCTTCCCAACATCGCCGAGCTTCTTCCGCGCCTCCTTCCACAGGTAGCCCACCCAGGGCCATACGGACTGGTAGCCCATGACGAGCGGCAGGCCGTCCCGGCGCGCGAGCTTGGGGCTCTTGCCGTGCCTGTCCAGGAGCCACTTGACGACGCGGGCCCACTTGTCGAGCCCCGCGTACTCCTTGTGGACGTCGTCGCCGATGCAGGTGGTGTCGAGGGTGACGGTGATCTCGAAGGGGTAGTCCTTCTCCTCGCAGACCTTGAACATGAGGTCGAGGAGTTTCATCGCGCCCTCGCCGCCCGCCCAGGCGTCGAACGTGAATCCGTCCAGGCCGATCCTCATCGCGCGGCGGATCTCGAGGTCCGCGGCCTCGCGGTCGGGGAGGTTCCGGTCGCAAGGGGCCAGCGCGAAGTTGCGGTACGAGCCGCCGTGCGACTTTGCGGCCCAGGAGGCGATGTCGCGCTTCAGGGGATCGGCGTCGCGACAGCGGGCGGGGGCGTCCATGGTCTCCAGGCCCGAGGTGGCGTGCCACTGGATGGCCCCCGTGCCGGCCACGAAACAGCCCATGTAGTGGCCGTAGATCTTCCGGGGGCGCTTCTCGCCTTTCAGGAGGGGGATGTCCTTGCCCAGCGGGGGCGCCCAGCCGGGGGGGACCTTCTCGGACTGGGGAGCCGCGGCCGCGAGGCCGGCGGCCAGGACGAGGAGAATTCTCATGGGGCGATCCGGATTCCTGTTGATCGGATGTATGCGTTCAGTCCCTGGTTATGGCCAGAATCGAGAATCAAGAATCGAGAATGG
>CAYNDR010000107.1:0-7458 GCA_964395295.1 uncultured Planctomycetales bacterium
TCCACGCTCGTGCCGTAGATCGTGAAGAGCGCCCTCTGCCAGACGATCTGGTAGCGGATCGCGGCGAAACCGGAGAGGAAGAAGATCGGATAAACCAGCGCCGGGGGGACGCCCCGGCCCGTGCCGGCCGCGGCTACTTGGGAGGCGCGGGGGACGTCCACGAGTCGTGGAGGTGAACGAGGTACCACTTCCCCCCGGACCGCTGGCAGACCGCCGAGATGAGGCCCCGCTGGGTGCCCACGCTGGCCACGTAGTCCACCACGGCCGTGTCGCCCATGATCGTGATGCGCTCCTTGCCCAGCAGGGTACTGCGCGCCTGCCCCTTGTAGGAATCGACGCGGTTCGTGAGCTCCTTCTCGACATCCTCCACGCCCCGCGCCACGTCCTCGTGGCCCTTGACCAGCGACACCTTGGGCGAGAGGAGGGCTACCATCTTCGACACGTCGCCCTTGTCGCCCGCCTCGTGGTAGGCCTTGATCGTCTCCCAGATCAACTGCTTGTTGGCGGGCTCGTCGGGCGGCGGGGGCGGCTCCTTGGAGCACCCCGCGGCGGCGAGGGTCAGGGTCAAAAGCGGAATGAACCTCATCGGCCCTCCACTATATAAGCACCGGGGGGGAGCGGTCAAGGAAGCCCCAGAGGCCCGCCAGGGCGCACCCCGCCAGCGTCACGGCCAGGCCGATCCAGTAGGGGGTCTTGGAGGCCGCCCGCGGCGGGACGCCCCGCGCGGAGGGATTTTCGTAGACGCGGATGCCGTCGGAGTGGACGAGCCTGAACCGCTTCGGCCTGAACGAGGCGTCGGCGATGAGGTACTTCATCCCGAGCGCGTCGAGCGCCGGGCTCTCCGGGTCGTCGAGGACGAGGACGCGGCCGCCCCCCACGCGGGCGGCCCGGCCCAGGGCCTCGGCCTGCGCGCGCGGGACCATGACGTCGTAGCCCTGCACCGACTCGATCCCGAAGAGCGACAGCGGCGGGAAGAAGTGGCGGCCGATCGCGGGGCTGTCCGCGAGGACGACGCCCGCGCGGCCCCGGACGGCCTCCAGCGCGGGGGGCTTTTCGCGGAGGACGGCGGGATCGCAGGAGCGGTTGTAGCTCCAGAAGCGCGGGGCGAGGTCCGCGAGGACCAGCACGGCGGCCGCGGCCTTCATCCACGTCCGGAGCGGGACGCGGTCGAGGGCGCGGGCGAAGCAGACGCAGGCGCCGAGCGTGAAGAGGAAGAGGTAGCGGGTGGGGAGGCTGAACGAGACGGGCGTGATCCACTCGGGGATCGGCCAGCAGGTGGCGAGCGCCAGCGCGATCCCCGCCAGCGCCGCGAAGAACCGTTCGCGCCGCAGCCCGAAGAAAGCCAGCCCGAGCGGCAGGAGGCCGATGTAGACGTTGTGCTCGTTGTAAGGCATCGCGTTGTTGAAGGTGCCGGGGGCCACGAGGCCGCCGAGGAGCAGCCAGCACCGCCAGCGGTCGCGGTAGAACCAGCTCGCCTCGGCCGCGGGATCGCGCAGTCCCTGCCTCATGGCCGCGTAGAGCGGGACGAGGGCCACGCCGGCCATGAGGACCGCGGCGAGGACCGGCTTCCAGGAACGCGGGGACCGGCAGAGCAGGACGACGGAGACCGTGATCCCCGCGTGGGGATTGGTGAAGAAGAGCCCCGTGAGCGGGACGGCCGCCAGCGGGGAGCCGCGCATCGCCCCCAGGAAGGCCAGGGGCGCGTAGGCGAGCGTCGGCATGAGGTAGTGGCCGTGGAGCCAGGCCATGGAGCGGCTCGAGAGCGCGTAGGCCAGCGCCCCCGCGAAGGCCGCGAAGGGGCCGATCCCCATCCCCCGCAGAAGCGCGAAGAAGGCCACGCCCGCCAGCCACCAGTGGAAGATCGCGTAAAGGTCGTAGGACGCCACCGGGTCGAAGAGCCAGAGGAACGCGAGCTTGACGGGCCACACGGAGTTCCAGGCGTGGGCGCCGTGCGGCACGGGGGCGCCGTTGAAGACGTACGGGTTCGAGATCGGCAGGCGCCCCCCGCGGACGGCCTCGGAGTAGAGGCGCTCGGCGGGGTAGTAGTATTCGATCGTGTCGGAGAGGTGGACGTTGCGGACGGGGCGCGGCTCGGCGCGCCAGAGGGGGTGGGCCTCGAGGAAGTCGGCGGCGATGAGGGTGCGGCCGCCGAAGAGGACGGGCGCGAAGAGGACCGCGGCCAGCGCCGCGAAGGCCGCGCCCCCGGCGAGGATTTCCTTCCTGGACACCCGGGCGATTACACCACAAAGGTCCCCTGAACACAACTTGACCCCGCGTCCCCGCGCCTTTCTAATGACTCCGTGCATCCCCGCGCGGCCGAACTGGTCCGGCTCCTCGACCTCAAGCCCCACCCCGAGGGAGGGCACTTCCGCGAGGTCTTCCGCTCGACCCGCTCCGTGCGCCCGGCCGACGGCCGCGGCGACCGATCCGCCCTCACGGCCATCACCTTCCTCCTGGCGGCCGGGGAGTTCAGCCGCTGGCACCGCCTGGCCTCGGACGAGGTCTGGCACCACGGCGAGGGGGACCCGCTGGAGCTGTTCGCGCTCGACGCCGGCCTGGAACGTTGCGAGCGGCGAGTGCTCGGCGCCGGGCGCGAGCCGGTGGCGGGGATCCCCGCCGGCTGCTGGCAGGCCGCGCGGCCGGCGGGCGCGTACGCGCTCGCCGGATGCACCGTGGGGCCGGGGTTCGACTTCGCGGACTTCCGGATGCTGGCCGACGATCCCGCGGCCGCCGGGATCCTGCGGCGGCGGTTCCCCGACCTCGCCGGCCTGCTCTGACGGCCGCAACCGTTGGCGCCCCTCCGCCGGGCGTGCTAGAATCGGGCGCCCTATGAATCCCGCGCTCAAGCCCGGCGACATCTACAACGTCATCATCGGGACCGCCGGGCACATCGACCACGGGAAGTCCACCCTCGTCAAGCGCCTCACCGGCATCGACCCCGACCGCCTCCCCGAGGAGAAAGAGCGCGAGATGACGATCGACCTCGGGTTCGCCCCCTTCGTCCTCAAGGACGGCCGGCGCGTGGGCATCATCGACGTCCCCGGCCACGAGCGGTTCATCAAGAACATGGTCGCGGGCGCCACCTCGATCGACCTCGTGCTCCTCGTGGTGGCCGCCGACGAGTCGGTCAACATCCAGACCCGCGAGCACGTCACCATCATGAACCTCCTGGGCCTCAAGCGCGGGATCGTCGTGCTGACCAAGATCGACAAGGCCGAGGCCGACCTCCGCGCGCTCGTCGAGGAGGACGTCCGGACGCTGGTGCGGGGCACCTTCCTCGAAAGCGCCCCGGTCCTCGGCGCGAGCGCCGTCACCGGCGAGGGGATCGACGCCCTCGTGGACGAGATCAACCGCACGGTGGCCGCCACGCCGCCGCACGACGCCTCCGGCGTCTTCCGGATGCCCATCCAGCGCGTCTTCTCCGCGAAGGGCTTCGGCACCGTGATCACCGGCGTCCCCATGAGCGGCCGCGCGGGGATCGGCGACACGCTCGAAGTCATCCCCCTCGGCAAGACCGGCCGCGTCCGCAGTCTCCAGGCCTACAAGGCCGAGGTCTCCGAGATCCGCGCCGGCCACTCCAGCGCCGTCAACATCTCCGACCTCTCCCACGAGGAGGTCCGCCGCGGGATGGTGGCCGCCACGCCCGGCTACTTCAAGGCCTCGCGCTTCGTGGAGGCGCGCTTCCGCTACGTCCCCGACAAGCCGCGCGTCCTCAAGAACCTGGCCCCCATCAAGCTCCACGCGGGGACGGCCGAGTGCGACGGCCGCATCGTCCTCTTGGACCGCAAGGAGCTCAGCCCCGGGGAGGAGGGCTACGTCCAGTTCCGCCTGGACGAGCCGGTCGTGGTGGCGGCGGGCGATCCCTACATCGCGCGCCTGCAGACGCCCATGTACACGATCGGCGGGGGCCGGATCCTCGACGCCTCGGACCAGAAGATCAAGCGGATGAAGGACGAGATCACGCTCAAGCTTGTGGAGAAGGAGCAGACGCTCGCGAGCGAGCACTCCTCGATCGAGTACGCGCTGAAGGACGCCGGCCCGCGGACGCTCAACCTCCAGGAGCTGTCGCTGGCGGCCAAGGTGCCGCTCAAGGCCTGCGAGGAGGCGCTCCAGCGGCTCCAGGACAAGCTGGTCCGGTTCGAGCCCAACCGCTTCATGCACCCGGCCGCGTTCGAGGGCGCGATGGACCGCCTGGCGGTCCTCGTGGAAGGGTTCCACGCGCGGAACCCGCTCCGGGCGGGGATCGACGTCCTCGTGCTCCGGAACGAGTCCAAGTTCGAGGTCCCGCTCTTCGATCGCGCCCTCAAGGCGCTCGGGGAGCGCGGCACGCTGGCCCTGGAGGGAGAGAAGGCCCGCCGCGCCACGTTCCAGGTGAAGCTCTCGCGGGAGGACGCCGAGTGCGCCGGCGAGATGGAGCGGATCCTCCGCGAGACGCGATTCAACACCCCGCGTCCCGACGAGCTCTACGCGCGGTTCCCCCGGTACACGAAGGACCGCGTGGACCGCGTGCTGGCCCTGCTGGTGGACAACGGGTCGGTGGCGCGGCTCAAGGACGACATCCTCTTCCACCGCGAGACGGTCCGCGAGGCGGTGGAGATCATCACGCGGGCCATCCAGGAGAGGGGCCCCATCGAGGCGGCGCAGTTCCGCGACCTCGTGGGCACCACGCGGAAGTACGTCATCCCCCTCCTGGAGCACCTGGACGCCGCGGGGATCACGCAACGGGTGGAGAACAAGCGTATCCTTAGGAAGAAATGACCCCCGCCCACTCCGACCCCGACATCGAGCTGATGCTCCGCTTCCAGAAGGGGGACGGGCGGGCGTTCGAGGAGCTGGTCCGGCGGCACACCCGGGGGGTCCTCAACCTGGTCTACCGCTACCTGGGGGACGCCTCGGGCGCGGAGGACATGGCGCAGGACGTCTTCGTGAAGGTCTACCGGGCGCGGAAGAAGTACCAGCCCAAGGCCAAGTTCTCCACTTGGCTGTACCGGATCGCGGTGAACCACTGCCTCAACGAGATCCGCTCCCGGAGGCTGCAGCCGGCGTCGGCGGCGCCGATCGACGACCTGCTGGAGGAGCCCTCGGCCGCCCCCCCGGACGCCGAACTGCGCCGGGAGGAACTGCGCCGGGACGTCAAGGAGGCCATCAACGCCCTCCCGGAGAACCAGCGGATGGCGGTGCTCCTGGCGCGCTACCAGGAGATGAGCTACGAGGAGATATCCGAGGCCATGGGCCTGTCCATGGAGGCGGTCAAGTCGGTCATCCACCGCGCCAAGGAAACCCTCCAGCAGCGCCTGGCCAAGCACGCCCGCGAGTCCCCCTGACCTGTTAACCCCGTCGAGTCGCGACTGCGTTAACAGGTGTTAACTCCGTGGCGACTCGACGGGGTTAACAGCTTGTTGACCCGGGGGGGGCGGGCCGATACCATACGAGCCCCCTATGACGATCCGCGCCCTGTGGATGCTGGCGATCGGGGGGGCCGCCTGGGCGTGCCAGGCGAAGCCCCCGGAGAAGCCCCAACAGCCGCTGGACCCCCAGAACGCGCGGTCGCTGGCCGAGCACGCCATCTACAACACGCGCACCCGGAGCTACCAGACCCGGTTCAAGGCGCGGCTGGCCGCCCCCCAGGGCAATCCCATCGACTACAAGGGGACGAGCCTCTGGGTCTCCCCGGGCGTCCTCTACATCCACTACACGGCCACCGGCGGCGACCTCAAGAACATCGTCAACGCCGGCCCCTCCAAGATCTGGGTCTGGCACGAGAGCCTCGGAGACTGGATCACGCCCGCCGAGATCGGCTCGCCCGGCATCGGCCGCGGGATCCAGAACCCGGACGAGGTCCTCGATACGCTCTCCCGCCTCCTGGAGGGGGCCCGGCTCCGCGCCCCCGGTGTGGCGGAGATGAACTTCACCGGGGAGGTGATCCAGAAGATCATGAAGGACCAGGCCCGCGCGGACGCCTTCGACTGGAAGGCGTCCAAGGCCACGATCGAGCTCCACACGGACGCCGAGACGCGCCTCAAGAAGCTCGTCTGCCGGGCCGAGCTCAAGTCCGCGGACCCCAACGTCAAGGGCGTGGTGATCTACTCGGCCGAGTTCGAGGCCGAGACCTACGCCCCGGAGAGGGAGATGAAGTTCCTCGACGAGGACAAGAAGGCGATCCCCCTCACCGCGGAGATCCGCCAGGCGATCAAAGCCGCATTGAAGGAGAAAAACTAATGGGCGCCAAGATCATGGAGTTCGGCCGCGAGGCCCGCGAGGCGATGCTCTCGGGCGTCCGCCAGCTGGCGGACGCGGTGCGCGTCACGCTCGGCCCGGGGGGCCACCACGTGGCGCTGGAGAAGAAGTTCGGCCCGCCGGTCGTGACCCGCGACGGCGTCACCGTGGCCAAGGAGATCGAACTGCCGGACAAGATCCAGAACGCCGCCGCGCTCCTCCTGCGCGAAGTGGCCGTGAAGACCGGCGAGAAGGCCGGCGACGGCACCACCACCGCGACGATCCTGGCGGAGGCGATCTTCTCCGGGGCGCTCAGGAACGTGGAGGCGGGCCTCAATCCGATCCCGCTCTCCCGCGGCATCTTCCAGGCGGTGGACGCCGCCGTCCGGGAGCTCGGCAAGCTGTCCCGCCCCGCCTCCGGCACGGAGGACCTCAAGCGCGTGGCCACCATCGCCGCCGGGAACGACCCGGAGATCGGCGGCCTCGTGGCCCAGGCCATCGACCAGGTGGGCAAGGACGGCGCCGTCACGGTCGAGGAGGCCAAGGGCATCGAGACGAAGATCGAGCGGATCGACGGGATGCAGTTCGACAAGGGCTACCTCTCGCCCCACTTCATGAACAGGCCGGACCGGCTCCAGTGCGTGCTGGACAAGCCCTACATCCTCGTCCACGAGAAGAAGATCTCCAGCGCCAAGGACCTGGTGCCCCTCCTGGAGAAGGTGGCCCCCACCAAGCGGCCGCTCCTGCTCATCTCCGACGACGTGGAGGGGGACGCGCTGGCGGTGCTGGTGGTGAACCGGATGCAGGGCGTCTTCCAGTCCTGCGCCGTCAAGGCCCCCGGCTTCGGCGACCGCCGCAAGGAGCTCCTGGAGGACATCGCCATCTTCACCGGCGGCCGGCCGCTCCTGGAGGACGTGGGGGTGACGCTGGAGGACGTGGAACTGCGGGACCTGGGCACGGCCAAGCAGGCGATCGTGGAAAAGGAGACGACCACCCTCATCGAGGGCGCCGGCTCCGACAAGGCCATCCTGGGCCGCATCGAGCAGATCAAGAAGACGGTCACGATGACCACCTCGGACTACGACCGCGAGAAACTGCAGGAGCGCCTCTCCAAGCTCTCCGGCGGAGTGGCGCAGATCGACGTGGGGGCCGCCACCGAGATCGAGATGAAGGAGAAGCGCGCCAGGATCGAGGACGCGCTCCACGCCGCCCGCGCCGCGCTGGAGGAGGGGATCCTCCCGG
>CAYNDR010000107.1:7468-9661 GCA_964395295.1 uncultured Planctomycetales bacterium
GGGGCGGCGTGGCCCTGCTCGGGGCCCGCCGGGCGATCGACGCGCTCAAGCTCTCCGGGGAGGAGAAGGTCGGGGCCCAGGTGGTCCGGCAGGCGCTCGACCGGCCGCTCCGCCAGATCGCCGAGAACGCCGGCGCGCACGGGTCGGTCGTGGCCCGGAAGGTCGAGGAGTCCAAGGACGATTCCTTCGGCTACGACGCCGAGCGGGGGGAATTCACCGACGTGGTCAAGGCGGGGATCCTGGACCCCCGGAAGGTGGTCCGGCTGGCGCTCCAGAACGCGGCCAGCATGGCGACCATCTTCCTGACGACCGAGGCGGTGATCACCGAGAAGGAGGAGCCGGAGGAGTCCGGGGCGCCCGGCGCGCCCCCGATGTGAGCCAAGGCCCCAAACGGAAAGGGCGCCGTTCTTCACGGCGCCCCTTCCGGCAACTCAAGACACGCACTCGCGACTGCAATACTATCCTACCTCCCAGGCACGGCGAATTCAAGGAGGGGGAGCCGCGACAACTCCCCCCGGTTGTGTCCCCGGTGGGATTCGAATCCACAACCCCGGCAGTCGCGAGTGCCGTGCTCTGTCCAGTTGAGCTACAGGGACCCAACCCAATTTTCAGCCCCGCACGGGCGGGGCTCCGTACACAAAAGCCAGCTGTCAGCCTTGAGCTTTCAGCTTAGCAACCAGAGCGACAAGCGTTTTTCCTGACCTCTACCACGAGATCCTCCATCTCCTTGAAGGCCGAGGAAGGCAAGAAACGAAGGTCCCGGGCCAGGAGAAGACAATCCTGAACCTCGCCGGCGGATCCCAGCGCGATGCGGAGAAACCTCCCCAAGGCCCCATCTCCATCCCGGCCGCACCCCTCGGCGATGTTCGCGCTGACCGAGGCGCCGGCCTTCCGCAGTTGGTGCGTGATCCCATAGATCTCGTGGGGGGGGACGAACGTGTCTCCTCGTAGATCGCGGCCACAAGCCGATAGGCTTTCTGCCAGACCCCCAGGTTCCTGAAATCCTGCATTGCCTGATCTCTTCCTCGCGAAGCTGAAAGCCGGAAGCTACTTCATCGACTTCACGTACTCCCTCCATCCCCTCTCCAGCGGCCCGATGTCCTTCAGCTGTCCGCCGCGCAGGAGCAGGTCCACCAGGCCGTCCTCGCGCGAGAAAAGGTAGTGGACGAAGGACCAGGCCTGCGCGTAGTGGAAGGGGAAGGACTCCCCGTACAGCTCGTCCCGGCCGAGCCGGAGGAACTTCTCCAGCGGGAGGGGCTCCCGCTCCCGGAGCCGCCGGAGCGCCTCCGGGTCCACCGCCCCGGGCCGCACGCGGCCCTCGCGGACCTGGAAGCTGGCGAAGTACTCCGCCAGGCCCTCCGCGAACCACAGCGGCTCCGTCCGGCCCCAGACGCGGTCCATGTAGAGATGGGCCAGCTCGTGGGCCAGCGTCTTCCTCAGCCACTGGGGGCCGCGCGGCGGGTCCAGGCAGAGCACCATCTCCCCGGTCCGCGGATCGTAGAAGGACTCCGCGTTGGGCGCCCCCGCCAGCGCCGCGTAGAGCCGGAAGTCGCGGGCCGCCGCGAAGACGCGCACGGAGAGCGGGGCCCCCGGCAGGTCGCCCCCGAGCGAGCCCCGCATCGACTCCAGGAACGCCTCCATGCACGCGGCGGATTCCCGGAGGTCCTCCAGCGGCACGTCGCCGCGCGCCGTGAAGTGGTCCGAGACGAGCATCCTCCACCCCGGCGCCTCGAGGGCCTTCCACTTCCACCGCCGCGACGCCTCCCGCAGGGCCGGCCCCGGCAGGGAGGGAGAGGGGCCCTCGCCGTCCGGACCGGCGAGGGCCCCGAGGGGACTGCAGCATATGGGAAGTGCCAGTCGTTCCGCCTCGCGGCACGTCACCGCCGGCGCCTCCGCCGGCTCGCACGCCCGCAGAATCCCGTAGGGCGCCAGGGGCACCAGGACCAAAAAGATGCCTGACATCGGTCGCCTCCATCGCTTCCTTCGCCCCACACGCGGGGGTGGAGCAAAGCTCGTGCCACGAACCGCCGGCGCGCAACCCGCTCCCGCGCAACCCCTTGCCTATGCGCCCTATTCCGTCATACCCGCCGCGTGTTACGTTTCGTAACGCCGGGTAACGCCGCGTCGCGCGCCTTCCACCCGGGTAGTGCGCCCGGGGGAGGAAAAGTCGACGGGAAAAACGCCGGGGGGATG
>CAYNDR010000107.1:9671-18255 GCA_964395295.1 uncultured Planctomycetales bacterium
GAAGAAAGAGGCGGGCCTGCCTTACTTGCCCCGCTCCTCCGGGACCAGGACCCAGTCCGGCTCCTTGCAGGACTTCCCGTCGAACATGAGGCCGATCCAGCGGTTCTTCCTCTTCGGGTCGGCCACGCAGATGTTCCAGCCGGGGGCCTCGACGCCGGGGAACTCGGGGAGGAGGCCCTTCAGGTCCTTGCCCCGGTGCTTGGGCCCGCGGCTGAAGGCGATGTAGCGGCCGTCGGGGGACCAGTCGGCGTGGTAGCTCTCGATGGGATGCTCGCTCTCGATCACGTCGCGGTGGCCGCCGAGGCGCGGCTCGGCCCCGGTCAGGTCGAGGTCGGCGACGCCTATGGCGTAGTCGCGGTGCCCCCAGGCGATCCTCTTGCCGTCGGGGGACAGGTCGGGCCGGCATCCCTTGAGGTCCAGGTTGAAGGCCCCCTCGCCGGCGGCTTCGAGCGCGATGATGCCGTGCTTGAAGCCCATCCCGCCGTGGACGGTGGCCACGAACCACTTCCCGTCCGGCGACCAGTTGAGCGTGTAGAGGTGCTGGATCTTCCGGTTGGGGTGCTCGCGGGTCCGGCCGGTCTCCAGGTCGTATATGAAGATTCCCCGGGTGGCGAAATCGACGCAGGTGAAGGCGTCGAACTCGCCCTTGAGGTAGGCGATGGACTTCCCGTCCGCGCTCCAGCAGGGCTCGCGGGCGTTGTCGGCGATCTTGACGCGCCCGGTGCCGTCGACCTTCATCACGTAGAGGTTGCGGACCTTCGCGTCGCCCTTCCCCTCGTCGGCCACGAAGCAGATCCGGGTCCCGTCGGGCGAGGCCTTGGGGTAGAGCTCGTCCACGTCCGGGGTGCGGGTGAGGTTGACGGGATCGGACCCGTCGGTGCCCACGAGGAAGAGGTCCCAGCCGCCGTCGGCGTTGCTCTCGAAGACGATCTTGTGGCGGTACGTCCGGAGCTCCTCCAGGAGTCCCTTCGCGGCGTCTTCCGGCGGGTCCTGCGGCCCCGGCGCGGCGCCCAGGGACGCCGCCAGGATCGCCGCCCACAGGCCCTTCGGCATCTCCGCCCTCACGGCAACATTTACGGCGCTTCCGCCGCCCCGCCGCCTACAATACATACGTCGGCTGAAGGGAGGAATCATGAGGATCGCCGTCATCATCCTGGCCCTGGCGTCGATGGCGCCCGCGGCGCCGCGACAGGCCCGGGTGGAGGGCCCCAAGGTGTTCATCGCCGGATGGAACTCGGCGGGCGCCGTCCGGGCCGCGTACGCCTGCACGGGCTTCGGGTCCGGGCCCGTGGTGGACGTCCACGTGGAGGGGGGCCTGGGGAGCCGCATCCGGGACCTCGCGGTGACCCCGGCGGGGCCGGGGGACGCCTCGTTCTCCTTCACCCTGGAATACGACACCGGCATCGCGAACCTCGGGCCCGTCCACATCTTCGTGACCAGCGGGACGGGGAAGTCCGGCGACCCGTTCGAGAGGTTCGCCGTGGACGTGCGGAGGTCGCGGTAGGGGCCGCCGTCGTCCCCGGCCACGGGATCGCCTCCGGCCCCCTCCCGGCGGGGATCGAGGGGAATGGATGCCCCGGGAAGCCGGTTACATAGATAGATGCGGGGGCAAGCCATGAGCGAACGGATGAAGTCGACGGCGGCGTCCGCGGGCCTGCTGGCCCTGCGCCTCTTCGTGGGGCTGGGGATGGCGGCGCACGGGTGGGGCAAGCTCTTCGGCGCGCACGGGATCAAGGGCTTCGCCGGCTTCCTGGGGTCCCTGGGGATCCCCGCGCCGACCCTCGCGGCGGCCCTGAGCGCGGGGACCGAATTCCTGGGAGGCCTCCTCGTCGCGGCCGGGCTCCTGACCCGCTGGGCGGCCCTGCCGCTCGCCTTCAACATGGGAGTGGCCGTCCTCGCCGTGCACCGCGCGTCCTACTTCATCACCAACACCCCGCCCGGCATGGAATACGCCCTCAACCTGGGGGCCGTCTTCCTGGCGCTGGCCCTCACGGGCCCGGGCGCCTTCTCTCTGGACCACCTCCTCTGGGGCCGGAAAAGGGCCGAGCCGACGGCCTGATCCCGGAGCCCGCCCGGGCCACGAAGGGAAGGGAAGGACGTAACGTAGACAGGAATCCTCATGCGCAAAGGAGCATGGCTCGCGGCAGTCCTCTGGGCGGCGTCAGGCCCCGCCCTGGCCCAGGACCTCCGCCCGGACCGGCCCAACGAGATCGCCTTCCCCCCCGTCGAGGCCCTCTGCGTGCGCCTGCGCATCAACGCCGCCTCCGAGGGCCAGCCGTGCATCGACGAGCTGGAGGTGTACGCGCCGGAGGGGCGCGAGAACCTGGCCCTCGCCGCCCGCGGGGCCAGGGCCTCCGCCTCCTCGTGCCTCGCGGGCCACGCGATCCACCAGGTGGCCCACCTGAACGACGGCCGGTACGGGAACGGGCACAGCTGGATCGCGGCGGGGACGGCCGGCGAGTGGGCCCAGATCGAACTGCCCCGGGCCGCCGCGGTCGCCAGGGTCGTCTTCTCCCGCGACCGCGAGGGCCGGTTCCGCGACCGCATGCCCGTGGACGTGACGGTCCTGGTGTCGCGCGACGGGCAGGACTGGAAGGCGGTCGCGCGGGCGAAGTCGGCGAACCGCCCGGCGGCGGTGCCCCCCCTGGAGCCGCTCGCGATCCCCGCCGCGCCCGACGAGCCGGCGCTCCTGCGCTTCGCCTTCGCCCACGAGGCCCAGTCGTTCTGGAGGCTCGACCGCAGTGTCGACCCCATCGAGCGCGTCCTGGGACAGATGGAGCGGATGATCGACCGCTTCGCCGCCCGGGGAATGGACACGGCCGCCGAGCGCGCCCAGCGGGACGGGCTCCGGCGGCGGCAGGCGGGGCCGGCCGACCCGGAGGCCCTCCAGGCCCTGCTGTTCGACGCGCGCCTGGCCAAGCGGCGGCTGATGTTCCGCGACCCCGGCCTGGCGCCGCTGGGGAGGATCCTCTTCGTCAAGCGCCACCCCTACCTGCCCTCGCACAACTACAGCGACATCTACGACTCGCGCTTCACGGGCGGCGGGGGCGTGTGCGTGCTGGAGATCCCCGCGAGGGACGGCCGGCTCGCCCCGGCCGAGGCGCGGGTGACGACGCTCTTCGACGCGGGCCGGGGCATCGCGCGCGACGCGGAGCCCGACTGGGAGGCCCGGACGATCACCTTCGCCTTCCGCCCCCCGGGCAAGCCGGGCGAGGCCTACTGGAACCTGCGGCGGATGGACGCGGACGGCGGCGGCGTCCGCGCGATCACGGACGGCCCGTTCCACGACTACTACCCCTGCGTCCTGCCCGACGGGGACGTGGCGTTCGTCTCCACCCGCTGCCGCCGGCGGTTCCTCTGCTGGGTCCCGCAGTCGATGGTGCTCTTCCGCATGGGCCCCGACGGCTCGAACCTCCGGCCGCTGTCCCACGCGAACCTGAGCGAGTGGGGCCCCTCGATCCTGCGGGACGGCCGGATCCTCTGGACGCGGTCGGAGTACCTGGACAAGGGGGCGGACTACGGCCACACGCTCTGGGCGGCCCGCCCGGACGGCACGCACGTGGAGCTGGTCTACGGCAACAACTCCCAGTTCAACCTCATGAACGGGCGCGAGGTGCCCGACAGCGGCGAGATCTGCGCGACGCTCATCTCCCACTTCGGCGACTTCAACGGCCCGATCGCCCTGATCGACCCGGACCGGGGGCGGTTCAACCCCGCGTCCGCCACGGTGATCACCCCGGACCACCGGGCCGTGTCCAACGAGGGGCGGTTCCGGGACCCCTTCCCGGTCTCCCGCGACTGCGTCCTGGTCAGCCACCTCGCCGCGGCGCAGTGGGCCCTCTACGTGATCGACCGCCACGGCAACCGCGAGGTCCTGTACGCCGACGCCGCGATCGGCTGCATGGGCCCGGTGCCTTTGCGGCCGCGGCCCCGGCCCCCGGTGATCGCCTCGGCCATCGAGGACCCGGCGCCGGGCGCGCCCGGGAGGGTGACGGTGACCGACGTCTACGCGGGGCTGGGCCCGGCGGTGAAGCGGGGGACGGTCAAGTACCTCCGGATCGTGGAGGAGATCCGCTCGCCCCTGGAGCGGCGCGGCGACGGCCGGTACGTGGAGGCCTACCCGGACTTCCACAAGTATTACGCCAGCCCCGTGGATCTGGTCAGCGGCCCCCACGGCTGGCCGACCTACGTGGCCAAGGGCGTGCTCGGCACGGCGCCGGTGGAGGAGGACGGCTCGGCCCACTTCGAGGTGCCCGCCGGCCGGACGATCTACTTCCAGGCGCTGGACGGGGACTTCAACGAGGTCCAGCGGATGCGCAGTGTCCTCCAGCTCCAGGAGGGCGAGGTCCGCGGCTGTGTGGGCTGCCACGAGGACCGCGCGTCGGCCGGCGTCTCCCGCCCGGCGTCGGCCCTCGCCCGGCCGGCCTCCCGCCTCCAGCCCCCTCCCTGGGGCGCCGGGCCTTTCGACTACTCCAAGGCGGTCCAGCCGGTCCTGGAGGCCCGCTGTGTCTCCTGCCACGACGGTCCGGGCCGGAACGGGATCGACCTGAGCGGCGCGCTCGACCAGGAGCGCGTCCCCGCGTCGTACGCCTCGCTGATCCGGGGCGGCTGGGTCCACCACTTCCCCATGGGCTGGAACGAGCGGCACCACAAGGCCGGGCCCCTGACGTTCGGCACGGTCAAGAGCCGGCTGTTCCCGGTGCTGGAGGACCGCCGCCACGCGGACGCGAAGCTGAAGCCCGGGGAGCTCCAGGCCCTCAAGTGCTGGATCGACCTGAACTGCCCGCTCTGGCCGGACTACACGCACCGCCACCAGCGCCCGGCGTCGAGGCCGTGATCCCCTCGCCCGGCGAAACTCCCCGCCCCCGGCCGGCGTATCATCCATATCATAGGTGGTATGATATCCCAATAGTGGAATAGCCCATGAAGACCCCGGAAAACGGCGACGTCCCGGCGGTGGGGCGGATGCTCGACCTGGTGGGCTTCCTCGCGGAGCGCGAGCGGCCCTACGGGATCAACGAGCTGGCGCGCGAGCTCCGGGTCCCGGTGAACTCCGTCTTCCGCATCCTCAACTGCCTCGAGGGGCGCGGGTTCGTGGAGACCCGCGGGGCCTCCTCCGGCTACCAGCTCAGCTCGGGCTTCTTCACCCTGGGGATGAAGCTCCACGCCCGGTTCGACCTCCGCCGGCGCGCCCGGCCGCACCTCGAGGCCCTCGCCCGCGCGACCGGCGAGACCGCCCAGGTCCACGTCCCCGACGGCCGCGGCCTCCTCGTCCTCGACGTCGCGACCCCGCCGGCCCCCTTCTTCCTCCAGGTGGGCCCCGGGACGCGCCTCGAGTACCACGCGGGGGCCTTCCGGAAGGCCATCCTCGCCTTCCAGCCGGAGGAGCGCGTCCGGCGGCTCCTGCCGGCGCGGCTTCCCGCCTTCACCCCCCGCACCATCACGAGACGGGATAAACTCATGGAGGAGCTCCGGCGCGCCCGCAGGACCGGGCTCGCCTACGACCGCGAGGAGCGCGTCACGGGCGTCTACTGCATCGGCGCGGCCGTCTTCGACGCGGCCGGCGAGGCGGTCGCCGGGCTGGGCGTCACGGGCCTCGTGAGCCGGTTCGACGCCGCCAGCCGGCGGCGGTTCGAGGAGGACGTCCGCGCCTGCGCCGGGCGCGTCTCCAGGGACATCGGCTCCCGGGCGGAGAACACGGAGGAGACGGAGATGTTTAAACACAGAGAGCACGGAGGACACAGAGAATAATCAGAATGAATAAACACGTTTCTTCCTCTGTGATCTCTGCGCTCTCCGTGTTGAATATTCTCTGTCTCCCCTGTGCCCTCCCGGCCGCGGGCGACGAGAAGACGCCCGCGGCCCGCTGGACCTTCGACGAGCCCTCCGGCGACCTCGGCCGCGCCGTCCCGCTCGTCCCCGGCCTCTTCGGCAGGGCCGCCGCCTTCTCCGGGAACCACCGCCTCCGGGCGCCCTCCGCGCCCGACTTCGCGAAACTCGAACGGATCTCCTTCAGCGCCTGGGCGATGCCCACGGAGCTCTCCGCCTACCGCGAGATCTTCCGCAAGGAGGACGGCGACCGGCGCGTCCTCTTCTCCTTCCAGGACCACGGGACCATCCTCTCCCTGGGGCTCCACGTCAACGGCTACGTCGAGTGCGACGCGAAGATCGATCCGCGCCGCGTGATGGACGGGCGCTGGCACCACTGCGCCGCCGCGTTCGACGGCGAGTGGATGCGCGTCTATCTCGACGGCCGGGAGATCGGCCGCCTGGAGCGCCGCGGGAGGATCTCCGCGGGCGGCGCCGCCCCTCCCTGCATCGGGTCCATGGACGGCGCCGAGTGCTTCCAGGGCCAGATGGACGACCTGAGGATCTACGCCGAGGGGCTCTCCGCCGCGGAGGTCGCGGCCCTTTACGAGGCCGGCCGCGAGGCGGCCGAGCGCCGCGACCGGGAGGAGGAGAAGGCCCTCGAGGCCCTCTGGGCGCCGGCGCCGACCTTCGCCGAGACGTTCGCCTCCGCCGTCCGGGCCCCCGTCCCCCGCCGGGCCGCGGAACTCCTGTCCAAACGCCTCAAGGAGCGCTTCCCGGCGGACTTCGAGGCCTTCGCCCGCGCCGTCGGGAAGCCGCCCGCGGCGATCCTGACCGCCGGCCCGGAGGCCCTCGAGAAGGAGGCCCGCCGCGTCGTAGGGATGTTCACCGAGTACAAGCCGCTCACCGAGCGCCAATGGAAAGGCCAGACGCCCGAGCAGGTCCGCCAGTGGAAGGACGCGGAGGCCTTCGAGAAGCGGCTCGGGGCGGCGGACGCCGCCGAGCGGGTCCGGCTGATCCTCGACGCCGCCCCGCGCCTCCAGCTCCGGCCCTACGTCCAGGAGGCGGTGGCGCCCTACGTGGAGCCCTCCACGCCCGAGACGCGCGACCTCGCGCCCGCCGAGGCCCGCGCGGCCCTGGAGCGCGACTGGCTCCACCAGGCGGGCGGCCGCCCCACGCGGGCGCGGGTCCGCCAGGAAATCCAGTGGACCCGCGAGCTTGCGGCGCGGATCGGGAAGGACTTCACGAAGGAGCTGGACGACCTGGAGAAGCGCGAGGGGCCCGAGCGCGAGATCTACTACGCCGTCCGCGAGCTCAAGCGGCGGGTGACGTTCGCCAATCCCGCGGTGGACTTCGACCGGGTCCTCTTCGTGGACATGCCCTTCCCGCAGGGATCGGAGTGGAACCACGAGACGCGCCACCGGCTGGGCTGCATGGCGGTCCCGGGGGGGCGGCTCCTGGTGCTCGAGGGGCTCTCGCCCTCCGGCCGTTTGCGGCAGATCATGCCCCAGGCCCCCCTCCACGGCTCCTTCTGGCGGCCCGACCTCTCGTGGGACGCGAGGAAGGTCCTCTTCTGCTTCAAGCCGCACAACGAGAAGTCGTTCCACCTCTACGAGATCGGCGCGGACGGGACGGGGCTCGTCCAGCTCACGGACGGCCCCTACGACGACCTCGACCCGGTCTACCTCCCGGACGGCCGCCTGCTCTTCTCCACGACGCGCGGGCACACGTACGTGCGCTGTATGCCGCCGACGAACGCCTTCATCCTGGCGCGCTGCGATCCCGACGGGAGGAACGTCTATCTCATCTCCGCCAACAATGAGCCGGACTATCTCCCGAGCGTGCTCGAGGACGGCCGGGTGGTCTACACGCGCTGGGAGTACACCGACAAGCCGGTCTGGCGCATCCAGGGGCTGTGGACGGCCCACCCGGACGGCACGCAGGTGAACACCCTCTGGGGCAACCAGAGCGTCTGGCCGGACCTGCTCAAGGACGCGCGGGGCATCCCGGGGAGCCGGCGGGTGATGTTCACCGGGAGCGCCCACCACAACTGGTTCGCCGGCTCGGTGGGGATCGTGGACCCCGAGATCGGATACAACTTCCCGCACGGCCTGACGAAGGTCACGGCGGACGTGGCGTGGCCGGAGAGCGGGAACGGGCCGGTCGATCCGGTGGAGTCCCCGCGCTGCCATGCGAGCGGGCGGTACGAGGCGTATTACTCGCCCTATCCGCTCGGGGAGCGGGACTTCCTGGTGTCGGCGAACCGCGGCGGGAAGTTCGTGCTGTATCTCATGGACGTGGACGGGAACCGCGAGATCGTCCACGAGGGGGCGCACCACATTTTCCACGCGATGCCGCTTCGGCCGCGGCCGCGGCCGCCGGTCCTGCCGGACGCCGTGGAGTGGCCGGGGCGGGGGGAGCAGGCGAAGGAGGGTATCCTCTACAGCGGGAACGTCTACCAGGGGGCGCCGGCGGAGTTGCGGGGGAAGGCGAAGTACCTGCGGGTGCTGAGCATCGACCCCAAGACGTACACGTACTGGCACCAGCGGCCCTATCTCTCCACGGGGCCGGTCGTGTCGGGGGTGCAGTCGGAGGGGGTGAAGCGGATCCTGGGGACGGTGCCGATCGAGGAGGACGGCTCGGTGTCCTTCCGGGCGCCGGCGGGGAAGCCGCTCCACTTCCAGCTCCTGGACGGCGAGGAGCGGGCGCTCCGGACGATGCGGAGCTTCGCGCAGGTGATGCCCGGGGAGCGGCGGGGCTGTCTGGGGTGCCATGA
>CAYNDR010000108.1:0-3189 GCA_964395295.1 uncultured Planctomycetales bacterium
GTTCAAGGACAACGCCGGCCTCGAGTACGTCGCGGCCACGCACGACACGACGGCCACGGGCGACGACCGCGAGGAGCTCCTGAACTTCGACGCCGTGGTGCTCTACGATTTCTGGCAGAAGGTCACGGACGGGGAGAAGAAGAAGTTCCTGTCGCTCTTCGAGAAGGGCGTGGGGCTGGTGGTGCTCCACCACGCGCTGGCCAACTTCCAGGACTGGCCGGAGTTCGAGAAGGCGGTGGGCGGGAAGTTCCTCCTCCGGCCCGAGACCCGCGAGGGGAAGGAGATCCCCAAGTCGGGGGTCGGCGGCGGGGAGTTGAACATCCGCGTCGAGGCCAAGGACCACCCGATCACCCGGGACCTGGAGGACTTCAAGCTCCAGGACGAGTTCTACAACGCCTGCCTCGTCAGCCCGGACGCGAAGGTGCTCCTGACGACGGACAACCCCAAGAACCAGAGGCAGGTCGCCTGGTGCCGCGATCACGGGAAGTCGCGCGTCGTCACCATCATGAGCGGCCACGACAGGAAGGTGTACGACCATCCCTCCTACCGCAAGGTGCTCGCCAACGCGATCGCCTGGGCGGGGAGGAAGTAGGGGGGCGGGAAATTACGCGGCGGGCTGAAACGGGCGGGGGCCTGCTGCGTATACTAGTATACTAGGATGGCAGACCTCCGATCCCTGACCCGCCGGGAGCTCCTGGGGCGCGCGGCGCTCGCCGCCGCGGCCGCCCCGGCGGCCCGATGGGCCCCCGCCCTCGAGGGCCGGAAGGCCGGCCCCAACGAGACCCTCCGCGTCGCCGTCGTGGGCGTCAAGGGCCGCGGCGCCAACCACCTGGCCGAGTTCCTCAAGATGAAGGACGTGGAGGTGGCCGCGGTCGTGGACGTGGACCCCCGCGTGGCCGAGGGGCCGCTCAAGACGGTCGAGAAGAAATACGGGAAGGCCCCGGCGTTCCACAAGGACGCCCGGAAGATGATCGAGGACAGGTCGATCGACGCCGTCTCGATCGCCACCACGGACCACACGCACGCCCTCCTGTCGATCTGGTCGATGCAGGCGGGGAAGCACGTCTACGTCGAGAAGCCCGTCAGCCACAACATCTTCGAGGGGCGCAAGGCGGTCGAGGCGGCCCGGAAATACAGGCGGATCTGCCAGGCCGGCCACCAGTACCGCTCCTCGGAGGGGAACCGGGCGGCGATGGCGTTCCTCCACGAGGGGGGCCTCGGGAAGATCCGCGTCGTGCGGGGGATCCATTACGGCCGCCGGGGGAGCATCGGGAAGAGGCCCGACGGGACGCCGCCGGAGGGGGTGGACTACGGCCTCTGGCTGGGCCCGGCGCCCGAGCGCCCCTTCAATCCCAACCGCTTCCACTATAACTGGCACTGGTTCTGGGACTACGGCGCCAGCGACCTCACCGCCAACGGCGTGCACCACGTCGACCTCCTGCGCTGGGGGATCGACAGGAAGGAATTGGCCCGCCGCGTGGCGAGCGCCGGCGGCCGCTACGGCTACGAGGACGACGCCGAGACGCCCAACACCCAGATCGCCTGGTTCGACTACGGCGGCTGCGAGCTGATCCTCGAGGTGCGCGGGCTCGACACGCCCGCCTACCGGAACGTCCGCACGGGCCTCTTCTTCGAGGGCGAGGGCGGCGTCATGGTCAAGCCGACCCTCACCAGCGCCACCGTCTTCGACCGGGACGGGAAGGAGGTCCGGAGCTTCGCGGGCGGCGGGGGCGACCACTTCCGCAACTTCGTGGACGCCATCCGGAGCGGGAAGCCCTCCGACCTGGCCTGCGACATCGAGGAGGGCCACCTCTCGGCCGCGCTGTGCCACATGGCGCAGGTCTCCTACCGCCTCGGCGCGCCGCGGCCGATGTCGAAGGACCGGCCGTTCGGGATCGAGGCGGCCGACGAGACGTTCGAGCGGATGCGGAAGCACCTCGAGGACGAGGGGGTGAAGGCCGGGGCCACCCAGGTCCGGGTGGGTCCCGTCCTGGAGTTCGACCCCAAGACCGAGCGCTTCGTCGGGAACGACGCGGCCAACAAGGACCTGATCATGAGGCGGGAATACCGGAAGCCGTTCGTGGTCCCGGACGAGGTGTAGGCCGTGGCGAGGGACGCGCGCGCGATCGCTCTTCCCCCGGCGGTCCCGGGGAATCTCGACCTGCCTCCCCGCGCCCCCGGCCAGTCCAGCCGGGCGTGGATCTACCAGGTCCTCCACGGGAACATCATCCACCTCCACTTCCGCCCCGGCCAGGCCCTCAGCGAGACCGAGATCGCGGGGCTCCTCCGCGTGAGCCGAACCCCCGTCCGCGAGGCCTTCATCCGCCTGGCGGAGGACGGCCTCCTGGAGATCCATCCCCAGAAGGGCTCCTATGTCGCGCTCATCGACGCCGGGCGGGCCTCCGAGGCCCTTTTCCTCCGCAACGTGGCCGAGAAGGCCGTCCTCAAGGAGGCCTGCCGCGCCTTTCCCGGGGGGGTCCTCTTCGAGCTCAACGCCAACGTCGAGATGCAGAAGTTCTGCCGCCGGGAGGGCAACTACGAGAAGATGTTCCAGCTCGACAACGAGTTCCACGCCCTGCTCTTCCGCGGGTGCGGCAAGGGGCGCCTGTGGGGGCACCTGAAGAAGTTCGACACCGACCTCGACCGCCTCCGGATGCTGAAGCTCTCCACGAAGTTCGACTGGGGCGAGATCATCGACCACCACGAGCGGATCGCGAGGCTCGTGGCCGCCCGGAAGCCGGGCCCGGTGGACGCGCTCGTGGACCGGCACCTGGCGCCCGGCCACCTGGAGAAGCTCGTCGAACAGTATCGGGAATATGTACGCCGTTGAAGGGAGGAGACCATGGCCCTGACCCGACGCGATCTCCTGGAGCGCTCGATGTTCGCCGCCGCCGCGGCCGCCGCCGGCGCCTTCCCGCGATGGTCCTCCGCCCTCGAAGGCCGGAGGGTCGGCCCCAACGAGGCCCTCCGCGTCGCCGTCGTGGGCGTCAAGGGCCGGGGCAAGGAGCACCTCAACGGCTTCCTCCGGATGAAGGACGTCGAGGTTGCCGCCCTCGTCGACGTGGACCCCCGCGTCGCCGTGGACTCGCTGAAGCTCGTCGAGCAGCGCGCCGGCAAGGCCCCGGCGTTCCACAAGGACCTCCGCAAGGCGCTCGAGGACAAGTCGCTCGACGCCGTGTCGATCGCCAC
>CAYNDR010000108.1:3199-18118 GCA_964395295.1 uncultured Planctomycetales bacterium
GTACAGGCGGATCTGCCAGGCCGGCCACCAGTGCCGTTCCTCCCGGGGGCTCCAGGAGGCCATGGCCTTCCTCCACGGGGGCGAGCTGGGGAAGGTCCAGGTCGCCCGCGGGCTCTGCTACAAGCGCCGCGGGAGCATCGGGAAGAAGCAGGACGGGACGGTCCCCGAAGGCGTGGACTACGACCTGTGGCTCGGCCCGGCGCCGGTGCGCCCGTTCAATCCCAACCGCTTCCACTACAACTGGCACTGGTTCTGGGACTACGGCGCCAGCGACATGACCGCCCAGGGCGTCCACCAGATGGACATCGCCCGCTGGGGGCTGGGCAAGAAGGAACTGGCCCTCCGCGTCGCCTGCGCGGGCGGCCGCTTCGGATACGAGGACGACGGGGAGGTCCCCAACACCCAGGTGGCCTGGTTCGACTACGGGGACAGCGAGCTCGTCTTCGAGACCCGGGGCCTGGACACGCCGCCCTACAAGGACGCCCGCATCGGCGTCATCTTCCACTGCGAGAAGGGGACCGTGGTCAATCCCACCTACACGAGCGCCACGGTCTTCGACCCGGACGGAAAGAAGGTCCGGAGCTTCGGCGGGGGCGACGGCGACCACTTCCGCAACTTCGCGGACGCCGTCCGCAGCGGGAAGGCCTCCGACCTCGCCTGCGACATCCAGGAGGGGCACCTCTCCGCCTCCCTCTGCCACATGGCCCAGATCTCCTGGCGCCTCGGCGAGAGGAAGCCCCTCGCCGTCGACGCGCCCTTCGGCGACCTGAAGTCGGCCAACGAGGCGTTCGCGCGGATGCGGGACCACCTGGCCGCGGAGAAGGTGGACCTCTCGGCCGCGCCGAACCGCATCGGGCCGGTCCTCTCGTTCGATCCCAAGGCCGAGCGGTTCGTCGGGAGCGACGCGGCGAACAAGGACCTGCTGATGAAGCGCGAGTACCGGAAACCGTACGTGGTCCCGGACGAGGTCTGATCCATGGACGCCAAGAAGACGGTCCGGACGGGCATCGTGGGCGCGGGGTTCTCCGCCGCGTTCCACTACGAGGCCCTCCGCAAGGTCCACGGCGTGAACGTGGAGGTCCAGGGCGTCCACGCCCTCGACCGCGCGGAGGAATACGCGAAGGCCCGGGGCATCCCGGCGATGCCGAGCCTCGAGGCCCTCATCGAGCGGTGCGACGTCCTGCACGTCTGCACCACCGCCTCCTCCCACGAGGAGGTCGCCGTGAAGGTCCTCCAGGCCGGCCGGTTCGCCATCGTGGAGAAGCCGCTCACCGGCTACTTCGGCGACGGGACGGAGAAGTTCCACGGCGACCGGTTCCCCAGGCAGGTGGCCCTTGACGAGGCCCTGGCGAGCCTGGACCGGATGCTTGCGGCGGAGCGGAAGAGCAAAGGCCGGATCCTTTACGCGGAGAACTGGATCTACGCCCCGAGCGTCCAGAAGGAGCGGGAGATCCTCGTGAAGACCGGCGCGCAGGTCCTCTGGATCCACGCCGAGGAGGCCCACAGCGGCTCGCACGCCAAGACCTACGCCTACTGGAAGTTCTCCGGCGGCGGCGTGATGATCGGGAAGGGATGCCACCCGCTCACCGCGGCGCTCTACCTCAAGGCCGTGGAGGGGAACGCCCGGAACGGGAAGCCCATCCGCCCGGCCGAGGTCTCCGCCCGGGTCCACGCGATCACGCGCCTGCCCGGCTTCCGCGACGAGGGCCACATCCGCCGCGACTACCACGACATCGACGACTTCTCCCTGATGCACGTCGTGTTCGAGGACGGCACGGTCGCGGACGTCTTCGCCTCGGACATCATCCTGGGGGGCATCCACAACTGGCTCGAGGTCGCCGCCAACAACCACCGGACGATCTGCAACATCAATCCCAACACCGCCATGCAGACCTATAATCCGGTGGAGGCGAACTTCAAGGACGTCTACGTCGTCGAGAAGATCGGCACCAAGCAGGGGTGGTCGTGCCCCTCGCCCGAGGAGGACTGGTTCACCGGCTACCCGCAGGAGATCGAGGCGTTCTACCGGACCGTGGCCTACGGGGAGCCCGTGGAGAGCGACAGCCGCCTCGCGGCCGACGCCATCTCGACCATCTACAGCGCCTACGTCTCGGCGGAGCGGTCGGGGGCCGCCGTTCCGGTCCGTACATTCTAGGGAGGGATCCATGCACGCAGGCTCGGACGTCCCGGCGCCCGCCGAGGGTCAGCCGAAGATGGCGTGGTACCGCGGGCTGTCGGGATACCACTGGTTCGTCCTGCTCGTCTGCTGGCTGGGGTGGCTCTTCGACACGATGGACCAGCAGTTCTTCATCCTGTCCCGCAATCCGGCGATGGAAAGTCTTCGGGGTACGACGGAGGGCCTCAAGACCTACAGCGGCATCGCGACCACTTGCCTCGTCCTGGGGTGGGCCACCGGGGGCATCATCTTCGGCATCCTGGGCGACCGCTGGGGCCGGGCCAAGACCCTGGTGACCTCCGTCCTCTGCTACTCGGTCTTTACGGGCCTTTCGGCCCTGTCGATGACCTGGATAGACTTCTCCCTCTACCGTTTCCTCACGGGCATGGGGGTGGGCGGCGCGTTCGCGGCCGCCGTCTCGCTCGTCGCCGAGACGTTGCCGGCCCGGTCGCGGCCCTATGCCCTGGGATTCCTCCAGGTGCTGGGGGCCGTGGGGAACATGCTGGCGGCCTGCATCAGCTTCGCCATCAAGCCCAGCGCCATGATCCTCGGCGTCCCCGGCTGGCGGCTCCTGTTCGTGGTCGGCATCGTCCCCGCCATCCTTGTCCTGTTCGTCATGCGCCGCCTCAAGGAGCCCGAGAGCTGGGTCAAGGCCAAGGAGGCCCAGGCCCGGGGCGAGAAGGCGAGCCAGAAGATGGGCAGTGTCGGGGAGCTTTTCGGCGATCCGCGCTGGCGGCGCAACGTGATCGTGGGCATCCTGCTCAGCCTGACCGGCGTCATCGGGCTCTGGGGCATCGGCTTCTGGCAGCCGGAGCTCGTGCGGGACGTGGTCAAGAAGGCCGGGGGGAGCCAGGCGGCGGCGGACACGTACGTCAGCACCGCCCAGCTCCTCTTCAACGGCGGCGCGGCGGTGGGCACCTATCTGTTCGCCATCCTCATGGCCCGCGTCGGGCGCCGGCCGGCGTTCGCGCTGATCTTCTGCATGTCCCTGGTGACCGTCTTCGGCGTGTTCGGATTCATGAGCAGTCCGGGCCAGGTGTGGTGGATGGCCCCGATCCTCGGCATCGGCACGCTCACGGTCTTCGGGGGGTACAGCATCTACTTCCCGGAGCTCTTCCCCACGCGGCTTCGGGCCACGGGCGTGGGTTTCTGCTACAACACGGCGCGGTACGTGGCGGCCGCCGCGCCGTTCACGCTGGGCCTGCTGGCGGACAAGGTGTACAAGGGCTCGGGGATCACGATCCTCGGCTCGATGGGAGGCCAGGACAGCCCCTTCCGGTACGCCGCCCTGACGGTCGCCGTCGTGTTCGTGGTGGGGCTGGCGGTCCTCTTCTTCGCCCCCGAGACCAAGGGGAAGCCCCTGCCGGAATAGGAAGGACGGATGGGCATCCAGTTCTCGCCGTCGGTGTACGAGCATGCCGCGCGGCTGATCGACCGCTCCCCCTGGGAGGTCTCGCGCGACGCGGAGCTCCTCTTCCAGGGCCACGCCGAGGCCTACCGCCGGTACGAGCACCGGCCGATCGTGGTCGGGATCGACATCTACAACCTGGAGGCGGAGGCCTACGGCGCCCCCGTGGACCCGCCCGAGGGCAGCGCCGTCCCGGCCATCGGCCGGCACCCCTTCCGCGACCTGGCGGCCCTGGCGGCGCTGGAGCCCTTCGACCCGCGGGCCGGGCGCCCGGCCATGGTCATCGAGGTCGGCCGGAGGCTCAGGCGCGAGTTCCCGCAGGCCGACGTCCGCATCCCCGTGAGCGGCCCCTTCTCGATCGCCGCGAACCTGGCGGGCTTCGAGACCCTGCTCGAGGGCTGCATCACGGACCCGCCGGGGGCGCTCGCCGCCCTCTCGCGCGTGGCCCTGGGGCAGGTGCCCTTCGCGCGGGCGGTGGCGGAGGCGGGCCTCGACGCGGCCTTCTTCGAGTCGGCGGCCACGCCGCCGCTCCTCTCGCCCCGGCAGTTCCGCGATCTCGAGATGCCGGCCGTCCGGCCGCTCCTCGACGAGGTGGCCAGGGCCGTGGGCCACCCGGTGGCCTTCGTCATCGGCGGCAACGCGCTCCCGATCCTCGACGCCCTCATGGAAATGGGGTGCGGCTACGTCGTCTGCCCCATGGAGACGAACCAGGAGCAGTTCATGGCGCGGATGGCCGCGCACCCGGAAGTCATGGTCCGCGTGAACATGGACCACCGGATCGTGGCCGGGACCTCCTGGGACGCGATCCGGCAGGAGGCGGACCGCGTGGTCGCCCTGGCGAAGACCCGCGGGAAGGCCTGCATCGGCACGGGCGCCCTGCCGTACGAGACCCCGCCCCAGAACGTCCTGAGGCTGAAAGAGTACCTGAGCCGGTTATGACCCCCCTGCAGTGGGAACAGCTCCATGCGGCCCTCGCGGGCGAGCGGCTCGATCCGCTCCCGGTGGGGTTCCTCGTCGACAGTCCGTGGCTGCCGAACTGGGCGGGCATGAGCATCATGGACTACTTTGCCTCCGAGGAGTCGTGGCTGGAGGCGAACCTGAAGGCCGTCCGCGCGTTCCCCGACGTCCTCTTCCTCCCCGGCTTCTGGAGCGAGTTCGGGATGTGCTCGGAGCCGTCGGCCTTCGGATCCCGCCCGGTCTGGGAGGAGAACGACTTCCCGTTCGCCGAGGCCACGCTCGCCTCCGCCGCGGCCATCGCTTCCATGCCCCGGCCCGATCCTCGCCGGCACGGGCTGGCCCCGCTCATGCTCAAGCGCCTGGTCCACCTGCGCCCGAGGATCGAGGCGGCCGGCCACCGGATCCGCTTCGCCGCGGCGCGGGGTCCGCTCAACGTGGCCGGTTTCCTGATGGGCAACACCGAGTTCCTGACGGCCCTGAAGACCGAGCCCGACGCCGCCCATGAACTCCTGGGACGGGTGACGGACTACCTAGTCGACTGGCTCAAGCTCCAGGCCTCGACGATCGACACGATCGACGGGATCCTCATCCTCGACGACCTCGTGGGGTTCCTGGGCCCGGCGGACTGCGCGGCGTTCGCCGTGCCGTATCTCAAGCGGGTGTTCCAGGCGCTCGACGTCTCGGTCCGGTTCTTCCACAAC
The DNA here is from genome assembly GCA_964395295.1 of uncultured Planctomycetales bacterium. Classification (GTDB taxonomy): domain Bacteria; phylum Planctomycetota; class MHYJ01; order MHYJ01; family JACPRB01; genus CAYNDR01. The sequence goes on from CAYNDR010000108.1 coordinate 8,442, forward strand.
GACGCCGAGGGGCGGGTCTGCGCGCCGCACCTGCCCGAGATCGGAGTGAACCTGTTCAACTTCAGCTTCAAGCATTCGCTGGCGGAGCTGAAGAGGCTCACGAAGAACCGGGTGACGCTCCTGGGCAACATCCCGACCCGCGACGTCATGGCCCGCGGGACGCCGGAGGACGTGGCCGGCGCGGTCCGGGCGGCCCTCGACGGCGTGGAGGACCGGACGCGGCTGATCCTTTCTTGCGGGGGAGGGATGCCCCCGGGCGTGCCCGCCGGAAACATCACGGCGTTCCTGGAGTCCGCCCATGAGCGGAGGGTCAACGTATGACGGATTTCCCCGCGATGACGCGCCGCGAGGCGCTCGGGATCATGGCGCTCGCGGCCGCACGGGGCGCGCCAGCGAGGGGCTTTCGCTTCGAGGAGGTCGACGACAAGTCCCTCAAGCTCTGGGAGGGCGACAAGCCGGTCCTCGTCTACAACCACGGGATCATGGGCAAGGCGGGCGTGGCCGAGAGCTACAACCGGAGCGGTTACGTCCACCCCCTTCACGGGCCCGACGGCGAGATCCTCACGGAGGACTTCGCCAAGGACCACCTCCACCACCGCGGCGTCTTCTGGGGCTGGCCGCACGTGAAGATCGGCGACGTGGAGAGCCAGACGTGGGTGCCCACCGACAAGATCCCCGTCCGGTTCGTGAAGTTCGTCCGCCGCGAGGCGGGCGCCGGCGAGGCGCGGCTGGCCGTGGAGAACGCCTGGCTCGTCGGAGAAGCGAAGGCGGTGAAGGAGGAGGTCGAGATCGTTGTCCGCCCCGCGGACGCCATGGGGCGGGCCGTCGACTTCGACCTCGCCTGGACGGCGGTCGAGAAGCCGGTCCTCCTCCGGGGCGCGGAGGGGAAGAGCTACGGCGGATTCACCCTGCGCTTCAACACGCGGATGAAGGAGCCGGGCGGGATCGCCGAGAAGCAGGTGCGGATCGCCGTCCCGGACGGCGTCTCGGCGAAGGACCTCCCGGAGACGCGGCTCCCCTGGGCGGACCTCACGGCGCCGTTCCCCGGCGCGAAGGATCGGAGCGGGGCGGCGGTCTTCATCCATCCCTCGCACCCGGACTACCCGCCCACGTGGCTCACGCGCCACTATGGGGTCCTCTGCGTGGGATGGCCCGGCGTGAAGGGCGGGACGCTGGAGCCGGGGAAGACCGCGCGTTGCCGCTACCGGATTTGGATCCACCGCGGCGATCCCGAGGTGGAGGCCATCAAGGCCGCGTACGCGGCATACTCCGGGAAGTGAGGCCGAGATGAGGATGCTTTTCGCCATCCTGCTCCTGTGCGGCGACGCCGTCGAGGTGAAGCGCGACGATGCTCAGGGCCGGATGCAGGTGCTCGTGGGCGGCAAGGAGGCCTTCGTTTACCTCTACGGGAAGAACCTCGACCTGCCGCATTTCTTCCCCGTCCGCAGTCCCTCGGGCCGGCCGATGACGGTGCAGAAGACGGAGCCCTACCCGCACCACCGCTCGTTCTGGTTTGCCGACGACGTGCAGTTGGAGGGGAAGCGGAAGGCGTCGTTCTACAACGCCTGGTACAGCGGCAAGGACCGCAAGAATCCCGCGCCGCCCTTCAAGGACCGCATCCGCCACGCGGCGTTCCTGCCCGACCGCATCGGGGAGGGCCAGGCGGACCTCGGGATGAGGCTCGTGTGGGAGATCGACGAGGGCGTGCCGGTGCTCGACGAACAGAGGACGGTGCGGGTCGTGCCGCTGGGGAAGGGCGAGTATTTCCTCGACCTCGCGTTCGTCGTCACGGCGTCCTACGGCGACGCGAAGTTCGTCAGCGACGCGGTCCACTACGCCTGGCCGTACCTCCGCATGGACGGCGAGTTCACCCCCAAGGGCGGCGGCGCGCTGGTCAATTCGGAAGGGGGGGAAGGCCAGCAGGGGACGCACGACAAGACGGCCCGCTGGGTCGACTATTCCAGCTCCGGGGAGGGAGCGGAGGGGCTCGCCTTCCTCGTCCACCCCGAGTCGGGGCCTTCGCCGAAGTGGCTCACGCGGGACTACGGCACCTTCGGTCCGCGCCGCCCGGACGAGCGGAGCGGGAAGCCGTTCACTTTGAAGAAGGGCGAGTCGCTCCGCCAGCGCGTCGGGATCCTCGTCCACCGGGGGGACGCGAAGGCGGGCGCCGTGGAGGAGCGGTACCGCCGGTACGCCGAAGGGAAGCTGTAGCCCGGGGCGATTTCGCGCCGGCGACATTGGATTCCGGTCGCGTCCCCCCGGTGCCGGCCCGCCGAAGGTGAACAACAAGGCGTCCTTGATCCGGATAGGCCATTTTCCAAGGTTCGATTGATCGAGCGCTCCGGGGAGAGGGAGGCCGATTGCGCCGGGCCGTTCGATCCCTCGGGGTCGATTGATCGGAGCCTCACGGCCGGAGATGTCCGATTGATTCGGGTGGGTCGAGCTTCGAGGGCTGATTGAATGGGGCTCAACGGCCGGGGAGGCCCGATTGAATCCTGGCGCGATCCCTCAAGAAGGCGATTGACGGGTTATACTGTTTTTGAAAGGTGTGGCCCGTGTTCGCCGCGGTTGCATGACGCTGTGAGGAGGCCCGACCGTGGGGGAGACGGGATCCTGATAAGATAGGTTTGAGAATTATTGGCCTTTGGCGTAGAATGCATGGGGCGTCGTAGTGCAACATCGGAGCCGCCTGCCGCGTCTACAAACCTTCTGAGACAAGAGGTTCTGCGCCCCATATGATCGGAGAGCTTCCCATGAAGATGTCGGGTAGGATTCTCCGGGCACTTGCAGGGTTCTTGCCAGTCATGAGTCTTGTGGGACTCGTCCCCATGGGAGCGCCGCTCGCGGTGACGGGCATGACGCCTGCCCCCGGAAGCGTATTGACCACACCTCCCCTGGAAGTCCTCATTACTCTGAATGGCCCCCCCGATTCCTTGACCGTCAATGCCACGTCGGTCGTGGTATCGCGTGCCTCCACGGACGGCGTCCTTGGGACTGCGGACGACGTGGTTGTGGCGCCCATTACGATCTCCCTGGTAGGCTCGAACGAAATCCAGGCAGACTTGGCGAGTGCCCTTCTTCCGAACGACCTCTACCAGGTCCGGATCCGGGGCAATGAGGTACCCATCCCGGGAATGGTTTCCTACTGGAAGCTGGACGAGGGCTCCGGGACGACAACGGCGGACTCTTCCGGCGGCGGGGTGACCGGGGCGATCAGCGGGGCCAGTTGGACCACCGGCCGGCTCGGGAATGCCCTGGACTTCAACGGTTTGGACAACCGGGTGGTCCTCTCGGCCTCCGACGTCCCCGTCCCCTGGACCGCCGCCATGTGGGTGCGCCGCCAGGACTCCCCCTATGCGGACTCCCGCCTGACGGACAACCTTGGTCCCGTGGGCACTTCCCTGCGCCTTGAGCAATACAACAACACGAACAAGGCCGGCTTCACCCAGGGCGGTGTGGCCGATTACGTCCTCGACTATACGGTATCCGTGGGTCCGTGGTCGCACCTGACCTTCGTTGGACAGGCGAGCGGAACCTCTCTTTACGCCAACGGCTTGCCCGTGGCGGCGCACGGGACCTCCATCAGCCTGTCGCGTGGCTGTCTCGGCTCGCAGGGATTCAACTCCCTGCTGGGGACCCTGGACGACGTGAGGATTTACAACCGCGTCCTGACGGGCTCCGAGATCCTTGCTCTGGCGCGCCTCGGTGGCACCGTGCGTGACGCGGGAGGCAGTCCGCTGGACGGTGAATTCGGCGGCAGCTTTCACTCGGGGAACGGCTCGCCCGGCGGGGACTTCACGGCGACGTTCACGCTCAGTTCCCCGGACCCGCTGGTCCTCGAAGCACCTTCCGGTCTCACGGCGCGTCCGGTCGTCGGGGTTCCCATCAGGCTTGCCTGGACGGACAACTCGACCAGCGAGGAGGGCTTCCGAGTCGAGCGGGGGACGGATGGGATCGTTTTCACGGAGATCGGATCGGCGGGAGCAAACGCCACCGAGTTCGACGACAATGGCGCACCTGGCCCCGGGCCTTATTTTTATCGCGTACGGGCCTACAATGCCACGGGGGCCAGCAGATACAGCAACATGGCCAGTGCCAGCCTGGCCGGGAGTCCGTCGGTGGTTTCCATAACGCACCGCTGCGGCCTCCTGGGGTTGGAACTTGCGATTCCTATTGGGCTTCTCACGGCTTGGCACCTTTGGAGGAGGCGCCGGCGTCCCCGCCGCTCCGTCGATAACGCCGGTCGCTGGGACCCAACGTAGGCGGGGCGGCCTCCGACCGCGGCCGGGACGGGCTTCCCCCGGGAGCGCCCGGAGGCCGGGTTCCCCTTGACCTGGACGCGCATGGGCTGTGCGAATCTGTGCGTCCAATTGGCGTACAAGAGGAGACCCCATGGCCCACCGCACTTTGCGCCTGTCGCCCGAGGACAAGGACACCCTCGATCAGGCGGCGGCCCTCTCCAGCCAATCGCTCACGTCGTTCGCGCTCGGGATCCTCATCGAGAAGGCCCGGTCCCTGATCGCCGAGCGGCACACCACCACGCTTTCCCGCCGGGACATGAAACGGTTCTTCGAAATCCTTGAGGCCGGGGAAGAATCCGCCCCGGCCCTTAAGACCGCGGTGCGCCGCTGCAGGCAGGGCCGTGGCTAAGGAATACCCCTGGATCGTCGAGCCCCTGGGGGGCCTGCCATGACCGCGATCCCTTCGACTGCGGCGTCACCGCCCCGGGCGAATTCCTCAAGAAGTTCGCCCGCCGGAACGAAGAGCTGAACCTCAGCCGCACCTGCGTCGCCCGTCGGCCGGACGATCCCCGGGTGCTGTAAGACGCCGCTCGCAGATCCGGTATCCGGATAGGCTGGACGCCCTCGAGTTCCGTCCCCCCTATGTGGCTCCGGAGGACGGGGAATCCTGCCAGGATGATCCCCCCGCGACGGCTGGGGCCGTGAATTCGCCTTCACGGTGCCCGGCACGCGCCCTTGCCGGCGCGCGCCCCCTGCACTATGATGGCCTGGTCTTAAGGAGCCGCAGGGATGCGCGACAAGAGAGCCGTCGGCGGCGCAACGCCGCTCCTCATGGCGATCGCGTGCCTCGCCCCGCCGCCCCTCGCCGCCGAAGTCCAGGAGAAGGTCGACTACGTGATCGTCGTGACCGGCGGCGAACTGCTGGACGGGGCCTACCCCGACGGGCACACGTTCTTCCTGACCCGGACCCTGCACCCCCTGGGCCTGCACTGCGTCGGCTCCGTGACCGCGGACGACCGGCCGGGCGACATCAAGGCCGCGCTCCGGTACGCCTCCGAACGGGCCCCGCTCGTCCTCGTCACGGGCGGCCTCGGGCCCACGGACAACGACGTGACCCGGGAGGCGCTCTCCGAGTTCACCGGCCTCCCCCTCAAGGAGGATCCCGACCTGCTGAAGGACGTCCAGCGGCGCTACGGCGCGGAGCTCCGGGCCAACGTGCGGCGGCAGACGCGGGTGCCGGCCCCGGGCGCGTACCTGAAGAATTCCATCGGCACCGCCGCGGGCCTCGTGTTCGAGCAGGAGAAGCGCGTGATCGTCGCCCTGCCGGGGCCGCCCCGCGAGCTCCAGCCGATGGTCCGCGACGAGCTGGTGCCGTACCTGAAACGGCGGTTCGGCACGCGCCTGCCCGGATGCTCCCTGACGATCCGGTTCATCGGCCTGGGCCAGTCCCAGATCGACCAGACGCTCAAGGAGCACGCGCCGCTCCCCCCCGACATGGTGACCTTCTCGACCTTCGAGGCGGACCGCGTGGACTTCACGTTCACCCTGCCGGGGGACACGCCGGAGGAGCGGGCCCGGCTCGACGAGCTGAAGCGCAAGATCGTCGGGCGGCTGGGCGACCACATCTACGCCTGCGACGGGACGTCCCTGGAGCAATGCGTGGTCGGACTGCTCCGGGAGCGCGGCGCGACGCTGTCGCTGGCGGAGGCCGGCAGTGGCGGGGCGATGGCCGCGGCGTTGAACGGGACGGAAGGGGCCGACCAGATCCTGGGCGGGGCCTACGTCGCGCCGACGGAGGAGAAGCTGAGGCGGATTCTGCGCGTGGCGGACGAGCGGTGGGGCGCCGAGGCGCCGGGCGAGGGGAAGGCGAAGGCCCTGGCGGCCGCGGCGGCCGATTCGTCAGGGAGCCCCTGGGCGATTGCGGTCGGCGAGGTCCGGTCCGAGGACGGCCGCGCGCCCTGGGTCTTCGCGGCCTTCCGCAAGCCGGACGGCGCCCTGGAAGTCCAGCGCGTCCCGGCCCGCGACCGCCAGCGCCTCGTCACGCAGCTGCTCGACCAGCTGAGGCGGCGCCTCCGGTAGAAGGTTCCCTTTTCGGTCCCCTCCGATTAGAATGCGCGCCGTCCGTGGAGGCGACCATGAACGCACGCGAGCTCTGGGAGCGGTACGGCCGGCACCTCTGCGCCGTGCCGTCGATCGGCCTGACGCTCGACATCAGCCGCATGAACTTCGGTGACTCCTTCTTCGCGGAGACGGCGCCCGCCATGGCGCGGGCCTACGACGCGATGGAGGCGCTGGAGAAGGGGGCGGTCGCCAACCCGGACGAGAAGCGGAGGGTGGGGCATTACTGGCTCCGCGCGCCCCACCTGGCCCCCGAGCCGGCGCTGGCCGACGAGATCCGCCGCGGCCTGGAGGCGGTGAAGGCCTTCGCGGCCGGCGTGCATGCCGGGAAGATCCGGCCGCCCAAGGCGCCGTCGTTCACCCGCGTCCTCTCGCTGGGGATCGGCGGGTCGGCCCTGGGGCCCATGTTCGTGGCGGACGCGCTGGGCCACCCCCGCACCGACCGCATGGCGGTGAGCTTCGTCGACAACACCGACCCGGACGGCATCGAGCGGACGCTCGCGTCGCTGGAGGGGAAGCTGGCCGAGACGCTGGCGATCGTGACGAGCAAGAGCGGCGGCACGCCCGAGACGCGGAGCGGCATGCTCGCGGCGGCCGACGCCTACCGCCGGGCGGGGCTGGACTTCGGCCGCCACGCGGCGGCGATCACGATGCCCGGATCCAGGCTGGACAAGGTCGCCGTGTCCGAGAACTGGCTGGCGCGGTTCCCGATGTTCGACTGGGTGGGCGGGCGGACCAGCCAGACCTCCGCGGTGGGCCTCCTGCCCGCGGCGCTCCAGGGGCTGGACGTGGACGGCCTGCTGGAAGGGGCCGCGGCCTGCGACGAGGCCACGCGGATCCGCGAGACGTCCCGCAACCCGGCCGCCCTGCTGGCGCTGATGTGGCTCCACGCCACGGGGGGCCGCGGGCTCAAGGACATGGTGGTGATCCCGTACAAGGACCGCCTGCTCCTCTTCAGCCGCTACCTCCAGCAGCTCATCATGGAGTCGCTGGGGAAGCGCCTCGACCTGGACGGCAAGAGGGTGGACCAGGGGATCGCCGTCTACGGCAACAAGGGCTCCACGGACCAGCACGCCTACGTGCAGCAGCTCCGCGACGGCGTGGACAACTTCTTCCTGACGTTCATCCGCGTGCTGGAGGCGGGCGGCTCCCGGCTGGAGGTCGAGCCGGGGATCGACTGCGGCGACTACCTGCACGGGTTCCTCCTGGGGACGCGGGCGGCGCTTTTTGAGAACGGGCGGCAGTCGATCACGATCACCGTGCCGCGGGTGGACGCCCGGATCGTCGGGGCGCTCATCGCGCTCTTCGAGCGGGCGACGGGCTTCTACGCCGCGCTGGTCAACATCAACGCCTACCACCAGCCCGGGGTGGAGGCGGGGAAGAAGGCGGCGGGGGACGTGCTGGCCCTGCAGGCGAAGGTCGTCGGGGCGCTCTCCGGGACGCCGCGGACCGCGGAGGAGATCGCGCGGGCGGCAGGCGTCCCGGACCAGGCGGAGGGGGCGTATCTCATCCTGGAGCACTTGGCCGCCAACGGCCGGGCCCGGATCGCGGGAAAGGCGGCACCGCGCGAAGCCAAGTTCTGCCGGCCGTGACGGCGGGTCAGTCCTTCAGCTCCCGCACGTAGACGTTCGCCAGCTCGACCGCCCCGCCGGGCAGGATCCGGATCGGCCCCCGCGGGGGGACGCCGGGAACGGCCCGGTCCTTGAACAATTCGTTCCCGTTGAGGCTCAGCGCGAGCCGCTCGCCGCGGATCGCGCCCTCGAAGCGGTTCCACCCGCCGGGCTTGGCCAGGTGCCCGGCCATCGACGGATCGGCGGGATCGACGGCGATCGCCACCTTGTCCGAGCCCCGGAGGAAGACGCGCGCCGTCCCGGACGCCTCCGGGAATCGGACGTCGAAGATGAATCCGATGTCCCCGAAGGCCTCCTCCGTCGCAAGGGCGGGATGGCCGGCGGCGGACGCCTTGCCGTCGTAGGCGAGGATCCAGTCCTTGGGGGCCCAGCGCCCGCCGCTCCCTTCCGCGGCCGCCCAGCCGCTTAAGTCCACGCCCGTGTAGAGGCAGCGGTAGCCGCGGTCCGCGGTGGCGACGTGCGCGGGATCGATGGGAGTCTCCGGCAGTTCCTTGATGCGGATGTTGCGGAAGTGGACGATCCCGCCCTCGGACTCCAGGCAGAGGTAGCCCTTGCGGGGGGAGCAGTCCGTCCCCTTCGTGACGACCTTGCCGTTGACCGCCAGCGAGATGGCGCCGTCTTCGCACGTGACGCGGTAGTGGTTCCACTGCGGGCTGGGGCGGGAGCGCTCCTCCGTGGGGAACGCCCGGCCTCCGCCGCGGCCGTTGACAGGGGTCATCTTCGCGCCGTGGATGGGGAAGATGTCGCCGTGGGTCGTGTAGTGGCGTGTGTTGCCGTAGGCGTTCTCCAGGACCTGCACCTCGATGCCGCGGTGGAAGGGCTGGCCGCGGGCGGTGATGTCGTCGGCCCAGACGAACACCCCCGAGTTGCCCTTGGGCACCATGTGCCGCCACTCCAGCTCGAGGATGAAGTTCTGGAACATGCGCGTGGTGCGCAGTTCGCCGATGGGCTTGCCCGAGCAGACGAGCAGGCCGTCCTCGATTGTCCAGGTGGACGGCGCGGTGTTGACGCGGACCCAGCCGGCGAGGTCCTTGCCGTTGAACAGGGGCCGGAATCCTTCCTCTTCCTGCGGGGCGCCGGCGAGGGCCCCCAGCGCCAGCAGGATCGTCGGAAGTCCGCGCGGCATCATCTGCGTACCCTCCTCGTCGCCTTTCCCCAGGATAGCCTATTCCTTCCGCCAAGGCCACGGGTGTCGGCGGGTCCCTCGGCTCAAATCCCTTCAACGGGAGGCTCCGCGGCGCTACCCTATCCCTCCATGGCCCCCCGACCGGCCGCCCCTCCGAAGTCCCTCCGCGTCCGGCTCAAGCCCGCCGATCCCTTCGACCTGATCCGGCTCTTGGCGGCCATCGAGGACCGCCTGGGCCGGCCATCGAGGAAGGAGGCTCTCTAGGCCGGCCCTTGAGGCAGGTTCGGCGCCTCCGCCTTCCTCGGGGGCCGGAGGAGCGACGCCGCGACCGAGGCCGCCAGGATCCCCCCCACCACCCCCAGCGAGACGGCCACGGGGATCTTGAAGACGTCCATGAGGAGCATCTTCACCCCCACGAAGGCCAGGATCACCGCCAGCCCCAGCTTCAGATAGTGGAAGAGCCCCATCACCCCCGCCAGGGCGAAGTAGAGCGCCCGCAGGCCCAGGATCGCGAAGATGTTCGACGTGTACACGATGAACGGGTCCGGGGTCACCGCGAAG
>CAYNDR010000109.1:0-17787 GCA_964395295.1 uncultured Planctomycetales bacterium
CTCCGCGAGCAAGGGGGCGGTCTTCGACGTCTAGCGCTTCTCGTCGGCCTCCACGACCTCGGCCGACAGGAGGAGCTCCTCGGCCCGGCGCGCCAGGTACGGCGGCACCGTCATCAGCAGGCGCTGGCCCACGGCGTTCTCGAACTTCCAGAGGCGGCCGTCCTGGCCCGGCGGCACCGGGACCTTGAACCACCCTTCCTCGGCCTTGCCGAAGTCGAAGGCCTCCCGGCCCTCGGCGTCCACGAGCTTCCCCGAGATCCGCGGCGCCCAGTTGGCCACCCGCGACGCCCACCCCCCCACGAGCTTCGTGCCGCGGGGCACGTAGAAATAGAGCGCCCAGGAGCCGCGGAAGTGGCTGGTCACCCCGGGGGTGTCGATCCCCGACTCCACCGTCACCGGCATCCCCGCGGGCCACTGGATGCGCGTGAAGTCGCCGCCGTCCACGGTCTCCAGGCGGTGCAGGCCGGCGTGCGGCGTCTTGAGGACGACGTCGTACGTCTTCCCGTCCGGCTTCGGGGTCTCGTCCACGGCGACCGCGTTGAGCGAGACCTCCTGCGGCGAGAAGAGGCTGACCCGCGGCATGCGGTTGGCCCAGACCTTCTGCACCGCGACCTTGATCGCGACGCGGCCGGCCCCCTCGGGGACCCAGAGGTGGTATCGCTGGTGGTCCTGCGCCTCCCCCGGGAAGCGGCCGGGGGGCGCCGCGGGGAGCTTGAGCCGCGCCGCCGCGGGGACGAGCTTCCCGCTGAACTCCCTGCTGACGAATCCCGGGTCCACCGGGACGTTCTTCGCGATGCCGTCGGCGAGGATCTTCGCGAGCTCCTCCGGCGTGAAGGGCGCGTCGCTCTTCAGGGGGTGGTCGGGGGTCAGCGCCGCCTTCTGGCCGACCGTCCGGCACCACAGCCCGTAGCTGTGGACCATCATCGTCTTGCGCATCCGCCAGGCGTGCCGCGCCACGTCCTCGATCTTCACCGCGCCCGCCTGGTGGCCGTAGTACAGCTCCGCGTGGCGCGTGTAGAGGGTGAGCGCGTCGAGCCGCTCGCGCACCTTCGGGTCGTCCGTCCCCCGGCGCGCCGCGTCGAGCTGGCGGTACATCCGCCCCAGGAGGTCCGAGGGCGGCCGGCGCTGGGTGTCCTCCGTGATCAGCCGGTAGAACTCCCGCATCGGCTCCTTCGCCGCGCCGAAGGCCCGCTCCAGGAAGTCCTCCACGATCGCCTCGAGGCGGGACGCTTCCCTGACGTCCCAGAGCACGCGGCCGGCGACGTAGTACCCGAGGCCGCAGGGGCCCCAGCAGTCGCCCGACTCGGCGTCGTAGAACCGGGCGCCCTGCTTGTGGAACTTCACGAGGTTGTTCCGCACCGACGAGGGCCGGCTCCCCCCGCCGCCGCGCGGCAGGTTCCAGTCCCAGTCCACCACGCTCAGGTAGTCGTAGACGCCGACAGTCGCGCCCTTCGCCTTCCAGCCGTCGACGACCTGGTCGAAGGTGAAGCCGCCGCCGATGAAGGCCGTGGTGGCGCTGACGATCACGTTGGGGTGCGCCTTGACGGCCGGCGGGGCGGAGTGGCGGTTGTAGGCGTACATCCCGACGTACTTGGGCCCCAGCCCCAGGCCGTTGATCGCCGCGGCGACCTCGTTGGCCAGCGTGAGCACCCGGTCGCTGACGCTGCCCACCCGGGCGCACGGCTCGCACTCGCACCAGTTGCCGCCGTCGCTGGGGTCCATCGAGACGCTGTCGAGTTTCGGATTGGCGCGCATCGTCCGGACGGCGTGGTCGGCCACGAGCTTTCGCAGGCCCGGATTGGAGATGCAGAACTTGATGTCGCCGCCGGACGCGCGGCGCTGGCCGCCCAGGAGGGCGTAGTACTCGGGATGCCTGTCGAACTCGGCCTTGTTGGCGGCGAGGATGTTCTCGTAGGCGTGGCCGCTGTTGAGGTCGAAGCCCTTGACCGCGCGGTTGCGCGCGCACCACTGGCGGTAGGGCTCGTCGTTGTAGCCCCAGAGCCCCCAGTTGTACCAGATCCGCCGCGCGTGAAAGGAGGGGCTCTGGCGGTCGTCGGCGGCGATCTTCAGGTCGCCGGGCTTGGGGAAGACCTCCCATGTGGGGCCGGGGAAGAACTGGCGGTAGCCGAGGCGGTGGAGGAGGTCCCACGCGGCGTGGGACACGGCCAAGTCCGACGCGCCGAGCAAGTAGAGGCCGCCGGGGCGCGAGCGGACGAGGTAGTCCTCCCTCTCGAAGGGTCCTGCGCCGAAACGGACGGCGAAGGGCAGCGCGGCGAAGTCCTCGGGCCGGCCCACGACGATGCCCGCGCGGCCGTCGCCGGCCTCGACCTTGAACTCCGCGCCGCCCAGGCGGCCCAGGGTGAGCGCGAGCTCGGCCGCGGCGGCCTTGACCGGGGCGGACGCCCCCGCCCCGACGGCCACGGCCAGGAGCGCCTTGCCGCCGCGGGCCAGCTCGACCGTCTCCGGCGGCGGCCCGCCGGCGGCCGCGAGGAGGCCGATGAGCGCGGCCATCAATCCCGGTCGCGTTCCTTTCCGGTGCATGTTCATGGCGCGGCCTTTCCCTCCGCCTTTTCACCCCCGGGGGACCGTCCCCCCGATGCCGCCAACCGGATCATCCAAGGCATCGGGGCGACCAGCGCCAGCCAGACCAACACGAAGACCGCGTGAAAGGCCGTCTGGCGCCACGAGGACGATATCACAATCCCGACCAGGTAGCACGTCGGCACGGCAAGGGAGAAGGCCAACGCCCAGGGGATCGGATCCCTCGCCCAACTCGTGGAAGCCGGATGGGTTCTCCCGATCCGGAAGACGACCGCGGGGAGGAGAATCCAGATCCCGCAGCACCAACAGAGCCCCAGGAAACGGAGCATCGTGAGGCCCATGGAAATAACGTAGTGGACAAGGAGGAACGTCGGAGCGAGGAACTCCGTCAGCACCAGGCCGACAAGAAGCGCCGCGCCCAGGCTCATCCACCGCCGCGCCCCCCGGCGGTCGGAATCCACGACAACGCGCAGGAGCAACAGGAGGGTGCAGGCGAGATAGGCCATGGCCGAGGACCAGAAGAGGAACTTGCCCACCGTCGGCTGATCCAGCGCCGTGCCCGCATGGACGAGCCGGAATTCCTCCCTCAACCAGGCGCCGCTGAACGCGAATCTCGCCGCCGCGACCGGTGGACAATACGAAAGCCAGCTCCAGGCGACCCACACGAACGCGCCCAGCGTCAGGACCAGGAGCATCCACGCGCAAGTTCGGGAGGCGGTCATCGGCGCCACTTCTCCGCCTGTTGCATCTCGGGAATCACCTCCGGACCGGCGAATCCAGCAGCGCCGCGACCGGGCTGCGCCGGAGGACCTCCCGGAGGGCCCCCAGGAGCCTGGGATGGGCAATCATCGCCGGAATTACAATCCTTGAAAACCGAAAAGTCAATGTTCGGTTTTCAATGATGCCTCCGGCGGGCCGGCCGCCAGCCCGGGCGGCTTCGGACCGAAGGTAGGTCGTCAGATCAAAGCCGAATCGCTCTCGGAATCGGTTGTTGCAGGAATCGAGGTCTATCGGGATCCGGAGCACCGCCGCCTCCTTGGCCCGGCGTGCGGGCTCCGTCTTGTACACGACTTCGTCGAGCAAGACCTCCAGGGGCAGCCTTCCGTACTCCTCGATGACCCGATTGACGACGAACAATTCTTCCGGCGTCATGTCGGCCTTCGGGATTTCCCGCCTGATCTCGTACCTGCAGCCATCCCACTCCTCCACGCGGTGTTCCTCGACGAATCCCTGTTCGCCCAGCTTCTGGATGGAGGCGTAGAACGCCGGATCGAAAGGCCCCCTCTCGAACAACCTGTAGTTGAACGAGGTCACCGACCGGCCCAGGAGCAGCCGGGCCACGTAGTCCGACAGGTACGCCAACTTGATCAGCCTGGTCCGACCCAGCTCTCCCTTCATTTCCCCGATGATGTGAAGGAGGACCTGTTCGGTCTTGCCCATGCCCTTGCCGCCTGCTCCCGGATCCATGGCCCATCTCAGCGCGAGCCCGGCCGTGAGCCGCGCTCTTCGACCACGACCCTCGACCTTCTCAGGCGGTCCGCCAGCGGGGCCGGGATCTGCGCGGCCGCGACGCCCCGGGGCGTCACCCACACATGGGCGCCGTCGGGCATCATGAAGTCCATCGCGTATACGTCCGATCGGGGGGACCGATCCGTCCTCACCAGTCCCCTCGTCTCAAGCTTCCGCACCGCCGTGGGGAAGTAATCCTTCATGATGCGCGTCTGGTTCGCCACATACCGCGCCTCGGCGGTCCCCCCGTGCCGATGACTCCGGTACAACGCCAGCTCGCGAAGAATCATCCTCTCGGGTTCCTCAAGCTGCACGGCAATCCCCATCGCCGAGTGCAGGTAGGCCACGTATCCCGCCGCCGAGGGCAATCCGAGCTCCCGCGCCACCCGCTCCATCTCCTCTTTCATCTCAAGGGGCACGTTGACGTGGAGGGTCGTTCTCGCTCCGCCCATGAAAGGCCTCCTTGCGGACTTCCAGTATATGCTACATTATCATAGCATGCTATCTGCATATATCAAGCCCGGAATGATGGACTCGAAGGTGGCCATGGCTCCGGGGTCCGCGGACGGGGCTCCAGGATCACCTGCCGGGATGGGTGGGACAGAGCGCGAGGCCGATGCCGGCCGCCCCGACGCCTTCCCCCCGAAGGCCCCCGCCCCCGTGCTATAATCTCCGGGAGGCAACCGTGGACGGCGCCGAAGACGTGGACCGCGTCTGGTGGTACGCGGAGGGAGACCGGAAGACCGGGCCCGCCACGCTCGACCAGCTGCGCGAGGCGGCGCGGGCCGGCCGCATCACGCCCGCCAGCCCGGTCTGGAAGGCGGGCATGGCCGACTGGACCCGCGCGGCCGACGTCCCCGGGCTCGCGGGCTTCTTCGCGGGCCCCCCCGCGGCCGCCCGGATGCCGGGGAAGGCCGCGGCGCCGCCGCCCCCGGAGGGCAAACCGTGCCCCTTCTGCGCCGAGACGATCCGGAGCGAGGCGGTCCTGTGCCGCTTCTGCGGGAGCGACCTCTCCGGCGGTCCCCGCCCCTCCTCCTCCCCGCCCCAGCCCCCGCCTCCGGACGGCCCTCTCGGCCCGGAGCGGAGCGTCGCCGTCGTCGTCCTCCTCAACCTCATTACCTGCGGTTTCTACTCGCTCTACCACGTTTACGCCATGGGCCGGGAGATCAACGAACACCGGCGCCGCGATGAGCTGAAGCCGGGGCTGGACATCCTCCTGGTATTCCTCACCTGCGGCATCTGGGCCTTCCTGATCGCCTACAACTACCCGAGGGCGTTCTACGAGATGGAGCGCGCCGAGGGGGTCGCCGACGCGAAGGACATCTCGGGGCTCTGCCTGGGCCTGATGGTCGCCGGCGTGGTGCTGAGCCCCATCGTGATCACCCTGTTCCTCTGCCTCCTCCCGGACCTCCTCCTGCAGGACGCCATGAACAGGCACTGGAGGCGCCACCGAGATGGGGGGCCGGCTTGAAACTCCATCGGGACTGGCCCGCGCGCGGCGGACTGCGGTGAGCGCCGCGGGCGCCTGGGCCCTGGCCGCGAGCCTCCTCCTCCCCCGCGGGCAGGCCGATCCCGCCGCCGCGCCCCCTGACCTCCGCACCCGCAGGACCGGCGGCGACTGGCCAGGCTTCCTGGGGCCGGACCACGACGGCAAGTCCCCCGAACGCGGCCTCCCCGCCCGGTGGCCCCCGGAGGGGCCCCGCGTGGTCTGGCAGAGGGAACTCGGCGGCGGCTACGGGATTTGCTCCGTCCAGCGCGGCCGCCTCTTCCAGTTCGACCGCGCCGGGAAGAACCTCCGCCTCTCCTGCCTGAAGAGCGAGACCGGCGAGGAACTCTGGAAGTTCGAATACCCCTCCGACTACCAGGACCTCTACTGCTACGACAACGGCCCCCGCTGTTGCCCCGTCGCGGACGGCGACCTGGTCTACATCTACGGCCCCGAGGGAATGCTCCACTGCCTTCGAGTCGTCGACGGCGCGGTCGTCTGGAGGAGGGACACGGGCGCGGAGTTCGGCGTCGTCCAGAACTTCTTCGGCGTCGGCAGTACCCCGATCGTGGAGGGCGACCTGCTGATCGCGCAGGTCGGCGGCAGTCCGCCCGGAAGCCCGGACATCCACTCCGGCGAGGTCCGCGGCCTGGACAGCGGGATCGTGGCGTTCGACAAGCGCACCGGGAAGACGAAATACAAGGCCACGGACGAGCTGGCCAGCTACTCCAGCCCCGTGGCCGCCACGATCAACGGCGCGCGGTGGTGCTTCGTGTTCGCCCGCGGAGGGCTCGTGGGCCTCGACCCGGCCACGGGCGAGGTCCGCTTCCGCCACCCGTGGCGGGCGCGGGCGCTCCAGAGCGTGAACGCCAGCAATCCCGTGGTGGCCGGCGACCTCGTGTTCATCTCAGAATCGTACGGCGTGGGGGGCGCGCTCCTCAGGGTGCGCCCCGGCGGCGCCGAGGTCGTCTGGAAGGACGGCGGCCGGCGGGACCCCGCCATGGCGACCCACTGGAACACCCCGATCCACGTGGACGGCCACCTCTACGGGTCCAGCGGGCGGCACTCCGCCGAGGCGGAGCTGAGGTGCGTGGAGCTGGCCACCGGCAAGGTGCGCTGGAGCGTCCCCGGCCTGACCCGCTGTTCGCTCCTCTACGTCGACGGGCACTTCGTCTGCCTGGGCGAGGACGGCGCGCTGAGGCTGTTCCGGGCCGGCCCCGAGCGATACGAGGAGGTCGCGCGGGCCATGCTCCGGTCGGCCGGGGGCGATCCGCTCCTCAAATACCCCGCGTGGGCGGCGCCGATCCTGTCCCACGGCCTGCTCTACGCGCGGGGCAAGGACCGCCTGGTGTGCCTGGAGCTGATCCCCCCATGATAAGATGCATGCGTTCAGTTCCTGGTTGTGATAAGAATCGAGAATCAAGAATTAAGAATGGATTTCCCCCCTTGCCCCCCCGGGGGGAAAGGGGGGACTACCCCTTGATTCCCGATTCTCGATTCTCAGATACCCCTGGTATTAAGAAAGCCGGGCCATGGGGATTCGATCGTCGCCTTCGCTGCAACGCCCGCGCCGGCCGGGACGGCTTGGCCGTCACGGGCGTTGCGAACGCTCCGGCGACTCGCCTCACACGGCTGGCCCCGCCGCCCTTCCGCCGCCCCGCCCCGGTGAGGGCGGCGGAAGGACAGCAGGACGAAATGTTCAAGTACATCGGACGCCTCCGGAGGTACCGTACCTCTGTGTGTGTTTTTTGAAGAGGAGGCGCCCGATGGGAAAAGTGTACGTCGGATTGGAGACGGGGTCCAGAACTTGTACGGTGGCGGTGAGGAACCAAGAAGGTGAGGTGATCGATCACCGGACCTTCGACACGAAGGAGAAGAACCTGATCGAGACCTTTACGTCCATCCCCGGAGAGGTCCACGTCCATCTCGAAGCCAGCGAGCTCAGCGGATGGGTGAGGGACACGATCAAGCCCCGGGTGGCCCGCGTCGTGGTGAGCCACCCGAAGTCCAACGCCTGGATCGGGAAGGACCCCCTGAAGAACGACTGGATCGATGCCGAGAAGCTCTCGAAGATGCTCCGCGATGGGGACGTGCACGAAGTGTACTACGGGGACGACGAGGGGCGCGCGGAGTTCAAGCGGCTGGTGCAGCACTACGACCAGGTCACCCGGACGGAAGCTCGGCTCAAGCGAGACATCAAGGCGCGGTTGCGCGCGCAGGGCCTGATCGTGAAGGACCAGTCGATCTTTGCCCGGGAGGGGCGGGCCGAGGTTCTCACGCGAGTGACCTGTCCGACGGCTCGCGCCTCCATCGGGCAACTCTTCGATCTGCTGGAGGCGGCCCTGAAGGCCCAGAGGGAGGCGGAGACCCTGATGCGGAAGGAGTCCAAGCGATACCCGGAGATCGACCGGTTCGATGAGGTGCCAGGGATCGGCCCGGTGCTGGCGTGTCGGTTCTCGGGATATATTCAGACGCCGCACCGGTTCGCCCACAAGCGGAAGGTGTGGCGCTACTGCCGTCTGGGCATCGCCTGGCGCGAGAGCGACGGCCAGAAGCTCAGCCACCAATCCCTGGATCGCAACGGCTGCGGGGCGCTCAAGGATTTCTCGAGGAAGGCCTTCATGGGGACGATGCGGACGAAGGAGGACAACGCGTTCAAGAGGACGTATCGGGCCTCGTGCCTCAGCACGGGAGACGAGACGCACGCGCGGCTGACCGTGCAGAGGAAGATCGTGACGACGCTGTGGTCGATGTGGCGGAAAGGAGAACGGTACAGGGATAACTACGCGGGCTGAGGTCCGCTGATCCTCAGGACCGCCGCGGTCCGGGTCGATCCCGATCCTGCGAGCGATCCTTGTGTCGAGGCTCTGAGCGGACCCGGGAGCCGGGGAAGTCTCAAAACCGTTCATGGTGCCCGGACGCTTCGCCAAGCGTCCGGAGTCCCCCACCCCTGGATAGGCCCCCGGCCTCCAAGCCCGATACGACCATGGGCCTCCCCAGAGGGATGAGTCCCAGGTAGCTGAGTGGCTGGTGGACCAAGCCCGCGACACACGGACACGGTCGGAAGGGTCTGCTGAAGTCGGAGCCGAAGTCATGGGATCGAGCAGGAGTCGGCAGAGTGGCGTCGACCGGCGGGTCGGGAGATGGCCTGAGGAGTTTCCTGCCATCGAGAGTGGCCCTCCGAAGCAAGTTGACCCTGTTCCGGTGGGACCGGAGGCGTATTGTCTTGACATCGTCTTTCGTAGCTGAACGGATACGACGCTTCAATCCTCCCTGTTGTATTTGCCCGCGGTATTTCATGAAGATGGCCCCCCTCGCGCGCCTCCTCGCCCGCCACCCGCGGTTCGACTTTTCCCTCGTCCATACCGGCCAGCACTACGACGGGATGTCCGACCCCTTCTTCCGCGAACTGGGCCTCCCCGATCCCGACCACCACCTGAAGGTCGGCTCGCTCCCCGCCGCCCGGCAGATCGGCCTCATCTTCGCCCGCCTCGTCCCCGTCCTCGAGGACCTCCGGCCCCGCCTCGTCGTCGTGGTGGGGGACGTCACTTCCACATTGGCCGCCGCCCTCGCCGCCCGCAAGATGGGGATTGCCGTGGCCCACGTGGAGGCGGGGCTCCGCAGTTTCGACGAGTCCATGCCCGAGGAGATCAACCGCCGGATCACGGACTCCCTCTCGGACTACTGCTTCACCCACTCCCCCGAGGCCGACCGGAACCTCCGGCGCGAGGGCGTCCCCGCCCGCCGCATCCGCCGCGTGGGCAACCTGATGATCGACACGCTCCTCCGCCTCAAGCCCCGGGCGGCGCGCTCGAAGATCCTCGGCGACCTCGACCTGAAGCCTCGGGGATACGCCCTCCTGACCCTCCACCGCCCCTCCAACGTGGACACCGAGAAAGACGTCCGCAAGTTCGAGCGCCTGCTGAGGGAGGTGGGGCGGTCCGTCCCCGTGGTCTTCCCCATCCACCCGCGCACCCGGGCGAGCGCCCGGCGGTTCGGGGTATGGGTGCGGGAGGAGCCGGGCGTGCGGCTCATAGAGCCGCTGGGGTACCTGGATTTCCTCCGGCTCCAGTCGCGGGCGGCGTTCGTGCTCACCGACTCGGGCGGGGTGCAGGAGGAGACCACGGCGCTGGGCGTGCCCTGCCTCACGCTCCGGGAGAACACCGAGCGCCCGGCCACGATCCGGCAGGGGACCAACCGTCTGGCGGGGACACGGATCGAGGACATCCTTCGCCACGTCCGGCGGCTCCTCCGGGGGGACGTTCCTCCCCGCCGGGTCCCGCCCCTCTGGGACGGCCGCGCCGCCGGGCGGCTGGTCAGGGTGCTGGAGGGGGAAATCCTTTACAGCAATTCCCGGAGCTGATCGCCCGTCAGGCCGGCGTCTTTCAGGATGCGTCCCAGGGTGCCTTTGGCCATCGGCTTGGGATGGCAGGGGATGACGATCCGGAAAGCGGGATTATCCGGGTGCTTCATAACGACGTGCGATCCCACCTGGTGATGGACGAACCATCGCAGGGTTTCAAGGGCACGAACCAGTCTCTTGCCCGGGACCTGGGGGAGGCGGGCCACCCCGGCTAGACCTCTACGCTCCCGAAGAGGGCGCGGGAGGGGTCGTAGAGGGGCAGGCGATCCTTGCGGACGCTTTCGTTGAAGGCCCGGATGGCCTCGGCGATGTTCCTCTTCGCCTCTTCGAGGGTGTCCCCGTCGGAATAGCACCCGGGGAGAGAGGGCACGTGGACGCTCCAACGGCCGTCTTCTTCCTGTTCCAGGCAGACCACGTAGAGGTGTTTTCCGACTTTCCTCATGGATTCAATCATAACCTGTTGGGAACGCGGACGTCAAGATGGGCGCGGTTGGATGACCCCTTCCAGGATCCCGATGTACTTCCGCGCCAGCGCCCCCCGGTCGTAGCGCTCCAGCACATGGGCCCGGCCCCGGCGGCCCATCTCCCGGATCTTCTCCCGGTCCGCCGCGAGGCCCCGGACCGCCTCCGCCATCGCCCGGGGGTCCTCGGGGGGGACGTACACGCCCCCGCCCGCCGGTCGCGGCGGAGAGGTTGTCACTCCACTTCCGAGACGGCCCTGTAGAACTCCTCCTCGGTGAATCCCAGCTTGTGCCTGTACATCGTGCGGACGGCGCCCCGGCGGAGGATGTCCCTCTTGCCCTTGTGGAGATGCTGGGCGGTGCCCCTCGGTCCTTCCGGCGTCCGCCGGGAGACCTTGAGGTAATTCCCGTCGAAGCGAGCCTCGCAACCCAGTATCTCCAGGGCCCGCCTGACGACCTCGGCCGGCAAGTCTCGGTCGGCCACGGGACCTCAGACCGGCTGGAGGAAAGAAGGGCCCAGGGAAGACTCGCAGGAGACCTCGGGCAGGAGTTCCACCCGCGGCTTGCCTCCCCCCAGGGTGGCCAGGAGGGTGACGACGCCCTTGAGGTCGATCCGCACGGAGTCCAGCGCCGGGTGCTTCCCCTCCTTCCAGGCCTGGACCCACTCGGGGTCCGCGCCGCACCGGAAGAACGTGAAGGGCCCGTGGGGGGCCGAGGCCTCGAACTGCGCGCGGATGGATCCCAGCAGGTTTTCGAACGCCTCGTCCACGGTGGACCCGGCGCCGAAAGCCCCCGCTTCGAGGCACGTGACATGGACCTCGCCGGGCACGTCGGCGTATTGGAACAGCATGACGTGCGCCGGAAGCTTCAAGGTCATCCCGGGCTTTTTATGCATGGCCTTCCTCCGCCGGGTTAATGGTAACCGTGCTCTCCCGGGGCGTCAAGACGGCGGATGACCCCTTCCAGGATCCCGATGTACTTTCGCGCCAGAGGGCGGGGTCGATGCCGTTGTGGACCACGTCCATCTTCCCGAGGGGGGTCCCGTAGAGCTCGTGGATGCGGCGGCGGTAGCCCTCGCCCACGGTGACGATGCGTCGGCTCTGCCGGTAGAGGAGGGCGGCGAGCGACCGGAGCCCGCGGGTGACGGCGTTCTCCCGCATCGCCTCCACGGCGGCGATGGATTCGGGCCAGAGGTCGCGGACCTCGAAGACGAAGGGGGCGTCGAGGGCGCGGGCGAGGAACCAGCCCGCGGCGCCGCAGAGGAGCTGGGGGGAGGTGGCCACGACCGCGTCGGGGCGGCCCGCGAGGAGGGGGCCGAGGCGGAGGCCATGAACGAGGCGTAGGAGGCCATCCTCCGGAGGGTCCCGCGGTTGGGGTCGGCATACACGTAGGTGCGGAGGATGTCGATGCCGTCCACGCGCTCGCGCCGGAAGGGGACGCCGCGGTCGCGGGGGGCTTTTATCCCGGTGGGGTGGTGGGCAAAGCCGGTGAGGACGGTTGCTTTGTGGCCCTGCCGGACCTATTCGCGGGAAAGCTCATGGACCCGCGCGGCCGGGGCGCCGATCTCGGGGGGGAAGTACTGGGAGACGTAGAGGATCCTCAACGGAGCCTGGAGAATATCTCGTCCAGCTTGACCGTGAGCCCCGGCAGGATGGCGGATTCGAAGTACTGGCCTTCTTTGAAGACGCGGGTCCGCCGCGCGCGTCCGAACTCCACGACCTCCACGGATAGCGACGGCGGGTCCACGATCCAGTATTCGCGCACCCCGGCGCGCTCGTAAGCCCGGTATTTCCTGAGCCGGTCGATGCCCGCCGTGGAAGGCGAAAGGACTTCGACGACCAGGTCGGGGGCGCCGTGGAGGCCGTCCGTCTTCGCGATGGAACTCCGCCGGCCGGACAGGAACAGGACGTCGGGCTGGACCACGTCGTGCCTGGAAAGTTCCACGCCGATGGGCGAGGCCAGGACGTCTCCCAGCTTCCGGGATCGGACATGCGATCCGAGGATCAGCAGGAGATTGGCCACCACCTTCTGGTGATTGAACGTGGGTGGCGGCGTCATGATCCATTCCCCCTCGACGATCTCGTGGCGGTTTCCATCGTCCGGGAACTTCAGGAAATCCGCGTAGGAGTACTTTTTCCGGATCGCTGCCGCCATATCTTCATCCTAACTTCGTCCCCGGGGAAGTCAATCCCGGTCGAGCGGGTCCAGGGGGATGACCGGACCCGCGTCGCGGACGACGGATTTACTCATCGCCCCTGAGGCCCCATTCCACGTCTTCCCGGACGAAGCGGGACATCAGTTCGGGTTCCCTCGCCTCCAGGAAACGCCGGATGGCTTCCTGGACGAGATCGGATTCGTTCGAGAACCATCCGTGGTCGACGAACTCTCGGATCTGGTCGCGCAGCTTCTGGGGCAATTCGATCCTCACGGTCGACATGGTTCCAATATATCGGGATCCGGGGTCGGGTTCAACAGGGGCATTCACGGGCTCAATAATAGATCAGCTTGAACGCCGCCTTCAGGGCCCACGCCCGCGCGCGGTTCAGCAGCCTCCCGGCGTACCCCTCCCACCGGTCGGCGAAGTCCTTGAAGAGGGCGTCTCCCGTCAGGGCGTGGAGGACGCGGAGCTGGACGATGTGCAACCTGTGGTAGAAGGGGCTGGCCAGCATGGGGAGGCGGGTCCCCGACTGCTCGTAGAGGGACCAGTAGCCCGTATCGTACCGGGCCAGGTTGGAGCGGAGGGTGTCCAGGCACCGGTCGAAGAGGTCCCGCGCCGCCGGCTCGCCCGTGGCCAGGTGGCAGTCGTAGACCCCCCACAGGGCCCAGATGAAGCCGTTGAGGATGTGGGTGGGGGGGGAGACGAGGTATTCCTCGATCCAGGTTCGTCCGGCGTCGTCCACGTGGAGGACGCCTCCCTCGGAGGTCTTCCGGAGGAGGGGCTGGAAGGCCTCGCGGGCGGCGTCGAGCCAGGCGGCCTTCCCGGTTTCCTTGTGGGCGCGGACGAGGGCGGAGATCCCCTGTGCCTGGGCGAGTCCCGAGTACCAGGGGGCGCGGAGGGTATCGCGGTATTCCCAGTCGAACCGGTGGTTCCAGACCCTGAGGCCGGCGGGATTGGATTCGAGCCCGGCGGCGAGTGAGCGGACGGTCGGGTGGTGGGGCTGGCGGTCCGGTGCGCGCCCCGTGGCGGCGCGGGTCCTGGCGGTCCCGCTCTCGACGGCGCTGGGGCTGGCCCCTCGGCCCGGCTCGGGGTAAACCGGCGGCCGGGGCGTTGAGCGTGACCGCGGAGGGCCGCGCGTGGTTCGGCGACGGGGACGTGGAGAAGATCGAGGCGATCGAGGGCGTGGTGAATCGCGGGCTGGAGGATCCCGGAGTCTCCCTGGTGCGCGGGGCGCAAGAGACGCCGGCGGGGGGCCATCGCCTGGGGGGCTGGGGCCGGCGGTTCCGCATCGGCAGTACTCAGCCGGACGGGGAGGTCTCGCGGCGGGTGGTGCTGGAGACTCTGCGCCACGTCACTGCGACGGTCCCCGGGCCCCTCCCGCCCTCGCCGGCGCGCCGTCTCGGGCACGCGGCGGTGGGGAAGCAGGGATCGCCGGGGCCCCGATCTCAAGGCCGCCCGGAGAAGATCTCGTCCGGCCGGACCGCGAGCCCGCGGAGGTTTTCCCTATCCGATGGCCTTCTTCCGGGCGAGGGATTCCCGGTTATCCCGGATGAGTCGGTCGATCTGTTCCTTGGGGTCGTGGCCGCAAAACAGGGCCTCGTAGATCCCGGCCGGCGAAAGGGGCTTCCACTCGCCGGCCGCTTCCTCGGGGGTCATCCCGTGGCGACAGACGGCCACCACGACCGACCGCACGGGGAAGCGGGTCCGACCGGGAGCGCGTCCGTTCCGCGCCGCAAGGATGGGCTTGCCACGCCGGGGGCGATGAATTATGTTGACTAGGCACGTGCATAGTGGTAAAGCAACCGTGGAGATGATCGGGGGTCCATGAGGATCGTTCGGCTGCGCCGATGGATGTATCGGATCTCGGCGACGAGGAAGTGGAGCCCTGTGCATCCTTCGCAGAGGTTCAACTTCCCGCGGGACAACGCGAGGACAACGTACCTCGGGAAGGATTTGAAGGCATGCGGGGCGGAGGTTTTCGGGAGGCAAGGAGGCCTTGTCCCGCTCAAGTGCTGCTGGGCCCGGGCGCGCGTGGATGCGTGGGTATGGGATTTGAGAAGGCCCGTGGGACAGTTGGGGAAGGCATTGGCCCGTCTCATTCAGGAGAAGAGGCATGCCTGGGCGGTAAAGGCCCTGGGAACCCGGGCCCGTCGGGACGGGATTCAGGGGATTCTTTACAAGTCCGTCCAGGATCGAAGGCGGTGGTGCTTGGCGCTATTCCTCGAGAATGCGGCTCCCGGCCAATTTCGCCGGGCGCGGTGGAAGGAATACCCGTGAGGAAGGAAGACCGGGGGATTCTCATCCTCAAGGGAACAGCTGAGGAGTCCGACCATGGCTACGGCGTTTGCGCACCGGCGGAAGCTGGGGGACATCACGAAGAAGCTGAAGGCGGCGGGACTGACTCCCCGAACGTTGACGGCAACCCCAAGCGAGGTTTGGTCGGGTCACGCTATTCGTGGCGTGCGCCGGCGGCTTGGGGCGACGCAGGAGGAATTCGCCCGGATCCTTGGAGTCGCAACGTCTTCGGTCCACCGCTGGGAAGCGGGCCGGGTGGCGCCGGATCGTAGAGCGTGCGGGAAGCTGGCGGGCTTGAGGGAAATCCTCCGCATTCTGGACAAGCATTTCCGGGTAGAGGGGCGGGTCCTGTTCTTCAAGACCCCCCAGGCACGGCTGGAGGGGGATCGCCCCATGGACTTGCTGGGGCTGCCGTCCGCGGGGAAGCGGATTGGGGATTTGATCAAGTCGATGCTGGCGGGGGATTTCAGCTAGACGGGCCCCCGACCGAGGCGGTGACGGGCTCCCCCCGGGAGTACGTTAGACGTACACCACGACCGACCGGACGGGGAAGCGGGTCCCCCGGAGGACGGGCTCGCCGCCGCAGACGCGGAGGCGGCGCTCGATGCGGGGGTGATCCGTCCTTGAAACCGCCTTCATGGAGAATAGGGCGGCGATTCCGGGGTTGAAGGGGAAGGACGATTCTCGGTCCCCGGACCCCTCCCGCCCTCGCCGGCGCGCCGCCTCCGGCACGCGTCGGTGAGGAAGCAGGACCTCAACCCCTCGCGGCGCGGGATGATCATGCGGGAAGTCCCGGATTTTGCGTGGTCTGCGGGTTTATCGGGAGGACATCCCGACGGCCTGCGCCCGCATCCGCGCCTGCGTGGGGACGGATCACCGAATTCGTCAACGCGCGTGCCATGAAGCGCGGCAGTCTCCAGGGTGCTGGAGGACGAGATCCTTTAAGGCAATTCCCGGAGCTGGTCGCCCGTCAATCCGGCGTCTTTCAGGATGCGTCCAAGGGTGCCTTCGGCTGCCGGCTTGGAATGGCACGGGATGACGATCCTGAAGGCCGGATGGTCCGGGTGCTTCATGACGACGTGCGATCCGACCTGGTGATGGACGAACCACCGCGGGGTTTCGAGGGCCCGGATCAGCCTCTTGCCGGGGACCTGGGGAAGGCGGGCCACCCGAGTTATGCCTCGACGCTTCCGAAGAGCGCGCGCGAGGGGTCGTAAAGGGGCAGGCGGTCTTTGCGGACGCTCTCGTTGAAGGCCCGGATGGCCTCGGCGATGTTCCTCTTCGCCTCTTCGAGGGTGTCCCCGTCGGAATAGCACCCGGGGAGAGAGGGCACGTGGACGCTCCAACGGCCGTCTTCTTCCTGTTCCAGGCAGACCACGTAGAGGTGTTTTCCCGCTTTCCTCATGGATTCAATCGTACCCTGTTGGGAACGCGGACGTCAAGATGGGCGCGGTTGGATGACCTCCTCCAGGATCCCGATGTGCTTCCCCGCCCGCGCCCCCCGGTCGTCGTGCTCCAGCACGTGGGCCCGGCCCCGCCGTCCGCCCCCGGGTGGAAGAGGGCGGAGTCGATGCCGTTGTGGACCACGTCCCTCTTCCCGAGGGGGTCCCGTAGCGTTCGTGGATGCGGCGGCCCTGGCCGCACGAATTCCGCGCTCCTTCGATATCTGCTGGGGCTTCGGCAGGCGCTCCTGGCCGTTCGTGCGGATGGAAAGGACCGGGACCGTCACGCCGGCATCGCCCGCGATCACCTGAAGATCGCCGTGAGCCGCTGTACGGACGGTGCCCCGCAGGTGACGGAGCGCGTGGAAAACCTCCGCCGGTGGGTCCGCGAAGCGGCGGCGATCGACCTGGTGCTCTAAGATGGTCCGGGGATTTTACGGCAACGCGGACGAGGAGACGACGCTCCTGGCCAAGGGGGTGCTCATCGAGCTCTTCGACCGGCTTCCCGACCTGCGCGAAAGGAGCGCCCTGGGCGGGGGACTCGCGGTCTACGAGTGGGTGGAGCGGCCGCCGGACTTCGTGCCGCTCTATACGGCCGACGTGGATCTCGTCGTGGAAATGTCCCTGAAAGACGCCTGCCCCGACCTCCGCGCCCGGCTCCTCGCGATGGATGACTCCGAGTGGGAAGAGCAAGGACACGTGGTGCCCTTTTCCTTCGGCAGGAAATGCCGCGGCGAGCACCGGGTCGTCCGCGTCGACTTCCAGGGGCCGGAGCGTTCGGGCGGCCGGCTCGCCGACCGGGGCGAAACGCTGTGCCCCGTCGGCGATCTCCAGACCCGTGTGCTGGAGGGTGGTATCCTGGCGGTCCAGGAAAGCGAGTGGAAGGGGTTCCAGGGGATCGGACCGGCGGGGGATTCCCGGTCGGGGAAAGTCCGTCTGATCCGCCCCTTCATCCTCGCGCTCTTGAAGGCCGTCGCCTTCGAGGGACGAGGGAGAAGATCCGAAAAACGCCGTGCCTTGAAGGACGCCGCGGACCTCTACGCCCTTCTCCAGGACGCGCCCGGGGGAGTGGAGGCGCTGGCCCGACAGGCCAGGCGCTGCGAGGGGCGGAAGGTGGTGCAGGAAGGGATCGGCTCCTTGAGGCGCTGCTTCACCGAGATGGACGCCGAGGGGGTGGATACCCTCGTCGAATATTTCCAGGGTCGCCTTCCCCTGCCCCAGGACCAGATGCGACGGGAACTGGTGGAATTGGCGAACGCGTTCCTGGAGGAATTTCGCCGTCGGCAATAGAAGCCGGTGGCGCACCCCACCGGGCAACGGGTGGTGCAGGAAACCCGGCCATGAGGGTTTCCCCGCCCTGATCGATGGACGCCCCCGTCCGGCTGAGGCCGGGGAAGGACGCCGCGGCGTGGCTGGACGCCGGCGGCCTCGCCCGCCTCGGCCAGGCGGAGGCGGTCGTGAACCGCCCCCCCGCCGCCGGCCCGGCCATGGTCCAGGCCGTCGGGGCGTTCGTCCGCGCCGGCGGCCACTGG
>CAYNDR010000110.1:0-7691 GCA_964395295.1 uncultured Planctomycetales bacterium
CGACGCCCCGGCCTGCCGGGAGCGTCCCCCGAAGAAGAGGCCCGCCACGAAGCACCCCTACCTGCCAACGTCTCGCCTGTCCCCGTCCACCCGAAGACTCCTTCTGTCCAACATGCAGGCGACGAGACGACTGCCGCCCCTCGCCTCCGGCGGATTCCTCCACAGGGTCACCTCGAAGCCGAAGGAGATCGTCCGGCGGGAGGACGGCCAACTGATGCTGGTTTGGCTGCTTCGTGCTTGAACGTTGAGGAAGTCCACGATGCATATGTGGTCGAATCCCTGGTGGGACCGCCGGCGTCGGAGGCGGCGTTTCGACGTGCGGAGGCGCGGAGCCTGCTCGTCCGGCTCCTCGTCCGTCATGTGGCCCGGTTTGATACAAGTTCCGCCCCGGCGCGGAAGGCGGCGTAAGGACGACTGGAGGATGAACCAATGATCCGGAACATGCAGCGGCTCTGGAAGGGCGACGGGTGCCTGATCTACAAGCGGTGCTCGAAGGAGGTCCAGGACGCAAGCCTCGAGGACCAGGAACAGGCACTCTCGGTCGAGCGGATCGCGCTCGGGCTGACGAGGGTGATCGCCACCTTCGAGGATGACGGCCTGCGCGGGCATGACGAGACGCGTCCCGGGCTCCTCGCCGTCCTCGAATATGTCCGGACCCACCCGCACCCGGTGCGCTCGAATGCGGACTTCATCCCGATCCTCGTTTACGAGCTCTCGCGCTTCGGCCGATTCGACGACGCGAAGAAGATTTTTGCCTACTTCGTCGAGATCGAGAAGTACGGCTTCGAGTTCTACTCCGTCAGCGAGAAGATCCGCAGCCGCGGCAACATCGCCGACTTCGTCCAGGCCATCATCAAGAGCGAGCAGGCGTACGACTACAGTGTCAACCTCTCGAAGTACGGCCTCCGGACGGGCTGTTCGCTCGCCGAAAAAGGCTGGTGGCCCGGTGGGTCGGCGCCCTACGCCTTCGACCGGCTGACCCACGACCCGGAGTGAAAGCCCAAGTACCGCGACACCACGCGGCCCGACAATGCCGTCGAGAAGCGCACTTTGGACGGCACGCTGGTCGAGACGCTCCGGCCCATCGAGGATAAGGGCAAGCGCCGTTCGGCCTACTCCGACAAGCTCAAGGGCGACCGGGTGAAACTCGTCCCGGGAGACCCGAAGCTCGCCGCAATCGTCCGTCTGATCTTCGAGAAGTTCGTGAAGGAGGGCTGGGGCCTGCGCCGGATCGCAGGCTGGCTGAACATGAAGGGCGTCCCGCCGCCGCGCGGCCGGAAATGGCTTCATACCGGCGTCCGGGGCATCATCGTGAATCCCGCCTACAAGGGTGCCCTCGTCTACGGACGCAAGAGCGACGGGAAGCACCATTGGCTCACGATCCAGAAGACCGAAACCGGCTTTGCCCCGATCATCGAGCGGAAGGACGTCCCTGGTCGCGCTTACGTGTGCCGCAGGATCGAGGAGTGCATCCTCATCGAGGACTGCCACGAGGCGATCGTCGACAAGGCGGTCTGGGAGGAGGCCCAGGCGAGTCTCGGTGCGGACAGGCTCGGCGCCAGGAAGTTCGAGGGTTTGGGCACCCGGTCGGCCTACCTCCTTTCCGGCGACGGGCTCATGAAGTGCGCCCACTGCGGCTACAGGTTCCAGGGCGACACGGACCGCCGCAGCAAGATCCGGCGCTACATGGACGGCGGCTACCATATGGGCGGGAAGAGCGTCTGCCGCTGCACCCTGGTCCCGGCCAATCCGCTGGAAGCCTGGACGATCGACCAAATCAAGAAGCGGATCTTCGGCCAGGGGGCGCTCTTCGGCAGCCGCGCGGAGATCGAGAAGGCCTTGGAGAAAGCCCTCGCCGCCGGCCAGCAGGCCGCCTCAAGCGGCGACCGCGAGATCAAGGACTTGGAGCGCAAGATCGCGGAAAAGAAGGAGCAGGGGAAGCTCCTCGTCGCGAACGTGTCGCCGGAGAACCTGGCGTTCCTGAACGACGCCATCGGACAGCTCCGCAAGGAGACCGAAGCCCTGGAGAACGAACTCCGGGCGCTGCGGGTCGCCGCCCGCGCGGAGGGGATCATCACGCGGGACTTGAAGGCGCTCGCCCGTCAGGCCGCGGACTACGTCGTCCACCTGAAGGACGTGCTGGAAACCGGGACCGTGGATGAGCGGAAGCGCTTCATCCGGGCCTTCGTCCACGAGATCATCATCGACGGGAAGAAGCGCCGCGTGCAGGTCACCTTCTACGACGACGGCTTGGGCGAGGACGCTCCTTCCCCGCTCGCGGCTGTTGAAGCGGTGGCGGGAAGGCTTGGGGAATCCGTTTCCCTACAGTTGGCGCCCCCCACGGGATTCGAACCCGTGTTTGAGCCTTGAGAGGGCCCTGTCCTAGGCCACTAGACGAGGGGGGCCATCGCGGGCGTCCCGAGCTTAGGGCCGCAAGTCCGTGAAATCAAGCAAAACCGGCGTATAATCTAGCGATGATGCGATTCCTCCTCCTCGCCGCCCTGGCCCTCGCCCTCCCGCCCGCCCCCCAGGACGACCCCGATGCGCGCATCAAGGAATTCACCGAGGCGATGAAGGCCGCCCGGAGCGACGCCGACCGCGTCGCCGCGGTCAAGGCCCTCGCCCGAACCCGCCATACCAAGGTCGCCCAGAAACTCACCCAGATCGTCGCCGGGCCCTTCGCCGACGAGGTCAGGATCGCCGCCGCCGACGCGATCGGCCGGATCGGCGATCCCAAGGTGGGGCCGTCGCTCGTGGCCACGCTCAACACGTACGGGATGCTCATGGCGAGCGAGAATCCGAAGACCCCCGGCTCGCAGGCCGCGGCCGAGGCGATCGTGCGGGCCCTGGGCTCCTGCCGCGACCGCTCGTGCGTGCCGCGCCTGGTCCAGATCCTCACCAAGAACAACATCCCCCTCATCGCCGAGTCGGTGCGGGCCCTGGCGAGGATCCGCGACGCCTCGTCCCTGGACCAGCTGATCCGCCTCCATCATGCCGCCACGTCGCTCGAGATGGGGGCCATGGTCAATCCGCGGAAGCCCCTGGCGCCCGACACGCTCGCGGCGCTCCGCCGGATCACCGGCCAGAAGCTCACCACCTCGGAGGAGTGGAACGGCTGGTGGAAGGCGAACAAGGCGGGCTTCGCCGTCCCCCCCGAGGAGTCCCTCGGCGGGCTCCCCCCGGACGTCCGCAGTTGGGCGGCCTATTCCGGCAAGGGGGAACTGGAGGCGCTCCAGAAGTTCGGCCTCGTCCTCCTCGACCCGGCGCAGTACGCGAAGGAGGACCTCGCCGACCTGAAGGCGGTCGCGCTCTCGGGGAACCCCCAGGAGGCGCTCCAGAAGGGCTTCGCGGGATTCACGGTGCCCGCGGAGCAGGCCGCGGAGATGCGCAGGAAGTTCCCGAAGGCGCTCCTCGTGGGGCGCGGCGACCCGAAGAAGGCGGGGCCCGCCCTCAACGCCTTCCTCGCCGAGGGCCTGGACCCGAAGAAGCCGGACGAGGCCGCGATGGCCGCCCTCAAGGAGGCGCGCGCGCGCCACGACGTCGCGATCCTGGCGCTGTTCGTCACCGACAAGCCGGACGAGGTCCGCGACGCGGCCAGGTTCTGCAAGGACGCCGGCTTCCTCCCCTACGCGGCGCCCGACGCGGAATACTCCAAGGTCGCCGCGCCCGCCCAGCCGTAAGGGACGGCCCCGCCTACCGCTGGTAGATCGGCATGAAGTGGCACTTCACGGCGAGCGAGAGCACCCCCATGCTCGTGGCGTAGACCCTCCCGGCGTTGTGCTCCTGCCCGTGCCGCGCCGTCCAGGAGCCGTCCTTCCCCTGCTGGGGCAGGAGCAGTTCCTCCACCGTCTTGCGGGCGTGCGCGGCGTGCTCCCCCCCGCGCTGGAACATCCCCTGCGCGTAATAGTACGTCCCGTAGAAGAACCACTCGGACTCGTACTTGAGCTTCTGGTCCTTGAGCCAGTCCGCCGAGCCCGCCACCTCCAGGCAGTCGTACTCGCCGCACGCCTGGAGCGAAAGGAGCCCCGCCGACGCCATCGCGTACTCGGGGGAACGGTTGGGCTCGTAGCCGCAGGCGCTCTTGCGGTCCTCGTTCTTCCCCTCCTTCGACTTCTTCGAGTAGTAGCACCGCTTGACGTACCCCACGGCCTGCTCGATCGCCTCCTTGGGGACCTCCAGCCCCGCGTTCCGGGCCGACCTCAGCGACATGAGCTGCCAGACCGTCACCGAGAGGTCCGAGTCCCCCGAGTCGGGATTGTAGCGCCAGCCGCCCTGACTGCGCGGGTCCTTCTTGATCTGCTGGCCGCGGAGGATGAGCTGGATCCCCTTCCGGGCGCGCTCGCGGAGCGCCTGGTCCTGCTGGCCGTCCACCCCCATCCCCAGCATCTCGCAGAGCGTGAGCGTCACGATGCCGTGGCCGTACATCCGCGAGCCGTCCCGGTTGCCGAAGTAGCCGTTCTCCTCCTGCCGGTCCGCCTTCAGGACGAAGGCCAGGGCCTTCTTCATCGCGGCCCCCTCCTTCGTCTCGTCCGTGGTCTGGTGCCCCACCGCCGCCATCGCCATGATGGCCAGCGACGTCATCACCGTCTGGTTGTGGGTCCCCCGCTCGGGGTCCTGGATCGCGCCGTCCTTGCCCTGCACGCCCGCGAGGAAGGCGATCGCGCGCGAGATGGCCTGGTCCACCTTGTCCACGCCCTGCGGGGCCGCCGGGGCGTCCTGCCCCCGCGCGGGGACCGACCCGAGGAGGAGCGCCGCCGCGAAGACGATCGTGCGGATCATCACTTTTTCTCCCGGGCCCGCTCCGCCACCGCCTTGAAGTAGGTCTCGATCATGGTCCGGTACTCCCCGGAGACGTTCTCGCGCTGGGCCTCCATGAGGTCGCGCGCCAGCCGCGGCGGCAGGCGGCCCCAGTCGCCCTTCTTGAGCGCGGCGCCCGGGGCGAGCTGGGCCTGCGGCAGTTCGCCCGCCTCCACCGACGCCCCGGCGCCCTGGCCCTGGCTCTGCGAAAAGGGCATCTGCCCCGGCGTCTTGCCCATGCCCGGCGTCCGCCCCGAGCGCATCGCCTGCGCCTGCGCCTGCGCCGCCGCGGACATCGCCTGCTGGGCCGACGGCGGACCGCCCTGGGAGGACGGCCGGCCCGCCTGCTGGCCCGGCTGTCCCTGCTCCGAGTTCATCTCCGCGTCCAGCGAGTTCAGCGCGTTGGCCATGAACTCGGCCGCGGCCTCGGAGAGGCCGCTCTGCTGGGCCTGGCCCGAGGGCGGCGGCGACGACTGCGCCTGCCGGGCCTGGTCGAGCGCCGAGAGCTGGCCGTCGATCGCCTTCTGGGCGGCCGCCACCGCGGGCTGGGCCTGCTGGGGGGCCTGCGCGTCCGCCAGGGCCTTCTGCGCCGCCGGGATCTCCTTGTCCGCCACCGACTCCGTGCCCTGGGCGATCTGCTCGTACGTCTGGGACTGCTCCCCGTACCCCAGCCGCTCCATGTGGCGGGCCGCCCGGGAGACGTCCCCGGCCGCCTCGTCCACCGTCTGCCCGATCGGCCCCTGCTGTTGGGCCTGCTGGGCCATCTGCGGATTGGCCTTCGGCTGGGCCTGCCCGCGGAGCTGGTCGGCCAGCTGGCGGGCCTGCTGGGCGAGCTGGTCCGCCTTCTGCGCCGCCTGTCCCGCCTGGTTCTCCCCGGACTGCGCGGACTGGGCCGCCTGCTGGGCGGCCTGCGCCTGCGCGGCCTCGGCCTGCGCGGCCTGCTGGGCCTGCTGGGCCGCCTGCTGGGCCTGCTGGGCGGCCTGCGCCGACTGCTCGGCCTTCTGGCCCGCCTGCTGGGACGCCTGCTGGGCCGCCTGGTTCGCGGGCTCCTTCTGGGCGGCCTGCGCCGCCTGCTGGGCGGACTGCTGGGCCTGCTGGGCCTCCTGGCCCGCCTGCTGGGACTTCTGGGCCGCCTTCTGGGACGCCTGTTGCGCGGCCTGGGACTCCTGCGACTCCTTCTGGGCGTTCTGCCGGGACTGGTCGGCCGCCTGGTGGGCCGCCTGCTGGGCGTCCCTCAAGTCCTTCGCCGCGTCGCCCAGCTCCTTCGCGGCGTTCTCCATCCCCTGCGCGGCCTGCTGAGGCTGTGAGAAGTCCTGCGGCCCCGCGTTGGCCCCCCCCTGGAGGTCCGTCGCCGCCTCGTTGGCCTGGTTCCGCGCCTGGGGCGCCTGCTGGGCGATCTGCGGCACGTCCTGTTTGGCCATCTGGCGGGCCTGCTCGGCGATCTTGCGGGCCTGCTCGGCCACCGAGGCCGCCTTCTGCGCCTGCCGCTGGGCCTGCTGTTGGGCCATCTGCTGGAGGGACTGCTGGGCCTCCTGCTCGCGGGCCGAGGCGTCCTGCAAGGCCGCCTCCGCCCGGTCGAGCGCGTTCTGCGCCAACTGCTCCAGCTTCCTCTGCATGGCCTCGTTGCCCGACAGCGCGTTCTCCAGCGCCTGCATCAGCGCTTCCTTGTTGGCCTGCTTGGCCATCTCCGCCAACTGCTCCATCTGGCCGTACTGCGCGTCCAGCGCATCCTTGAGGCCCAGCGCCTCCTCGGCCTTGCGCAGTTCGGGCCGCGTCTCCTCGGGCTTGCCGAGATCCACGTTCTTGTAGTGCTCCGCGAGCGTCTTGAGCGCGTCGGCCATCTTGTCCTGCTGTTCCGCGGCGCCGTTGAGGGCCTTCGACTGGGCCTGCCGTTCCGGCGAGGCCGCCGCCTCGGAGAGGAGGTCCTCCGCCTTCGGCGGGGTCTCGGTGAGCATGGCCACGGCGTCGTCGGCGTCGCGGGCGCGCTCGCGGCCCTCCCGCGTGAAGAGGTCCTGCATGTTGGCGTCCCGGCGGAGCTGGGTCATCGCGTCCTGGATCTCGCGGTCGAGACCCTGCTGGGAGTCCAGCAGTTTCCGCGCCTCGGGGCGGACCTGGGCGGCCTCCTCCTGCCGGGCCTTCTGGGCCAGCTGGCCGGTGGCCTGCTCCATCTTCCGGGCCTCCTCGGCCAGCATCGCCAGGCGCTCCGGCAGGGAGGGGACGAGCTTCCTCAGGACCGCGCGGGCCTCCTCCATCGCGGGCTGGACCTGCAGGTGCGCGCGGTTCACGTCCGCGCCCACCCGCTCCAGGGCGTCCGCCACGGGCCCCGGCCGGCGGGCCGGCTGGAGCCGCTCGTTCATCTCGCGCCGCAGGCGGTCCCCCTCCGGCCCGCGCCAGGCCTTGAGGAGGTTCTGGACGGCGTCCGCGGGCATGCGCCCCTGCTTCAGGTCCTCGGGGAGGGCCTTCATCCGGCCTTCCATCCAGGCCCAGTCCTTGGGGTGGCGCGCCGAGGCGTTGGGCGTGGGGCCCTCCCAGCGCTCGCGCTCGCCCATCTCGCGGAGGGCGATCGAGAGCTCCGTCAGCAGGTGGCCGGCCTCGAGCGTCCGGAACGCCTGCTCCACCTCCTTGAGGGTCTTCCCCGCCCGGGCGGACCCGCCCACGTTCTGCCAGGTCTCCAGCACCGCGCCGAGCGCGCGGGAGGCCAGCGACGCGTCGGAGACGAAGCAGGGGTCGGAGTCCCGGCGGCACTCCTCCTGCGAGGCGCGCGCCTCGAGCAGCTCGCGGGAGGCCTTCCACCGCTCCACGGCGCGGGCCGACTGGTCCTTGTCCTGCTTCTTCTTCGCCTCCAGGTCCGCCAGGGTCTGGATCTCCCGGTGCGCGCCCTGGACGTCGGAATA
>CAYNDR010000110.1:7701-11280 GCA_964395295.1 uncultured Planctomycetales bacterium
CCGCCCGGCGCGCGAGCGCCTCGCGGGCGCGGTCGGCCCGGCGCGCGAGCTCCAGCTCCAGCGGATGGTGGGCGGCGAAGGCGGCCTCGACCTGCCTCTGCACGGCCTGGGAGAGGCCCAGGAGCCGGTCCGCGGGCGGCTGGGCGAGGGCGTTCTCGACCTCGGTCCGCTTGTTCTGGAGGTCCTGCGCGGTCTTCTCGACCCGCTTCTCCATGCCGTCGCGGGCGTGGAGCGCCAGGGACCTCAGGACCTCCTCGATCGCCTTGGACTGGCTGGCCGCCACGCCTTGCCGGCGGGCCAGCCGCTCCCACGTCTTGGGGTCCTTCGCCTGCACGGACTGGGCGGCCTGGCGGTTGATGGCGGCCTCGTCCCGCGCGAGGTCCTTGAGGTCGAGGAGCGCCGCCACCGCCTCCTCGGAGGCCAGGATCTCGCGGTAGGCCTCCTCGGCGCCGGAGGCGCGCTCGGCGGCGCGCCGGAAGGTCTCGGCGGCCCGCCTCATGCCGGCCTGCGCCGCGGGCTTCTCCGCGGCGGCGGAGGCGCGCCGGACCTCCGCGCGGGCGCCCTGCACGGAGTCGTCGCGGACCCGGCGGACGAGGAGGCCCGCCAGGATCAGGTCGTGCGCCTCGCGCCCGGCGCGGGCACTGCGGAGGGCGTCCTTGACCCGCGCCTCGGCGGCGTCGGCCTGCTGGGAGACCTTCTCCATCTCGTCGGCGAGGTTGAGCAGGGCCTGGGTGCGCTGGAGCTCGCCGCCCGAGTCCACCGCCTGCACGGCCTCCTGCACCTTCTTCTCCATGGCCCGCACGGCATCGCGGAGGGCCGCGAGGCCCGCGTAGGCCATCCGCTTGGCCTCCAGCGGCACCAGCCGCTGGGGATCGAAGCCCGGCGAGGTGATCACCACGTGCACCGGGGCCGACTCCGCGCGGTTCCCCTTGAGGTCCACCGCCACGAGCTTCGTGGTCAGGCGGTCGCCCGGCTGGACGCGCTGGTCGAAGAGGTCCCAGCGGCGCGAGACGGCCGCCTGGGCGCCGAGGTTCCCGGCCGCCAGCGGGACCTCGCTCCACTCCCCCTGGTTCACGCGGACCATCTGGACCACGCGCGCCAGGCCGATGTCGTCCTTGGCCGCGCCCCGGACCGTCACGACCTCGTCCGGCGGGACGATGAGGTCCTGCTGGGGCTCCTCGATCGCCACGCGCGGGAGCTGGTCGGGCAGGGAGCGGATCTCGTACTGGGGGCTGAACTTGTTCTCGAAGCCGGTCTCGGCCGAGACGAGGTGGACGCGATAGAGGCCCGAGGCCGCGATGGGCAGGCGGATGCGGAGCCGGCGCGGGCCGGCGGCCTCCAGGCGGGCCGCCGCGGACTTGCCGCCCTGCTCCAGCCTCAGCTCGCCGGAGCGGACCTCCTGGTTGGTCTCGAGCTCCATGTCGACCTCGGTCCCCTCCAGCGCCTCCAGGTCGCCGTTCTCGGCCACGACCGTGGCCGCTTCCCGGCGCGTGTAGGCCGGCCAGCGGTAGGTCTTGTGGAAGCGGGCCACCTCCGGCCGCGGCCGCGCCAGCAGGCGGTAGCGGCGCGTGATCGCGTCGCCGGCGCGGACCCGGTAGTCGAGCGGCTCGCGCCCGAGGGCCACGGCGGACTCGTACTGCCGCCCGCCCAGGGCCTTCATCTCCACGCGCTCCCCGCGGCGCCCCTCCGGGAAGGTCTCCAAGAGGACGCTCCCGTGCTCGGGCCCCGTCGTGGCCACCCGGACGGTCACGGTGTCCCCCTCGGGGACGATCGCGTCCGGGGGGTCGGGGGCCAGCACGGCGACCTTGACCCGGGAGATCCGCTCCAGGTTCGCCATGGGCAGGAGGGACCGCAGAAGGAGGTGGTCGAAGCTCAGCCCCGGCACCAGCACGAGCGCCGCGCAGGCGATCACGACCGCGGCGGCCGCGCGGACCCAGCGGGAGATCCGCACCCAGGAGAGGAGCTCCCGGACGGGCAGGTCCTTCACCCGCCCCGCCACGTCCCGCTGGAGGATCTGCCGGAACACCAGGGAGTCCCAGTCCTCCCCGCGGGGGCTCTCGCCCAGCTCCACGGCCGACAGGAGGTCCTCGCGCAGTTCGGGGCGGGTCTTCGCGATGAAGCGGGCCAGCTCGCGGGCGCTGGGGCGGCGCAGGACCAGGCGCGCGCAGGTGAACCACACCCCCAGCAGGACCAGCGCGTAGCCCAGGACGCTCAGCATCCAGCGCGCCAGGTCCGGCAGGACCAGGAGCCAGTCGATGAAGGCGATGACGCTCATCGTCCCCAGGAGGATCGCCAGGGCGGCGCACACGCCGCGGGCGAGGATGAGCCGGCGCCGGCGCCGGCCGAAGTCCTCGATCTTCGCCAGGGTGACGGGATCCAGGGGGACGTTCATGGCGCGATCCTCTTCATCTTAAAGCATCCCGGCCCACTTCCGGAGGATCCACTCCACGGTCGCCAGGAGCACGATCGGCAGGAACCACCAGTAGCTCTGCCACAGGACCGTGGTCGACTCCACGATCTTCTCCTTGCTCAGGGGCTCCAGGCGCGCGGCCACCGCGGAGGCCTCCTCCTCCCGGAAGAACTCCCCGCCCGAGTGGGCCGCCATCTGGCGGAGCAGTTCCTCGTTGGCGCCGAGCGAGGCCAGCTCCCCCGCCTCCCGGGCGCGCACGGCGAACTCGCAGCGGGCCCGGGTCTCCCCCTCGGAGAAGCCCTCCGCGCGCAGGCGGACCTCGTAGCGCCCGCCCTGGAGGAGGGGCGCGGTCTGGCCCGTGTAGATGCCGCCCGCGTTCTCGTCGGGGACGAGCTTCACGGAGCCCGCCTTCTGCCCGTCCCTCACGAGGAGCGCCTCCACGGCGCCCGCCTTCTCGACCGGGCGCCCCTGGGCGTCCCGCAGGCGGGCGCGGATCTCCGCCCGCTCGCCGTGCGCGTAGAAGACCTTCCCCGCGTCGAGCGACACCCGGGCGTCCTTCACCGCGAAGGGCGGCTCCATGATCCACCGCGCGATCTGGTTCCAGAACCGCTGGTGGTGGCGGTCGCCCACCTCGTAGCGCCAGCGCCAGCTCTCGTCGAAGCCGCAGTAGAGGACGCGGCCGGCGCCCACGCGCCGGGTGACCAGGGCGGGCACCTTGCGCTCCCCCACCACGGCCTCCACCAGGGTCTCCGCGCCCGGCAGGGCCCGCGCCGGCGCCACCCAGTGCGGCGGCTGGAGCGAGGCCCACACGTCGTCGTTCGGCTCGGTCCCGGAGACCAGGCTCAGGTGGCCCACCTGCGCCCCGCGCTCGGAGAGCCTCAGCTTCGAGGGCCGGCCCCCCGCCGATTCCCCCTTCCAGTCCACCGGCAGGAGCGGCCCCATCTCCTTCGTCTCCGCGAAGGAGGCCAGGTGCCCGCGGCGGCCGTCGATCGCGATCAGGCCCCCGCCGCGCTTCTCCACGAAGTCCCGGATCCACTGGAGCTCCTCGATCTTGAGGAACTGGCGGGGCACCTCGCCGAAGACGACGAGGTCGTAGGCCATGAGCGCCTCGCGGTCGGCGGGGAAGGTCCCCGGCTTGTCGCCCCGCGGCCAGCCGCCCGGCCCGGAGG
>CAYNDR010000110.1:11290-17573 GCA_964395295.1 uncultured Planctomycetales bacterium
GGCTTGCCCGCGGCGGCGACGCGCAGGTCGAGCTCCTGCTTGTAGTCCCGCAGGACGGCGGACAGGGTAATCGTGGAGAGCTTGCGGATCGTCTCCAGGACGTAGCGGCCCGGCCCGGAGGCGTTGTCGGCCAGGATCGAGTTCACCTCCCACTGCTCGTCGCGGTCGAAGAGGTTGCGGAGGTAGCGGAACTCCCACCGCGGCCGGCCCTCGAGGAACAGCAGTTTGCGCCGGTGCATGACCGCGCGCGTGTGCATCTCCATGTCGTTGTTGCCCTTCTCCCGCTCGCCCTCCACCGGGGAGACCGTGACCTTCATCGCCAGCGCCTGGCTGAGGACCTGGACCTCCTTCTCCTTGGCCGCCGTCATCTTCTCGACCAGCGCCTGGACGGGGAAGTCGAACGGGACGGGGCGGAGGTGGGTGCGGTCGGTCGCGAGCGCCTTCTCCCAGAGCACCTGGCCCTGGCACTCCACGCGGACGGTGAAGGGCTTGCCCGGAGCCATGTCGTCCTTGAGGACGATCTCGCCCTTGACGCGGTCCTTGTAGAAGAGCGTCTCGGGGCCCTTCACGCGGAGCACGGCCAGGTCCTCCGGCTGGGCCGCGCCGCCCATCCCCACCGCGTAGACCGGGATCCGGCGGTTCCCCAGGACCTTGGAGGTCGTGATGGGCGAACTGCCGTCGTTGTGCTGGCCGTCGGAGAAGAGGACCACCGCCGCGCGCTCCTCCTCCTTCTCCCCGACGCGGCCCTTGATCCCGTCCGAGAGGTTCGTGACGCGGGCGGAGGGCTCGGGCGGCAGGGCGCGGGGGATGGACTTGCCGAGGTCGTCGTCCTTCTTCTGGGAGGTCCAGAGGGTCTGGGGCTCCGCGCCCGGGAGCGCCAGGAGCTCCACGTGGTGCTTCTCGGACAACTGCTCCAGGAGCCCCTTGGGCCCGCCGGCGAGGATCGCCTCCGCGCGCTTCCACCGCGGCATGGCGTCGAACCGGTCGAGCGCCGCCTTGAGCTTCGGGTCCGGCGAGGCGGCCACGCGCTGGGCGTAGGCGGCGAAGTCGTCCCGCAGGCGCTTCTCCCAGCGGGCCGCCTCCTTGAGGAGCTCGCCCAGGGGGTTGAGCACGTTGGCCGGATCCGTCTGCCGCTTGCCCGCGAGCGTCTGGGCCGGCCCCAGGAGCTTCTCGCGGAAGGCGGCGAGCTTCGCCTCGAACGCCTCGCCGGGCGACGCCTGCGCCGAGACGGGCGCGGAAAGCCGCGGGGCGGGGATGGGCCGCTCCATCGTCCCGCTGGGGAGCTGCCAGCCCACGGAGAGGCTGTCCCCCCCGTTCCCCTCCTTGTGGAGGGCCTCGACGTAGTACTTGCGGCCGGCCTCCAGGCGCACGGGCTTCGACTTCTGCTCGGGGACCGTGTCCCACCCGCGGGGGAGCGCGAACACGGGCACCCGGGCCGCGAGGACCTTGCGGTCCGGGCTTTCGTCCGGGCTCAGCCACAGCTCGGACTGGTCGTCGCTGGCGATCCAGAAGACGTAGTTCCCCGTCTCGGGCGGGTGGACGAACCCGCGCATCCGGGTACCGTAGTCGTCGGCCCAGTCCACGGGGGCCTCGAAGAGGTCCTGGAGCGACGTCCCCGACGGGGCTTCCCGGAAGCGCGGGCTGTTCCGGAGTTCGTCCACCGACCCGCCGGGGATGCCCTTCCAGTACTCCCGCAGGAGGATCCCCTTGCGCTCCTGGGCGAAGGCCGCGGTTTCCGCGCGCACCCGGGAGAGGTGCGCGCGGGCGGCCTCCAGCTCGCGGGCGAAGGCCCGCGCGGCCTCCAGCGGCGCGGCGGGGGTGAGCTCCGCCCCGCCCCCCGCCCGGCGGGCACGGGCGACCGCGTCGGCCGCCTCGACGAGGCCCGTGTCGAGCGTCCCGGCGGACACCCAGCCGGCGCGGTGGACGAAGAGGAGCTTGCGGGAGGCCTCCATCGAGTCGTCCGTGAGGCGCATGCTCTGCGAGGCGTCCAGGAAAACAAAAACCCGCGCGCGCTCCCCCAGGACCTTGCGGTGGTGGAGGATCGGGCCGGCGAGGATGAAGACCGCCGCGAAGACGGCCAGCGCCCGCAGGAGGGGCAGGCCCCACGAGAAGGCCCCCTTGGCCGCGCGCGTCTCGCGCCGGTAGAGGAACCAGGCCGCGAGAGCCGCCGCCAGCGCCGCCAGGGCGCCCGCCCACCACGGCCACTCGCCCATGAACTTGAGCGTCATGTCAGGCCTTCCGCCTCGCGAAGAACTGCTGGAGGACCATCTCGGCGAACAGGAACGCCGCGACCAGCGCCAGCAGGAGAGGCCAGACCTCCTGCCCGAACCGCCGCTCCTGCTCGAGCTTGCGGTACTCGTTCCAGGACCGGACGACCTTGGCGCCCACGGCCTTGGCCACGGTGTCGACCTCGGAGGCCCCGAGCTGGCGCAGGTCGGACTCCCTCCGGTCGGTGTTGACCACGAAGTGGATCCGGTTGTTCCCGGGGGCGTCGAGCGCGTAGAGGCCGGGCGACTGCGTGCGGGCGAACTCGGCGACCCCGCGCGTCCCCTTGTGGATCACCTTGATCTCGTGGGTCTTCCCCTCGGGATCGGTGATCACCGCCCGGCGTCCCACGTCCGCCGGCGTCAGGAAGGCCACCAGGGGCTTGCCCACCTCCACGTTCCTCGGCGGGAAGACCTTGGAGGCGAGGTAGGTCGTCAGCTGCTGCATCAGCGGCAGGTAGAAGGGGCGCATGGGGAGGTTGGACCAGTCGGCGTCGCAGGGGACGCAGCTCTGGACCACGCGCCCCTCCCCGTACCGCTTCTCCACCAGGAAGGGGTCGCCGCTGTCCAGCCGCGCCAGGACGGCCAGGCCCGACTCGCCCGACCGGGCCGCCGGGTCGTCCTTGAGCTTGTACCAGAGCCAGATCTGGCCGTCGGAGAGGGCGCCGTTGCGGGGGTCGTTGAAGAGCTCCAGGGCGGGATGCTCGTAGTTCTGCGAGACGATCGAGGCGTGGGTCCCCTGGTCCCGGAGCGTGGTGCCGGCCAGGGAGACCACCGGCAGGGGAAGCAGGCCCCGCCCGTCGGCGGCGAACGCGGAGTTGTACCAGGCGCTGTTGATCCGGTTGCCCGGGAAGACCAGGAGCCCGCCGCCCTCGCGGATGAAGTCCTCCAGCGCCCGGAGCTGGGGCTCGGCGAGCTGGGGCACGTTGGCCAGGATGACCACGCGCGTCTCGGCCAGCATCGCGGCGTTGAGGTCCCGGGCCTCCACCGTGCGCGTGGCGATCAGGTCGGCCAGCTCGGCCTTCGCGGAGGTGTAGGGGCGCAGGGCGATCTCCAGGAAGTCGGTCTCCCCGCGGAGGGGCTCGGGGTTGGGATCGCCCGTCACCAGGAGCACCGGCACCCGGTTCCACACCGGGATGCTCATCATGCAGGAGTTGTCCGCCTGGAGCGTGTCGGCGTCGGCGGAGACCTCGATCACGTGCGACCCGGCCGTGTCGAAGGCGTGGGTGAAGAGGACCTGGCCCTTCTGGCC
The DNA here is from genome assembly GCA_964395295.1 of uncultured Planctomycetales bacterium. Taxonomy (GTDB): domain Bacteria; phylum Planctomycetota; class MHYJ01; order MHYJ01; family JACPRB01; genus CAYNDR01. The sequence continues at coordinate 14,807 of CAYNDR010000110.1, forward strand.
GGCGCCCAGCGAGGCGAGGCTGGAGACCTGGCGCTCGACCCCGTCGACCTTGAAGACCACGCGCAGGTCGGAGACGTCGGCCTCGCCGTGGTTGGTGAGGTTGGCGCGCACCTGGAGCTTCTGGCCCACGCCCAGGATCATCCGGGAGGTCTCCAGGGACTCCATGCGGACGTTCTCGCGGACCTCGCGTCCCGCGTGGAAGAACGTGAGGGTCGGGGTGAGCGGCCCGCGGAGGAGCTGGTCGATGGCCTTGGCGCGCGCGAGGGCCTCGGCGTTCTCCCAGCTCACGCGCTGGAAGTCGCTCAGGAGGATGACGTCCCGGTTGGGGAGGTGCATCTGGCCGAGGGTGGCGCCGGCGAAGCGGAGGGCCTCGGGGACGGCGGCGGCCCCGAAGCCCGACTTGCCGTTGAGGAGCTCGGCCTTGACGCGCGCGACGTCGAAGGAGGGCTCGTCGAGGAGGCCGGAGACGCCGCCGGCCATGCGGACGACCGCGGCCTCCGAGCCCGGGACGAGGCCGTCGAGGATCTGCGCGGCGGCCTCCTTGGCCTGGTGGAAGTTGGAGCGGGCCGGCCCGCCCGCCTCCATCGAGTAGCTGTTGTCCAGGAGGATCACGGTCGAGGTCTTCTTGTTGCCCAGGAGGTCCTGGGTCCCCGTGATCACGGGCCGGGCCATGAGGAGCGCCAGGAAGCACGGGATCGAACAGCGCACCAGCAGGAGGATCAGCTGTTCCAGCCTGACCCGCCGGCGGTTGCGCCGGAGCACGGACTCCAGCAGGTGCATCGCCCCCCAGGGAACCACCTTGAACCGGCTGCGGTGGAAGAGGTGGATGAGGACGGGGATGGCGACGGCCGCCAGGCCCCCCAGGAGCGCGGCGTTGAGGAAGGTCATGCGCGCCTCATCCGGAGCGTCAGGTAGTGGGCGAGGGCCTCCGCGTACGGCTGGTCCGTGACCATCGGCACCAGGTCGATGCGGTGGCGGCTGCACCCCTGCTTGAGGTCGCCCCGGAACCGCTCCAGGGCCTCGAGGTACGCCGCCCGCAGGTGGCTCGGGTCCACGAGGTGCCTCTTGCCGTCCACCTCCAGGCAGTCGAACCGCGTCCAGGAGCGGAAGGGGAAGTCCAGCTCGTCGCGGTCCCAGATCTGGAAGATGACGATCTCGTGCCGCGCGTGGCGGAGGTGGGCGAGCGCCGAGAGGAGGTCCTGCACGTCGCTGAAGCAGTCCGAGAGGATGATCAGCAGGCCCCTCCGGCAGATGCGCGGGACGAGGTCGTGGAAGACCTTGGCCAGCCCGGTCTCGCCGCCGGGCTTCGCCTTCTCCAGCTCGTTGATGAGGACCTTGAGGTGCGCGGTCTGGGCCCGGGGCGGGATGTAGCGCCGGAGCTTCGTGTCGAACGTCACCAGCCCCACGCTGTCCTGCTGCTGGAGCATGAGGTAGGCCAGGCACGCGGCCAGCCGCGTGGCGTAGAGGAGCTTCGACTGGGGGCCCTTCCCGTAGGCCATCGAGCCCGACGCGTCCAGCAGGATCGTCGCGCGGAGGTTGGTCTCCTCCTCGTACTCCCGGATGTAGAAGCGGTCGGTCTTCCCGAAGACCTTCCAGTCGAGCATCCGGATCTCGTCCCCGTGGACGTACTGCCGGTGCTGCTTGAACTCGACGCTGAAGCCCTTGTGGGGGGAGCGGTGGAGGCCGGTGCAGAAGCCCTCCACCACGGTGCGCGCCAGCACCTGGAGGTTGGCGATCTTCTCCAGGTCGCTCGGGGTCAGGAACTCGGCGATGCCGGGCATGGCTCCTCTAATTCACCACAAAGGGCACAAAGGACCCACAAAGAAATCCTGGATGGGGGCTTCCCCCCCGCCTCCCCGGGGGGGGACAGGGGGGATGAATAATACCCTCCATCTTTGTGGTCCATTGTGGGCTTCGTGCCTTCGCGGCGAAGGTCATCTTCCTACAGGATCTTCTTGGCCTCCGCCCTCGGGGTCGCCTCGAGGACCCGCTTGATGATCTCGTCCACCGTGATGCCCTCGGCCTCCGCGTTGAAGGTCGGGACGATCCGGTGCCGGAGCACCGGGTGGGCCAGGACGTCCATGTCGTCCAGCGTCACGTGGAAGCGCCCCTGGAGCACGGCGCGGACCTTGCCGCCGAGGACCCACTGCTGGCAGGCGCGCGGGCCGGCGCCCCACTCGATCAGCTCCTTGACGAACGCCGGGGCGTCCTTCTCGTTGGGCCGGGTCTTCCGGACCGCGTCGAGCACGAAGTCCATCACGTGGTCCGGCACCAGGACCTTGCGGACCGTCTCCTGGCACTCGATGATCTCGGGGCCGGCGATCACGGCCTCCACCTTGCGCTCGAAGGCGCTGGTGGTCCGCTGGACGATCTCGCGCTCCTGGTCGCGGAGCGGGTAGTCCACCTTCACGTGGAACATGAAGCGGTCCTTCTGCGCCTCGGGCAGGGGGTAGGTCCCCTCCTGCTCGATCGGGTTCTGGGTGGCCAGGACCAGGAAGGGCTCCTCCAGGCGGTAGGTCTCCTCGCCGATCGTCACCTGGCGTTCCTGCATCGCCTCCAGCAGGGCCGACTGGACCTTGGCCGGGGCGCGGTTGATCTCATCGGCGAGGACGATGTTGGCGAAGATCGGCCCCTTGCGCGGGGTAAACTCGCCGCTCTTGGGGTTGAAGATGAGGGTCCCGACCATGTCGGCCGGCAGGAGGTCGGGGGTGAACTGGATGCGCTTGAAGCGCCCCCGCACCGCGTCGGCCAGGGCGTTGACCGTGCG
>CAYNDR010000111.1:0-2749 GCA_964395295.1 uncultured Planctomycetales bacterium
CGCCGATTGTTGTAGGCAATTTGGCCTCCTCAACCATCTGGTCTTAATAGGGGGACGAAAAGCCCCCGGGAAGGAACGATGACGAATAGGATGATGTATTGGTCCGGCAGGAAGGATTCCTGGCAGGCTCCGGCCACCCTCAAGCATCTCATGTTCATGGGGGGCAAGAATCCTCTCTGGGAGGTAGACCTGAATGGGGCCGGGAAGAATTTTACTGAGACGGCGATTTTCCATTGCACGAAGATGGCCCCTGGACCCTCGAGAGAATAGGAGGACAAAACGCATGGAACCGGACGCTCGCCGGGCCGAAGGGCCAGACCCGGAATTCCCGGCGATGGCTTTATCGAGACGGCGTCCGATTGATGTACGCACTTTGGCCTCGAAAACGATCAAGGTAGTAGAGGGGAAGAGAGCCGCACCGGCCCCCCTCGAAAGGAGCTGGGATGGGAAACAGTAATGAAGTCCGCGACGGGGAGGCGGAATTCCGCGAACCTTTCCGCCTCTTGAAGGTTGAAGAGAGCGGAGAGTCACATCTGTCGCCGGCGCCCAAGCCCGGCGATTCCTGGGACGACGACGTGCGGCACCGCGTAGCGGAGTTCTTCCGAATCCTGGACCAGTGGGACCGCAAGCTCGTCGCTCAAGCACAAAGGAGGGCCGCGGCATGATCAAGGGCACGCTCTACGTTCGGGTCTCCCAAGACCGGCAACTCGAGGGCTACTCGCACGAGGCCCAGGGTGAACAGGGCTACGAGTACGCCGGCCGGCACGGGATCGAGGTCGCCCGCGCCTGGACGGTGGCGGAATCGGCCAAGGAGGAGGGCCGGCGAGCCTTCCAGGAGATGGTCGAATTCCTCCTGAAACACAACGACGTCCGGGCCATGATCTTCGAGAAGGCCGACCGGATGACCCGGAACTACCCCGACCTGGTCACGATCTACGACCTCATCGAGAAGCACGGGAAGGTCGCCCACTTCTTCAAGGACAACTTCTGGATCGACAAGGACTCGAAATCCAGCGACAAGCTCCGGCTCGACATCCTGGTAGTCCTGGCCCGGAACTACATCAACAACCTGCGGGAAGAGGTCCTCAAGGGGATGAACCAGAAGGTCAAGAACGGCGGCTACCCGACCCTGGCGGGGCTCGGGTACCTGAACGACCGCCAGACGCGCGACGTAATAAAGGACCTTGAACGCTGGGACAAGGTGAAGAAGCTCTTCCAGTTGGCCGCGACGGGGAACCGGACGATCGACGAACTGGAGGAAGTGGCCGCCGAGCTTGGCCTCAACCACCCATCGAGGGAAGAGCCCATCTGTCGGAGCACGGTCCATCGCATCCTGACCAATCCCTTCTACTACGGGATGATGCGGTGGAGGGGGGAACTCGTCCCCGGCAAGCACGAGCCCATGATCTCCAAGGCCCTCTTCGACCGCGTGCAGGAAGTCCTGGGGCGCCAGAACCGGCCCCGCACGAAGAAGTTCGCCTTCCGGGCCATCGGGACGTGCGGCCACTGCGGCTCGCCGCTCACGGCGGAGATCAAGACCAGGACCTTCAAGAACGGCACGAAACGGGAGTACACGTACTACCACTGCACGGGTCACAAGGCCGGCAAGGTGTGCACGGGCTCCTACATCCGGGAGGAGGAGCTGGCCGCGGAACTGGGGGAGCCTTTGAAGGGCCTGAAGGTGGATGAACCGATGCTGGACCTGATCCGGGATGCCCTTCGCCAGAGTTTCGGCTCCGAGGTCGCCTTCCACAAGGAACGCATGGCCGCCCTCCAGGCGGAGCTCACCAAGATCAAGAACCGGCTGGAGGCCTCGTACAACGACCGGCTGGACGGCCTCATCACCCCCGAGGAGTTCCGCCATAAGGCCGAGGGCTGGCGCAACCGGCAGGTGGAGATCCAGGAGGAGATCGGCGCCCACCAGAAGGCGGACGTGACCTACCTCGAAGAGGCGTCGCGGATTCTCGACCTGGCCCACCGCGCCCACGCGCTCTACATGGAGCAGCCGGACCCGTTCGAGCGACGCAAGCTCCTTGACCTGATGGTTTCGAAAGTGGTGGTCGTGGACGGAAGGGCTGTTTCGAACCTGCGGGAACCCTTCGAAACGCTGTCCAAAGTGCTCGTAGAGGCCGGTTCGGCCAACGGCTGTCCGAAGTGGTGGACCTGATGGGATTCGAACCCACGACCTCGGCAATGCGAGTGCCGCGCTCTCCCAACTGAGCTACAGGCCCACGAGATGCGGAACGGCGGGCATTAAACCAAAGCCGCCGCCCCCGGTCAATCCCTTCCAGAAGCCCCCGCCTCTCCGGGTTTTCCGCGGGCTCAACCCATCAATGGCCAATTGGCTCAATCCCTACTCCTCGCCCGTCTCGTTCAACTCCTTCCCCAGCGCCTCGTGGAAGTCCTTCGCCGCCTTCTTGTTGTCGTCCGTCCCCGCCCCGCCCCGCGCCTGCACCACCACCCGCGTCCGGCCCTGGTGCGCGGCAAGCGTCACGTAGAGGCTCTTCGAGCCCGCCTTCGCCGAGATCGACCCGCACCCGTCCTTCTTCAGCTCGTACCGCTCCGCCTTGTGGCCGCCCTTCCCCGCCGCCTTCAGCGCCGCCTCGTAGCAGGCCTCCGGCCCCGCCTTGTACATCCTCTGCGTCTCGTCCGCCGCCACCTTCTCCGGCGGCGGAAGCGGCGGCGCCTTCAGCCCCATCCGCTTGGCGACCGTCTCGTGGATCGTCTGCGCCCCCTGCCGGTTCGCCTC
>CAYNDR010000111.1:2759-3373 GCA_964395295.1 uncultured Planctomycetales bacterium
TGGGCCGGTCGCAGTACGACTCGGACGTGATCTTCCGCACGTTGCGGCCGTCCGACATGTGGGACTCCAGCGTCCCGGACTGGAACTCCTTCCGCTCGCCTTCGCGCTTGAGGCTCAGGTCCCCCATCGCCCCCCCCGACGCCTCCCAGGCCGCCTCCAGCCCCGCCGCATACTCGTAGGAGAGCTCGTTCTCGAGGTACAGGTACGCCCCCACCCCCACCGCCGCCGCCACCACCACCGCGGCCGCCACGATGCATCCCGACAGGCACAGCGCCACGAGCAGGGCTCCGGCAAGTCTCATCGCTTCTCCTCCGATCCCATAGAATACCATCCGCCCCCGCGGGGGCTGGCAAAAAAGCGAGCCCCGTGCTATCCTTTCCTCCCATGAAAATTCCCGTCCAGGGCCCCGTCGTCGAGATCCTCGGCGACGAGATGACCCGCCTCCTCTGGGAATGGATCAAGGAGCGCCTCCTCGCCCCCTTCCTCGACCTGCTCCGGGGCACCCCCGCCATCTTTGGCGTGTCGGGCTACTCGGGGGCGGGCAGCAAGCCGTCCCCCAAGAACGACCCCGCGCGCCTCGCCGACAACCTACTCGCCTATTCGCTCGTCGACCA
>CAYNDR010000111.1:3383-17505 GCA_964395295.1 uncultured Planctomycetales bacterium
GGGAATGGATCAAGGAGCGCCTCCTCGCCGCGCTCGTCGCCGCCGGGCTCGCGACCTACGACCTCTCCGTCCTGAACCGCGACGCCACCGGCGACCGCGTCACCCTCGACGCCGCCCACGCCATCCGCCGCCACAAGGTCGGCGTCAAGTGCGCCACCATCACCCCCGACGAATCGCGCGTCCGCGAGTTCGGGCTCAAGAAGATGTGGAAGTCCCCCAACGGCACGATCCGCAACATCCTCGGCGGGACGATCTTCCGCGCCCCCATCGTCTGCCGCAACGTCCCCCGCCTCGTCCCCGCCTGGACCAAACCCATCGTCGTCGCCCGCCACGCCCACGCCGACCAGTACAAGGCCCAGGACGTCCGCCTCGACGGCCCCGGCGCCCTCAAGCTCGTCTTCGAACCCAAGGACGGCCCCCGCCGGGAGTGGCCCGTCCACGACTTCGCCGGCCCCGGCATCGGCCTCGGGATGTTCAACACCGACGAGTCGATCGCCGAGTTCGCCCGCGCCGTCTTCGGCTACGCCCTCATGATCGGCTACCCCGTCACCCTCTCCACCAAGAACACCATCCTCAAGACCTACGACGGCCGCTTCCGCGACCTCTTCCAGGAGGTCTTCGACCGCGAGTTCGCCCCCCGCTTCACGGAACGCGGGCTCTCCTACGAGCACCGCCTCATCGACGACATGGTCGCCCAGGTCCTCAAGCGGGAGGGCGGCTTCGTCTGGGCCTGCAAGAACTACGACGGCGACGTCCAGTCCGACATGATCGCCCAGGGATTCGGATCCCTCGGCATGATGACCTCCGTCCTCCTCTGCCCCGACGGCGAAACCCTCGAGGCCGAGGCCGCCCACGGCACCGGCACCAAGCACTACCGCGACCACCTGGCCGGCAAAGCCACGAGCACCAATCCGATCGCCAGCATCTTCGCCTGGACCCGGGCGCTGGCCCACCGCGCCAAGCTCGACGGCGCCCCCGGCGCCGCCGACTTCGCCCGCACCCTCGAGGAAGCCTGCGTCTCCACCGTGGAGTCCGGGAAGATGACCCGCGACCTCGCCCGCTCGGTCCACGGGACCCTGGAGCCGCCCAGGGAGAGCTGGCTCCCCACCCGCGAGTTCCTCGACCTCCTGGCCTCCAACCTGCGCGCCCGCCTCGGATGCTGAACCCATGAGCGCGCGAGCCCAGGTCCTGGTCCGCCAGGGCCCCGCGGAAAGCCGGCCGCTGGAGATGAGGGAACTCACGCCCCCGGACCCCGCCGCCGGCGAGGTCCTCCTCCGCGTCCGCGCCTGCGGCCTCTGCCACACCGACCTCCACATCGCCGAAGGAGACCTCCCGGCCCGCAAGCTCCCGGTCGTGCCGGGGCACCAGATCGTGGGCGTGGTGGAGAAGGCGGGGCCCGGCGTCTCGGGCCTCAAGCCGGGCGACCGCGTGGGCGCGGGCTGGATCCGCGCGGCCTGCGGGCAGTGCGCCCTCTGCGGGAGGGGCGAGGAGAACCTCTGCCCCGAGGCGCGCTTCACCGGTTGGGACGCCGACGGCGGGTTCGCCGACCGGACGCTCGCGCCCGCGGAGTTCGCGTTCCCCCTCCCGGAGCGCTTCTCCGACGCGGAGGCCGCCCCGCTCCTCTGCGCGGGGATCATCGGCTACCGCTCGCTCCGGCTGGCCGGGATCGGACCGGGCGACCGGCTGGGGCTCTTCGGCTTCGGCGCCTCGGCCCACCTGGCGATCCAGGTGGCCGTCCGCCGGGGCTGTACGGTGGCGGTCGTGAGCCGCGGCGAGGTCCACCGCCGCGTGGCCGAGGTCCTGGGCGCCGCCTGGACGGGCGCGCCCGGCCGCCCGCTCCCCTGGGCGCTCGACCGCGCGGTCGTCTTCGCCCCCGCCGGATCGGCCGTCCGCGAGGCGCTGGCGGCGGTGCGCCCCGGCGGCTGTGTGGCCGTCAACGCGATCTCGCTCGATGCCCTGCCGGAGATGCCCTACGGCGTCCTCTACGGGGAGCGCGTCCTGCGGAGCGTGGCCAACTTCACGCGTCAGGATGCCCGGGAGTTCCTCGCGCTGGCGGGGTCCATCCCCCTGCGCGTGGAGATGGAGTCCTTCCCGCTCGAGGCGGCCAACGAGGCGCTCCTCCGGCTCAAGCGCCGGGAACTCCGCGCCGCCGCGGTGCTGATCCCCTAGAACTCGTCCTCGGTGAGCTGGACGTCGACCGTCTCGGCGTAGGGCTGGAAGCCCAGGGACTCCGCCAGCTTCAGCGCCGAATCGTGGGCGCGCGGCGCGCGGTACATCGCCGCCAGGCCCTGGCCGAAGGCGTGCTCCATCGCCACGGCCGTCACCGCCTTCGCGTAGCCCCTCCCGCGGTGCGCGGGGTGGGTGACCACGCCGATATAGGCGAGGATCTTCCCCATCACCAGGTAGCCCGAGGCGGCCACGACCTCCTCCCCGAGGCAGAGCCCGAAGATCGGCTCGCGGTCTTCCATGAGCCGGCTCTGCTTCCAGGCCACCTCGCCGGAGCCCTCCGCCAGGCGGCGCAGGGCCTCCTTGTCTCCGGGCCCCAGGATCCGCGCCGCGCTTCTCAGGGGCTTGTAGTCGGACCGGTCCGCGATCCCGATCCACGCCGGGCCGGAGACCTTGTCGGTGGAGACGACGAAGACGCCGGCGAGGAACCGGGGATCGAAGACCTCCGCGGGAGCGCCCTTCCGGAGCTTCGAGCGCTCGATCTCCGGGACCGCCGGCGGGACGGAGACGACGCATCCGCCGCCGTGCCGGAAGACGAGCGCGCCGTCGTACCCCAGGAGCGCCGCGTGGGGGACCGCCAGCGTCCGGCCCGAGGCCAGCTCCTCCGGGCGGACCCCGAAGTACGAGGCCCAGAAGGCGTCGACGTTCCGCAGGGTTTCCGGGAGCATCGGGCTATCCTTGCGCCTTGCCGTCCGCGGGGGGGACGAGATCCACGCCCGTCACGTCGTAGAGCTTCGCCACCATCCGCGCCAGCACGTCCGGCGGGCGGTGCCCCGGCTGGTCCGGCCCGTAGAGCGAACGGAACTCCACGGCGATGTCGAACTCCGCGCCGTCCGCCGAAAGCCGCGCCGTGAGGCCCACGACGTCGTAGCTGCGGCGGCCGATGAGGCCCAGGAGGCGCGCCAGGCCGCCCTCGACCTTCCTCATCCGGATCCGGAGCGTGTGCGTCACCGGTGCTCTCCCACCATCATGGTGGCGTTGTTGGCCCCGGGGGGCACGAGCGGCCACACGTTCGCCGCCTGCTCGACCCACACGTGGGCCAGGAGCGGCCCCGGCTCGTTGAGGAGCCGGTCGATCGCCCGGGGGACGTCCTTCTTCTCGCGGACGAAGAAGGCGGGGATGCCGAACGCCTCCGCCAGGCGGACGAAGTCGGGGTTGTCCGAGAGGTCGATCTCGCTGTAGCGCTTGGTGAAGAAGAGCTCCTGCCACTGCCGCACGAGGCCCAGCGCCTGGTTGTCCACGAGCATGATCTTCACCGGGATGTTGTACCGCTTGAGCGTGGCCAGCTCCTGGATCGCCATCATGATGGAGCCGTCGCCCGAGACGCAGATCACGCGGCAGTCCGGCCGCCCGAGCTGGGCGCCGATCGCGGCGGGGAGGCCGAACCCCATCGTCCCCGCGCCGCCGCTGGAGAGGTGCAGTTCCGGCCGGCGGAAGCCGTAGTGCTGGGCCACCCACATCTGGTGCTGGCCCACGTTGCTGGTGATGATCGTCCTGTCGTCGGCCTTCTCGGAGAGCTCCCGGAGCATGGCAGGGACGTACACGCTGTCCGAGGGGGCGTTGTAGTTCCAGGCGTACTCCCGCTTGTACATCAGGCACTCCTCCCGCCACTCCGCGACCTGCGGGAGGGGGAAGGAGAGGGCCCGCAGCGACCAGCGGATGTCCCCCACCACGGGCGCGTCCGCCTTGCGGAGCTTCCCCACCTCGGAGGCGTCCACGTCCAGGTGGATGACGCGGGCACCCGCGGCGAACTCGGAGAGCTTCCCCGTGGCGCGGTCGCCGAACCGGGCGCCCACGCACACGAGCAGGTCGCACTCGTGGACCGCGAGGTTCGCCTGCTTGAATCCGTGCATGCCCACCATGCCGAGGAACAGCTCGTCGTCGAAGGGGATCCCGCCCAGGCCCCGCAGGGTATGGCACACGGGGATGCGCGTGGCGCGGACGAAGGCCCTGAACTCCTCCAGCGCCCCGGCGGTCAGGACGCCTCCGCCGGCGTAGAGGACGGGCTTGCGGCACTCCCGGAGCAGAGCCGCGGCCTTCCCGATCGCCTCCGGCGCCGGCAGAGGGGGCCACTCCGGCGGGGCCGGCGGCAGGAGCTTGAAGTTCCCCTCCCGGTCCTGGACGTCGCGGGGCAGGTCCACGAGCACCGGGCCGGGCCGCCCCGTCCGGGCGATGCGGAACGCCTCGCGCATCACCGCGGGGAGCTCCTCCGCGTCCCGCACCAGGAAGCTGTGCTTCACGATCGGGAACGTGACCCCGAAGATGTCCGTCTCCTGGAAGGCGTCGGTCCCGATCAGGAACGACCGGACCTGGCCGGTGAGGCAGACGATGGGGACCGAGTCCATGTAGGCGTCGGCGATCCCGGTGACGAGGTTCGTCGCCCCGGGGCCCGACGTGGCCACGCAGACGCCCACGCGCCCCGTGGCCCGCGCGTATCCTCCGGCCGCCAGCGCCGCCCCCTGCTCGTGGCGCACGAGGATGTGCTTGAACTTCGCCCCCACGATCGCGTCGTAGAAGGGCATGATCGAGCCGCCGGGGTAGCCGAAGACGTAGTCCACCCCTTCGGCCTCGAGGGCCTTCACCACGAACTGGGCGCCTTTCATGGAGGGACTCCTACTTCTTCGCCTTCTTCGGCGCCTTCTCGGCCGGCTTCGCCGCGGCCCCGGCGGGCTGCAGCCAGGACATCCGGGCCCGCAGTTCGCGGCCCACCTTCTCGATCGGGCGGTTGAGGTCGCGCTCCAGGAGCTTGGAGTAGTGCGGCCGCCCCGCCTGGTTCTCCAGCACCCACTCGCGGGCGAACTCGCCCGAGCGGACCTCCTCAAGGATCTTCCTCATGACGTCCCGCACGCGGGCGTCGACGATCCGCGGCCCCCGCGAGAGGTCGCCGTACTTGGCCGTCTCGCTGACGAACTGGTGCATCCGGGCGAAGCCGCCCTCGTAGATCAGGTCCACGATGAGCTTGAGCTCGTGGCAGCACTCGAAGTAGGCGACTTCGGGCTTGTAGCCGGCCTCGACCAGCGTCTCCCAGCCGGCCGCGATGAGCTCCGTCACGCCGCCGCAGAGGACCGCCTGCTCGCCGAAGAGGTCGGTCTCGGTCTCCTCCGCGAAGGTCGTCTCGATGATCCCCGCTCGGGTCCCGCCGATCGCGTGGCCGTAGGCCAGCGCCCGCTCGAAGGCCTTCCCGCTGGCGTCCTGGTGGACGGCCAGGAGGCACGGCACGCCGCGCCCCTCCTCGTACTGCCGGCGCACGAGTCCCCCGGGGCCCTTGGGGGCGATCATGATCACGTCCAGCTCGGCCGCCGGCCGGATCTGGCCGTAGTGGATGTTGAAGCCGTGGGAGAAGAGGACCGCCGCGCCCTTCTTGATGTTCGGCGCCACGACGTCGCGGTAAAGGCGGGCCTGCAGCATGTCGGGGACCAGCATGCACACCACGTCGGCGTCCTTGACGGCCTCGGTCGCCTCCAGGGGAGTCCAGCCTTCCTGCTCCGCCTGGGCCCAGGCCTTGCCGCCCGGCAGTTCCGCCACCACGACGCCGCACTTGCTGTCGCGGAGGTTCAGGGACTGGGCGCGGCCCTGGCTGCCGTAGCCGAGCACCGCGATGCGCTTGCCCTGGAGCGCCTTGGGCTTCGCGTCCTTCTCCCAGAAGAGCTTGGTCGCCATCTCATCCTCCATTCCTCGAAGAGCCCGCGATCCACCGCCGGCCGCGGACGAGCCTTCAATAAAAAACCCGCGTCCCTTTCGGGCAGCGCGGGTTGTTGTCGACTCGCTGCGGAGAACGAACGCGCGCCGCCTCAGGAGGCGGCCAGCCGGACGACCCCGACGATTCGCGCGTCCCGTCTCATAGGGCGACAAGTATAGGGGGCCCCCCAGGCCCAGTCAACATGAATCAACGCCAGCCCGGGAGGCGACGCGATCTTGTGACCGCAGGCCCAAGGAGATAGAATCAGCTCATGCGGACCGACGCGGACCTCGCCTTCGGGCTCGCCCGCGCGGGCATCCCCCTCGTGGCGATGCCCTCGTCCGCGGCGCCCGGCTCGCCCCCGCCCTCGGCCGGCGACCTCCTGGCAGCCCTGGCCGTCTCCTCCGATCCGCTCTTCAGGACCTGCGCCGTCCCCCTGCTCCTGACTTGCCCCGGGGCCGTCGATGCCGCCGAAGGAATCTCGCAAACCCTCCGGGGCGCGGACCGCGCCGCCTTCCTGCACCTCTACGAGGCGGCGGTCTGTCTCCGGCGCCTCTGGAAGACCCGGCTCGCGATGGGCGTCAAGCCCCTCCACGACCTGCCGGACCGCTTTTCCCGCGGCCTCGGACTCCCCCCCCCCGAGGACCTCTACGGGGAACCCTGCCTTGCCGAGATCGCCCGGCGCTTCGACACCGGCGAGGCCGGCGCGAGGATCCGCGGGGTCGAGAAGATGCTGGCCCACCTTATGGAACAGACGTTCGCCCTCCTGGACCGGGAGCCCGCCGGTGCGCCAGCCCGTTGACGCCGCGCGCATCGAGCGGTTCCTCGCCGCCCTCGGCGACCGGTTCCGCCACCCCGGCCGCGTCTTCCTCGTCGGCGGCACCACGGTGGTCCTCAAGGGACTGCGCGCCCAGACGCTCGACATCGACCTGACGTACGAGGTCGCGGCCGCGGACCACGACGAGTTCCTCCGCGCCATCCGCGAGATCAAGGAGTCCCTCGACGTCAATGTCGAAGAGGTCAGCCCGGGGGACTTCATCCCCCTCCCCGAGGGATTCGAATCGAGGGCCCTCCACGTGGGGCGCTTCGGGCAGATCGACGTCTTCCACTTCGATCCCTACTCGACCGTCCTCAGCAAGATCGAGCGCGGGACCGAAAAGGACTTCGAGGACTGCCGCGCCCTTCTCAAGGCCGGCGTCGCGGACTGGCCCCGGCTCAAGGAGTGCTTCGGCCTTGTCATGCGGCGATACGGCCGCGAGAGCCTCCGGCAGGACGAGGCCCGGTTCCGCCGCCACTTCGACGTCCTCCGGTCCGAGCTCGATCCGCCCGCGGCCTCAACAAACTGTTGACGGCCCCCGCCGCGCCCGCTACGGTCACGGGGACCATGAGACGGGGCATCACCGCCGCCGGAAACTGGATCGTCGACCGGGTCAAGATCATCGACGCCTGGCCCCAGGAGGAGCGGCTCGCCAACGTCCTCAGCGTCACCCTCAGCGGCGGCGGAGGGGCCCACAACGTCCTGGTCGACCTCGCCCGCATGGGGGCCCCCTTCCCCCTCACGGCCATCGGCTACGTGGGCAACGACGACGACGGCCGCTGGCTCATCGAGGAGGCCAAGGAGAACAAGGTCGACTACTCCGGCGTCGTCGTCAGCATGGAGGCCACCACCTCCTTCACCGACGTCATGACCGTCCAGTCCACCGGGAGGAGGACCTTCTTCCACGCCCGCGGCGCCAACCGGCTCCTCTCGGACAAGGACATCGATCCCGGCGACTGCAGGATCTTCCACCTGGCCTACCTCCTCCTCCTGGACCGCATCGACCCCGAGGCCCCCGCCATCCTGAAAAGGATCCGCGCCATGGGGATCAAGACCTCGGTGGACGTGGTGAGCGCCGAGAAGGCGCGCTTCGCCGACGTGGTGCTCCCCGCGGTCGAGCACGTGGACTACCTCATCTTCAACGAGATCGAGGCCGCCGAGTGCACGGGGACGAGGATCCGCCGCGAGGACGGCACGGTGGACCGCGAGGCGCTCCTGGCGGCCGCGATGACGCTCTACCGGCACAACCTCGTGGTCATCCACATGCCGGAAGGGGCCCTGGCCTACTCGAAGGAGGGACAGCTCTACGTGCCCTCCCGGCCCGTCCCGAAGATCGTCAGCTCCGTGGGCGCCGGCGACGCCTTCTGCGCGGGCGTGCTCTACGGGCTCCACGAGGAATGGCCCATCGAGAAGTCGCTCGACCTCGGCCACCGCGCCGCCGCGGCATGCCTCGGGCACGAGACCACCACCGGCGGCCTGCGCCCCGTGGCCGAGCTATGACCCCCCCTCCCCGGAGGGACTGACATGCCCCGGCTCCACGGGAAAGACTGGGACCGCGATTCGCTCCTCCAGCGCGTGGGCGGCGTCCGCCAGCTCGGCGGGGCCCAGCCGGTCGTCCTCGACGACGGGCCCGAGCGCGGGGTCCGCGCCATCCAGGTCCGCACCGGCGGCGGGTTCCGCTTCACGGTCCTCCCCGACCGCGGCCTGGACGTCTGGGACGCCGAGTTCGAGGGCGCCTCGCTCTGCTGGCACTCGGCCACCGGCCCCATAGCGCCCGCCTTCTTCGAGCCGGAGGGCCTCGGGTGGCTCCGCGGCTTCTACGGCGGGATGCTCGTCACCTGCGGCCTCACCTACGCCGGCCCTCCCCACCGCGACGAGGGCAGGGACCTCGGCCTCCACGGCCGCGCGTCCTACACGCCCGCCTACGAGGTCGGGATCGAGGAGCGATGGGAGGGGGACGAGTACCTCATCTCGATCCGCGGCAAGGTCCGCGAGGCCTCCGTCTTCGGCGACCATGTGGTCCTCACGCGGCGCCTCCGCACCGAGATCGGGCGGAACGGCTTCCTCCTCGAGGACGAGGTCGAGAACCTGGGCCACGCCCCCGCCCCGCACATGATCCTCTACCACGTCAACGGCGGCTTCCCCGCGCTGGACGAGGCCTCCGAACTGCTCGCGGCGAGCATCGAGGCCCGCCCCGCCGGCCCGGAGGCCGAGAAGGAAAAGGAGAAGTACGGCCGCTTCCTCCCCCCCACGGCGGGATTCGCCGAGCGCGTCTACTTCCACCGGCTCCGCGCCGGGAAGGACGGCCGCACCACCGTGGCGCTCGTGAACCGCGGCTTCCGCGGCGGCCGCGGGCTGGGCTACGCCCTCCGCTTCCCCGTGGGCCAGATGCCCTGCTTCACCGAGTGGAAGATGATGGGCCAAGGGACCTACGTCGCCGGCACGGAGCCCGGCAACGTCTACCCCGTGGCCCGCGAGCGGCTCCGCCGCGAGGGCACGCTCCCCATGCTCCAGCCCGGAGAGAAGCGCCGCTACGAGATCGAGTTCTCCGCGCTCGCTTCCGCGGAAGAGATCCGGAAGGTCGAAGAGGAGATTCGCCGCCTGTGAGCGGGTCCCTCACGTACGCGGGCTTCGGATTCGGCTCCATCCAGGCCGGGCTCTTCCTCCACGAGGCCTTCCGCTCCGGGGCCGATCGCCGCCTCGCGGTCGCGGAGGTCGTCACCGAGGCGGTGGACGCCCTGAGGAAATCCGGCGGGCGCTTCATCGTCAACGTCGCCCACGCGGACCGCATCGAACAGGCCCAGGAGGGGCCGGTCGAGATCGGAAACCCGAACGTCGAGGCCGACCGCCAGGCGCTCGTCCGGGCCGTCGCCGAGGCCGAGGCCGTGGGGACCGCCGTCCCGAGCGTGGCGCACTACGTCTCGGCGGGCCCGGGGAGCCTCCACCGCGTCCTGGCCGAGGGCCTGCGCCGCAAGGCCGCCGCGGGGGGCCCCCGCGCCGTCGTCTACACGGCCGAGAACCACAACCACGCGGCCGAGATCCTCGAGGGACACGTCCGCGGCGAGATCCCGCCCGCCGAGCGGGACGCCGTCCTCTCGCGCGTCCGGTTCCTCAACACCGTGATCGGGAAGATGAGCGGGACCCTGCCCGATCCCGCGGGCCTCCGGGCGTGGGGACTGGCGCCCGTCACGCCCGACAGCCCGCGCGCGTTCCTCGTGGAGGCCTTCAACCGCATCCTCATCACGAAGATCCGCTTCGACGGCCCCCCCTTCGTCCGCGGCATCGGCGTCTTCGAGGAGAAGGACGACCTCCTCCCCTTCGAGGAGGCCAAGCTCTACGGCCACAACGCCGCGCACGCGCTCGGGGCGTACGTGGGGGCGGTCCGGGGGACGGCGCTGATCTCCGACCTCCGGGACCTCCCGGGCCTTCTCCCTTTCATGCGCGCCGCGTTCCTGGAGGAATCGGGCGAGGCCCTCTGCCGCAAGCACGCGGGCCTCGATCCCCTCTTCACGAAGGAGGGGTACGCGCGCTGGGCCGACGACCTCCTGGAGCGGATGACCAACCCGCACCTCCACGACACCGTGGAGCGCGTGGGCCGCGACCCGCACCGCAAGCTCGGGTGGGACGACCGCCTGGTGGGCACGATGCGGGCGGCGCTCGGGCAAGGGGTGAAGCCCCTCCGCTATGCGATCGGCGCGGCGGCCGCGGCGGCCGCGCTCGACCGCCCGCGGTGGGAGTCGGAGGCCCCCCTGGCGGACGTCCTGCGCCCCCTCTGGACCGGCGCGGGCCAGGAAGAGGTGATCCGGCTCATCGAGGAAGGCCGCTCGATCCTCAAGCGCTGGCGCGCGGAGCGGTTCCCGGACCTGGAGCGCTTCGTCCGCTCAGGGTAGCCGCGTCCGCCGATCCTCGATCGCCCGGGCCAGCTCCTCGGGCGCCTCGGAGCCGACGAGCAAACGCCGGCCCCCTTCGAACTCGAAGCGCACCCCGCGGTTGCCGCGCATCGTGTACGCCCAGTTCCGCCGGCCCCCCCATCGGATGCCCCATCCGCCGAACTCGCGGATCGGACGGTAGGCGCAGGCCTCGCAGCGCAGGATCGAGGCGTACGGGATCCGCCGGGTCCGCAGGGGGACGAACCGCACGTAGAGGGCGTCCTCGCGGACCTCCACCACGAGGCGCAGGACGACGAGCATGAGGAGGGGCATCGCCACGCCGAACGCGGCGAAGATCAGCGCCAGCGCCCAGGTCGGCAGGGGATTGTTCCCCACCGGGCTCCCGGCCGACAGCTGGATCGCCAGGGGGATCCCCGCCGACAGGAAACAGCCGATCCCGATCAGGACGCGCAGGGCCGGATGCAGTCTCTGGACCTCGCGGTAACCGGCAGTCATCGTCTTGGCCTCCGGAGATTAGACCCCTCGGGAGAGGCGCCGTTACCGCGAACCGCCCCGGCTCCCCCACGGTGGGCGGGGAGATCCCTCAATCCTCCTCCCCCCGGGGGAGGAAGGGTGGGGGATTCATCAATGATTCAATCGCCCGATGGCTCGATGGCTCGATCCTCACCGGGGTTCGGACCAGTCGGTGAGGATCTGCCGCACCCGCGCCTTGAACTCGGGCTCGCCGGAATTCAATCCGCCCTTGATGAGCGGGGCGGCCCGGGGGCCGATCTTCCGGAGCTCCGCGCCGGCCTCCTCGCGCTCGACGATCGAGTCGCTCTTCAGCTTCTCGTAGAGCTCCCTCACGCGCCGCTCCTCGCCGGGCGACAGCGGATCGAAGGCCTTCTGGAGGAACTTCTCGATGAAGGAGTCCTGGCCCAGCCGGGCGAGCAGGGCCTCGCGCCGCACCGCTGGGTCGGTGGATTCCTGTGGACGCGGCCTCCCCGGCGCGGTCAGCCCGGGCACCCGGCCCTGCTCCCGCTCCTTCCGCAGGACCTCGATCCCGCGCGTGTAGTGGCGGTACGCCTCGTCGATCTCCCCCATCTTCTCGCAGAGCAGGCCCAGCCGGCCGTAGGTGCCGCTGGCGACCTTGTAGGGCTGGTCCTTGTGCTTCTCGATGAACCGCCGGTAGGCCGCGGCCGCCTTCTCGGCCCGCCCGGCCATCTCGTAGATCGTCGCCACGGTCATGAGCGATCCTGCGACCGCCTGGGCCTCGAGGTTGATCCGGTCCAGCGCGGCGACGGCCTTCTCGGGGCGCCCCAGGAGGTGCTGGAGGTGGGCGATCATGAAGAGCGAATAGTCGCGGTCGATCTTCGATCCCGGCGCCTTCTCGATCGCCGCCACGAGGTCCTCGTAGAGCTGGATCGCCCGCTCGCGGTCCCCGCCCGGGCCCATGCAGAGCCGGGCCAGTTCATCGAGGATCTCCACGCTGCCCGGCGCCAGCTCGCGGGCCCGTTCCAGCACCGGCACCGCCTCCTGGGGCCGGGACGTGGTCCTCTGGATCAGCTTGGCCAGCTTCCGGTGGTCCTCCGGGTCCTTCGACTTCCCCACCTCCTCCATCACCGCCTTGAGGAACGCCGCCTCCGACGGGTGCATGACCTGGCGCAGGTTCCACAGGTAGTCGAACTTCTGGAACTCCAGGTCCTTGAGGACGTTGAACGCCTCCACGTGCCTCGATTTGGCCAGGAGCGCGGTGACGCACGTCGTGATCGGGTCCGTCCCGTCGCCCCGCAGGAGCATGTAGGGGCGGGGAGACCGGTTGACGCACCGGATGAAGAGGCGGCAGGCCTTCTGGACGGCCTCCTCGCGGCCCGCCTCGGCGAACGCGCGGGACAGGAGCGCCAGGTGCCCCGCCTGCCGCTCCGCGTCCTCCGCCGCGATCCCCTGCTTCTCGATCCCGCCGAGCGCCGACTCCAGCCGGGGCAGGGCCGCCTCCACCTTGCCCGCCTTGAGGAGCGCCAGGCCCAGGAGGATCGCCCCGTTCGCCGAGCCGGGGGCCTTCTTCGCGATCTTCTCGCCGGCGGCCTCGTAGGCCGCGAGGGCCTCCGGGGCGGCATCGTCCTTCCATTCCAGGCCGAGCGCCAGGCGCGCCGCGCGGTCGAGGGCCGCCGGGTCGTCCACCGCCTCCGCGTACTCCTCCAGGGCCTTCCGCATCCGCTCCTTCTCCCCCGCGCGGGCCGCGGAACGCAGGCGCATCTCCTGCAGGGGCGCGCTCCGCGGATCGGCCTCCAGGGCGGCGTCGATCGCCGCCTTGAGCCCCTTGTCCTCCTCCGGCGAAGGTCCCGCCATCTTGCGGCGGCGCGGCGGCACCGGGGGCGGCGAAAGGACGTCCACGATGAAATCCCCTTCCCCGGGCCCCGCGCCCCGCGCGAGGTCCGCGAGCGCCCGGCCCGCCTCGGCCCCATTCCCGCAGAGCCCGAGCGCGGAAGCCCTGAGCCGCCCATGCGCAAGGCGCAGGCCGAGCGGCGATCCCGCGGGCGCCTCCACCCCCTCGAGCGACTTGAGCGCGCGCTCCCCGTCCCCCGTCTTGACCCAGTGCCTCGCCAGCGCCAGCCGGACGTCCGCGCCGCCGACGGGCTGGCCCTCGACCGCCAGGGCCAGCGCGGAGAGGTCCTTTTCCCGGGCCGCGACCTCGTAGAACCGCATCAGGGAAAGGATCACGAAGGGGGCGGAGGGCGCGATCGCCTGGGCCTTTTCGAGGTCGGCGATCGGCTCGGCCGGGTCCACCCGCGACTCCCCGCCCCTTTCCCGGAGCGCCTGGGCGATCGCCCCGCGGTAACGCGCCACCGCCCGGCCCGCCCAGGCCGCGGCGTTCTTCGGGTCCCGCTCGATCGCCGCGGAGTAGAATTCCACCGGCCGCACGACCGCCTCGACGTGGAGGTCCTTCCGCCGCTCCTCCGGCAGGAGGTCGCGCGCCGTCAAGCCCTTGTCGACCGAGAGCGAGGACAGGACCTTGCGGATCGTGACGGTCTCGTCCCTGGCCTGGCCCTGCCTCTGCTGGCCCATCGCGAGTTCGACCTCAGCCGGCACGGGAATCCCGGAGACCTCCTTCCAGGACTTCGCCTGCCAGCGGGCGAGGAAGGTGCTCCGGTCGACGACGAACTCCAGCTCGATCCGGTAGAGGCGGGCCGTCTCCGCCTCGACGAAGAAGCGCTTGGCCGGGAGGCCGACGGGGAAGGAACGCAGGAGCGAGCCCGCGGGCGTCTTCTCCTTGGGCACCGGGACCTCGAGGACGTGGCAGTCCTTTCCGTCCACGATCCTTCGCCCCGCCGACTTCAGGCCCGGGTCGCGGGCGAAGGCCTCGCGGGGCGCGAGCGCGTAGAGCGCGAACCAGTCCTCGCAGGCCCACCGGAAGGGGAAATCCGCGGGGAAGGCGTCGAGGGTGGCCGCGTGATCCTTCCGGGAACCCTTGAGCGAGAGGCACGGGGGCATGATCGCGAAGAGATCCCGCGGCCCGCGGTGGGCCGTTCC
>CAYNDR010000112.1:0-17491 GCA_964395295.1 uncultured Planctomycetales bacterium
CACAGAGGAACCACAGGACCCACCAGTGCCCCAGGGCCTTGCCGGAGAAGCGGCCTCGCCAGAGCTCCTGCTCCGGATCGGCGGCCGCCGGCGCGGGCGGGGGAGCCAGCGGGGCCGCGCCCCCCAGGGGCGCGCCGCACTTGTTGCAGAACGCGCTCCCCTCCGGGAGCTCCGCCTGGCATCTAGGACAGGACATATACGCGCCGCACGCAATACCGGCCCAGCCGGGACTCGACGACATTATATCCGATCCCCGGCCCCTGGGGAACCTGGATGGTCCCGCGGGAGGTCACCATCACCGGCGGATCGACCACGTCCTCGCGGTAGTACCGGTCGCTCGCGGCGATGTCCCCGGGGAGGGTGAAGTTCGGGAGCGTCGCCACCGCCACGTTGTGCGCTCGCCCCACCCCGCTCTCCAGGAGCCCGCCGCACCACACCGGGATGCCCTTGGCGCGGGCGAGGTTGTGGATCATCTTCGCGTTGTACGGCCCGCCCACCCGGGCCGGCTTGATGTTGATCACCCGGCAGGCCCCCAGCTCGAGGGCCCGGCGCGCGTCGTCGAACGACCGGATGGACTCGTCCAGGCAGACGGGCGTGCGGATCTGCGCCTGGAGCTTCGCGTGGTCGACGTAGTCGTCGACGTCCAGCGGCTGCTCGAGCATCATGAGGTTGAACTCGTCCAGCCGCTTGAGGTGCTCGGCGTCGGAGAGGCGGTAGGCGCCGTTCGCGTCCGCCATCAGGGGGAACACGGGGAACCGCTTGCGGATCTCCGCGAGCACGTTGGCGTCCCAGCCCGGCTTGATCTTGACCTTGATCCTCTGGTACCCGCGCTCGATCGACCGCTCCACGCGCCCCAGGAGGTCCTCGACGCGGTCCTCCATCCCCAGGCTGACGCCGGTGGGGATCTCCGTCCGCTCGCCCCCCAGGACCTGGAACATCGGCTTGCCCGCGGCCTTCGCCATGAGGTCGAGGACCGCCATCTCGACCCCCGCCTTGGCCATGTTGTGGCCCCGGACGGACGAGAAGAGCTCCGAGATGGGCCCCGGCCCGGCGATCTCCTGCCCCTTGAGCTTCCGCGCCAGGAAGTCGCGGATGATGTGCCAGGCCGTCTGGACCGTCTCGCAGCTGTAGGAGGGCGCGGCCCAGGCGGGCGCCTCGCCGTAGCCCACGGCCCCGCCCGACTCGGCCCGCACCACGAGCGTCTCCTGCTCGTAGAAGCGCCCGAAGCTGGTCTCGAAGAAGTGGACGAGCGGCATCCGGAGGTGGACCAGTTCCAGGCGCTCCACCTTCATCGGACGCCGCCCCCCTTCTCCAGGAGGTAGAAGCCGCGGCGCCGCTCCCCCTCGGGCCTCGTGGTGAACCCCGTCACCGCGTAGCCCCGCCGGAAGAGGCCCTGGAAGGCCTCGCGGGTGCGGGAGCGCCAGAGCCGGGCGAGCCGGAGGCTGTCCTTCTTGAGCGCGTCGATGTCGTCCGGGATCTCCACGGAGAGGCGGCGGCCGCGGGCCCGGGCCCGCAGGGAGACGGGCTCGCGCCAGCCCGCGCCGCCCGGCCGGATCTCCAGGACGGGCGCGAAGGCCTCCAGGTCGTGGGCGGGCCTCTTCCCGGCGGCGCGGTCCCTCGCGCGCCTCGACCGGATCCACCACTCGGCCGTGAACCGGTCGGTCTCCAGGCCGCGGTTGAAGGCGCTTTCGGCCCCGGCATAGAGGTTCAGGAGGTACTCGCGGACGACGACGCCCAGCTTCTCGACGTTGAAGTAGGCGTTCCGGCTCTGGAGGGGATCGTACGTCCAGGTCACCAGGTCCAGCCCCTGCTCCAGGACGTGCCGGCGCTGCTCGATCTTCATCCGGTAGCCGAGCCCCGCGTCCCGGCACTCCGGCAGGATGCCGAGCATCCGGGAGTAGTGGTAGGTCTTCCCGTCCTTGTAGCCCGCGCACCCGAAGCAGAAGGCCGCCATCCGGCCGCGGTCGAACGCGCCGAAGACGTAGCCGCCGTTCTTCTGGATGACCACGAGCTCGTTGAGCGGCACGATCTCCCGGTCGGGGAAGCGGAAGATCCGGCGCTGGAGCTCCTCGACCTCCAGGTATTCCTCGTGCGTGACGACCTTGCGGATTTCCATGGAAGACACGATTATAGGGACCGCCGCGGGAGGGGGGCAAGGATCGGAGATCACGGTGCCGAGGGCACGGAGGGGACAGAGGGAAGAATCAACCACGGAGGGCACAGAACGCACAGAGGGGAGCCGCCGGGAAGCGGCCCATGGGGCCGCCTGGCCCTTTCGTATTTTGCAGCCGGGGGCATTCGGGAATCAAGAATGGAGAATCGAGAATCAAGGAGTAGTCCCCCCTGCCCCCCGGGGGGGGGCAACGGGGGGGAAATCCATTCTCGATTCTGGCCATAACCAGGGGCTGAACGCAAACCGTATTTTCTCCTCTCTGCGCTCTCTGCGAGCCCTGTGGTAAGATTTCTCTGTCTCCTCCGTTCCCTCAGGATAGAATCGCTCCCGTGCGGTCCCGCATCAAGGTCATCGCCAACCCCGTCTCCGGCCGGGGGAAGGGCGCCCGCCTGGCCCGGGAATTCCTCCGCCGGCTCCGGTCGAAGGGCTGCACGGTGGAACTCCTGGAGACCGCGCGGGCGGGCGACGCGCGCCGCTCCGCCGCCGACGCCGCGGGCTTCTCGGCGGTGGCCTGCATCGGCGGCGACGGGACGGTGAACGAGGTCGTCAACGGCCTCCCCCCCGGCGGCGCCCCGCCCCTGGCGATGGTCCCCTGCGGGACCGCGAACGTCCTGGCCAAGGAGCTGGGGCTCCCCCGGGACCCCGCGAGGCTCGCGGACCTCGTCACGGACGGACGGGAGGTCCTCTGGGACCTCGGCGTGGACCGCGAGAGCGGCCGCAAGTTCCTCCTCTTCGGGAGCGCCGGGTACGACGCCCACGTCGTGCACGCGTTCCACGCGGCGCGGCGGGGCCCGATCCGCATGTGGCAGTACGTCCTCTGGGGCCTCAAGAGCATCCTCGACTACCGCGTCCCGCGCCTGAGGGTGGAGCTCGACGGGAGGCCCCTCGCGGGCGACGCCTCGTGGGTCCAGGTCTCCAACGTCGCCGCCTACGGCGGGCCGCTCGTCTTCACCCCGCGCGCGAAGGCCGACGACGGCGCCTTCGAAGTGAGGGTCCTGCGCGCCGGCGGCAGGCGCGACGTGGTGCGGATGTTCTGGGGAGCGATCCTGGGCTATTTCCTGGGCCTCGAGACCGCCCTGGGCGGCGTGGCCTTCCACCGCGCCCGGCGGGTGCGGCTGGAGGCGGCCGACGGCGCGCCCGTCCCGGTCCAGATGGACGGCGACCCCGCCGGCCGCCTGCCGGCGGACTTCGAGATCGTCCCGGGAGGAATCAGGATCCTGGCCCCGACGGACTGAGGAGACCCGATGGCGATCGCCGGCGCGATGGGCCTGGGGGAGGCGGACCCGGAGAAGATCGACCTCCGCGCGATCAAGATATCCTGAGGCTCAGAGCCCGTACAACCCCATCTTCTTCCGGAGCGTCATCCGGTTGATCCCCAGCATCTCCGCGGCCTTCACCTGGTTGCCCCCGGTCATCTCCAGCACCCGCCGCAGGAGGGCCTTCTCCCAGCGCGCCTCCACGTGGCGGAAGAGGTCCCCCTTCGGCCCCTCCGCCGCCAGGCGCTCCACGAGCTCCCGGACGCGCGCCTCCAGGCCCGTCTCGCCGAGGGGGCGGGGGGAGGTGACCGTCTCCGGCAGGTGCTCCGGGCGGATGGGCCCCCGGTGGGCCAGCACCGCGCCCCGCTCGATCGCGTTCCGGAGCTCGCGCACGTTGCCCGGCCAGGAGTGGTTCCGGAGGAGGTCCATCGCCTCGTTCGTGATCCCCGTCCCGCGGGCCTGGTCCAGGAAGGCGGCCACCAGCAGGGGGATGTCCTCCCGCCGGTCCCGCAGGGGCGGGACCTCGATCTTGACGACGTTCAGGCGGAAGTAGAGGTCCTCGCGGAAGCGGCCGTCGCGGATCCGCTCCTCCAGGTTCTGGTTGGTGGCCGAGACGATCCGCACGTCGACCGCGACGGGCTCCGTCCCCCCCACGCGCTCGAAGCGGCGCTCCTCCAGGAACCGCAGGAGCTTCACCTGGGCCGCCGGCGGGATCTCGCCCACCTCGTCGAGGAGCGCCGTCCCGCCCGAGGCCACCTCGAACTTCCCCGGCTTCTGCCGCACGGCCCCGGTGAAGGCCCCCCTCTCGTGGCCGAAGAGCTCGCTCTCCAGGAGCGTCTCCGGGATGGCGGCGCAGTTGATCGCCTCGAAGGGGCCGTCGGCGCGGGCGCCGTTGTAGTGGATCGCGCGCGCCACGAGCTCCTTTCCGGTCCCGCTCTCGCCGATCAGCAGGACGCTGGCGTCGCTCCCGGCCACGGCGGCGATCTTCTTGAAGACCTCCTGCATCGCCGGGGCCTTCCCCACGATGCCCCCGAGCCCCGCGCCCTTCCGGAACGCCTCCACCTCGCGGTCCACCGCGGCGCCCTTGAGCGCGCCCTGGATCAGCGACCGGGCCTTCTCGAGGTCGATCGGCTTGGGCAGGTACTCCGCCGCCCCGAGCTTCACCGCCCTCACGGCGGTGTCGAGCGATCCGTGCGCGGTGATCACGATGCACCGGGCCCGCGGGGCCACGCGGCGGACCTCCTCCAGCGCGGCCAGGCCGTCCATCCCCGGGAGCTTCACGTCCAGGACCACGAGGTCCGGCTGTTCCGCGCGCGCGATCTCGATCCCCTTCTCGGCGGTGGCCGCCGAGAGGAATCCGTGCCCCAGGCCCTCGATGAACTTCCGGAAGGCCCAGATGATGGACTCCTCGTCGTCGACGACCAGGACCTTACCCATAAGGAGATTGATCCATTGAAGATCTAATCATTGAGCCATTGCGGAGTCCCCCCGGAGCCCCCGGAGGGGGCCGGGGGGGAATTCCTCAATGGCTCAATCACAAAATCGCTCAATGGCCAAATCCCTGGATCTCTATCCAGAACGTGGTTCCCTTCTCCGCCGCCTCGAACCCGATCCTCCCCCCGTGGTCCTCCACGATCCGCTTGGTGAGCGCCAGGCCAAGCCCCACCCCGTCCTCTTTGGTCGTGACGAACGGCTCGAAGACCCGGTCCCGCACCGCCTCGGGCACCCCGCCGCCCGCGTCCGTGACCGCCAGGCGCACGCGCCCGTCCCGCGGCCCCACCTCCACGACCAGCGGCCCCCCCGCCGGCATGGCCTGCGCCCCGTTGAGGAGCAGGTTCATGACGCAGCGCTTGAACCGCGCCGCGTCGACCTCCACCTCGGGGACCGGCGCGTAGCGCCTCTCCACGCGGACCGAGAGGTGCTCCAGCTGGCGGCTCATGAGGTCGAGGACCTCGTCCACGACGCCCTCCAGCCGGGCGCGCTCCTTGCGCAGGGGCTGGGAGACCCCCGTGAGCTCCGCCGCCGTGAGCTCCAGCCGCTCGATCTCCCGGAGGAGCCGTTCGCAGGGCTCGGGGTCCTTCGCCTCCGCGCGAAGCATCTGGACGGTCATCTTCATCGACGAAAGGGGATTGCGGATCTCGTGGGCCACGCCGGCCGCCATGCGTCCCATCACGGCCAGGCGCTCCGTGCGGCGGACCTCGGCGAGCATCCGGTTCAGGGCCTCCACCAGGTGGTCGAGCTCCGCGCCCCCTCCCACGGGCCGGACGCCGCCCCCCGGCAGGGCCCGGGCCTGCTCTGCCAGCCGCTCCAGCGGCCGCGCGATCGCCTGGGCCGTCAGGACCCCCAGGACCGCGAAGAGGGCCAGCCCCGCCACGGCCACGATCGCGAAGGGGCGCAGGGCGGAGGCCTTCTCCCGGGAGATCACGTCCTCGCCGTAGACCACCGTCACGTCCCCGTGCCGGGTGGACGCGCGGTGGACGCGGCCGTCCGGGAGAGGAGGAAGGACCGCGCCTTCCGGCACCGTGAGGTTGCCCACGCGGACGGCCTCGGCCCCGATCAGCACCCTCATCTCGCGGAGGTAGTTCTCCAGGGTCGGCCGCTCGATCTCGTGGACCAGGCGCGCCAGGCCCTGGGTCTGGGCGGCCAGGCGGCCCCGGACCGCGTCGGCGACCAGGTACGTCGAGAGGATCGCGGTGGCGGCCAGGACGAGCGCGAAGAGCGCCAGGAAGGAAACCACGATCCGCCGCCGGATGCCCATGCCCGTCTACTATAGGGCAAGGGGCGCCGCCGCTCAACATCGAGCGGGGGCGTCCGGGGACCGCGGGCCCCTATTTCTTCTTCTTCTTGGGCGGCTCCGGGGCGGGCGGGACCTTGAAGGTCGCCTCGTTCCGCTTCCACCACGTCTCCCAGTCCTTCGGGTTGGCGTACTTCTCCAGGGTGATGGACTGGAGGGCCTTGTTGATCGCGGGGATGAGATCGTTGGCGCGCCGCGTCTGGGGATCGTCGCCGCCGCCGCCGCCCCAGCCGCCCACGCCGGGCACGTTGCCGGGCACGTTGCCCCCCCAGCCCCCGCCGTTGTTTCCCCCGTTGCCCCGTTTCCTCTCCAGTTCCTTCAGGTAACTGATGAGGGGCTGGATGGAGTCCCGGCTCCGGATCTGGCCGGTGCACTCGATCGAGGCCTTGGCGGCCTTCTGGTCCTTGTCCTCGAAGGTCCGGTGCGCGGTGGGGAGGGCCGCCGGGTCCTCCAGGTCCCCCAGCGCCTGGAAGATCTCGACGCGGACCTCCGTGACCCGGGCGTTGGCCCCGAGCCCGTTCATGAGCATGACCGACGCCTTGGTCTTGTTCTCCTTCCAGGCGCCCATGCCCTTGGCCGCGGCGATCCGCACGGAGGCCTCCGGGTCTCCCATGAGGATGTTGCCGAGCTTGGCCAGGGTCTTGTCGTGCTGGACCTGGGCCAGGGCGTTCACGGCGGAGGCCCGGTCCGAGGCCGCCCCCTTGTACTCCGCCTTGAACTTCTCCAGCGCCTCCTCCGCCGCCTTGTCGTCCACGGCCTGCGCCCAGGCCGCCAGGGGCGCCAGGAAGACCAGCGCGCCGATCCATTTAGCCATCGTCATCACCTCCGACCCTAACGCCCGCCGATCCCGATCGGAAGGGCTATTCCTTCTCCTTGAACGTCCCCTTGTTCTTCCTCCACCACGCCTCCCACTCCTTCGCGGTGCCCCAGCGCTCGCCCGTGATCTCGGAAAGCGCCTGGCGGACCGACGGAAGGAGGGCGTTCTTGCGCTTCAGGTTGTCGTCCGCCGTGCTCGAGCCCCCCGGCAGGTTGCTCACCCCCGGGATGGGCACGCTCCCCGGCTGGTTGACGTCGTCCCGGATGTCATCGAGCTCCCGCAGCAGCCGGATGAGCGGATCGACCGAGGACGCGCTCTTGAGCTTGCCCAGGGAGTCCACGGCCTCCTTGGCCACGTCCACGTCCTTGTGGCGGAAGTAGTTGTTGAACATGGGGGCGGTGATGCGGAGCCCCACGTCGCCGGCGTACCGCAGGCACTTGATGATCCCGTCGCTGTCCTTGCGGCTCTTCGCCGCCGTCATCAGCATCTCCGCCGCGACCCTGTCCTTCGTGTACTTGGCGATCTGCTCGCCCGCGCCGCCGCAGATTTCCGCCTCCGGGCGCCGGAGCCACACCTCAAGCTCCTGGAGGATCTTGGGGTGCTGGATGGAGCCCAGGTTCTGCAGGGCCAGGCAGACGTCGCCGTTGGCCTTGCAGGTCTTCAGCTCCTTCCTGAACTCGGCGATCTTGGCCTTGGCCTCCTCTTCCTTCTTCTTCTTCTCGTCCGCCGCGGGGTCCTGGGCCGCGGCCGCCAGGATCAGTCCGAACGCCGCCGCTTTCACCCACATAATCTCGCCCTCCCGGCCGCTACTTGGGGACCACGAAGGTCGCCCCGTACCGGCGCCACCAGATCTCCCACTCCTTGCTCGTGGTCCACTTCTCCCTCGTGATCGACAGGAGGGTTTTCACCGTGGGCTCCACCAGCAGCCGCCGGCGCTCCTCCTGTTCGCGGCGCAGGTCGTCCTCGCCGATGTAGCCGCCCAGCCCGCCGATGCCGCCCAGTCCCGGGAGGGTCCCCGGCGTCCCCGGCAGGGTCCCGCCCAGGTCCCCCGGCAGGCCCGGGATGCCGCTCAGCGGGTTGGCCTCCGACAGCTCGGCGCTCCTCTCCAGGTCACGGAGCAAGTCGATCAGCGGTGGGATCGAATCCTTCATCCGGATCTTCCCCAGCGCGACCACCGCCTCGCGGGCGACGTCATAGGGCTTCTTGCGGGCGATCTCGTGCAGGACCGGCACCGCCTCCCTGGCCTTCAGCTCCCCCAGGGCGCGGATGCAGGCCTTGCGGACGTCCGGCTTCTTGGCGTTCGGCGGATCCTTGAAGATGGCGATCAGGGCCGCCGGGATCCCGTCCAGGCCCGTGTAGGTCGCCAGCGCGTCCGCCGCCGTGATCCGCACGCCGATCAGCTCGTTCCCGGCCAGGATGCCGATCAGCACCATCGCGGTCCTCCGGTGCTGAACCACGGCCAGGTCCTTGACCGCCTTGGTCCTGGCGTCCTCGGAGGCGCCCGCCGCCCCGTACGCGGCCTTGAACTTCTCGATCGCCTCCTCGGCCGCCTTTTTCTGCTTCTCCTCCTCCTGCTGCTGGGCGTTCTGCTGGAGGGCCCCCAGCCAGAACGCGCCCGCCAGGATTCCTGCCGCCCAACCGGTCATGTGGTGTACCTCCTACTCCTTCTCTTTATCTTTCTCTTTCCCGGCCTTGCCCGGCTTCTCCGGACGCCCTCGGACCGGCGCCGACAGGACGGGCAGGCCCCGGTAGGCCGAGGGGAACCAGCCGGACCAGGAGAAGGACCACCGCCGCTTCTCCAGCTCGACCCTGTCGCCATCCTCGCGGACGACGCCGGTGAAGACGGCCCCGTTCCTGAGGACGACCTCGTCGGCAAATCCGGGCAGGGCGACGGCCATCACCGCGGCCGCGGCGGCCCATCGGACCAACATCTAAAGTACGCCTCCGCGGGGGCCCCGGGTTCAGGGCAGGCCCGTTCTCCCGGCCCAGCCGCCTCTCCCGGCCCCCAATTCAAATTATATAGGCGGCGCCGCTCCAAGTAAATGGAGTTCGAGCGGGGATTGAACGTCGGAGGGGATAAAAAGTTCCGTCCCTTTCGAATAAAAACGGGGGCTCACCGCCGCCCCCGGAAGTGCTTCAGGATGAGGCCGTCCCGCCCGGGAGGCCTCCTGGAAGCCCGCCTCGGTGGCCCCCCCCCGCGCCGTGGCGCGACCTGGAGAAGAGGCCCCGGCGGGATCGCTCGCCACCAGCTCCAGCGGGCCCACCCGGCAGAGGCCCCAGAGGTGTTAACGCAGTCGCGACTCGACAGAGTTAACACTTGGAATCCGGGCGGGGCGGACTTAGAATCGCCCGGCCATGCGGCGCTTCTTCGTCGAGAAGATCACCCACCCCGCCGTCCTCCCCCCCCGGGAATCGCGCCATGCAGTCCGCGTCCTGCGCCTTGCCCCCGGCGACCGCGTGGTCGTCTTCGACCCCCACGAGGCCTGGTCGGGGGCGATCGAGTCGACCGAAGGGCGCGTCCGGGTCCGCCTGCTGGAGCTTCAGCCGCCGATGGACCTGCCCCGGGTCGTGGTGGCTGCGGCGGCGCCCAAGGGCCCGCGCCTGGACTGGATGGTGGAGAAGCTGGCGGAGCTGGGGGTGGCCGAGTTCGTCCCGGTCCGCTTCGCCCGGAGCGTGGCGGAGGTGGGCGAGGCGAAGCGCCGGCGCCTCGAGAAGGTGGCCGAGGCGGCCGCCAAGCAGTCGGGGGCGCCCCTGATGAGGATCGCGCCCGAGAGGCGCGTGGACCAGCTCCCCGCCGACGCGCTGCTGGTGGCCCCGGGGGCGGAGGAGCCGCTCCCGGCCGGCGCCGGCACGGTCGTGGTGGGCCCCGAGGGAGGGCTCGCGCCGGAGGAGGAGCGGCGCTTCGCGCGGCACTGCACGCTGGGACGCCCCGTCCTGCGCATCGAGACGGCCGCCGTCGTGGCCGCGGCGAGACGGCTGGGATGAAACGTCTCACCGCCCCCGACCTCGTCCTGCTGGCCTACCTGGCCGCGGTCACCCTCATCGTCCTGGTCGGCCGCCCGGAGGGGATGGGGATCTACCTCGCCTACCACGGCCTGGCCCTGGCCCTCATCGCGCTCCTCGTCCACGCCCACGCCCGCTACGGGGGCCGCTTCTGGACGTTCCTGAGGCACTGGTACATCCTGGTGCTGACGCCGGCGGCCTTCCGCGAGATGCACTACCTCATCCCGCAGGTCCACCCCTTCGCCGACCGCCGCTGCGACCGGGCCCTGGCGGCCCTCGACAGGAGATTCCTCGGCGACGTGGACGGGTTCTGCCTGTCGCTGGCGAACCCGATCCTGATCGACGTCCTCAGCCTGTGCTACTGGTTCTACTTCGCGTCGATCCTCATCCCGGTGGGCATCCTCTACGCCCGGGGGGAGCTCGACCGGGTGCGCGAGTTCGCGGCGGTGCTCCTGGCGGGCCTCTTCCTCTCCTACCTCGGGTACTTCGCCGTGCCGGCCGTGGGCCCTCACCACTTCTTCGCGGTGCGCCCCACCGAGCTGGACGGCTGGATCCTGGGACGGCCCCTCCACGCGTTTCTGCTGGCGGTCGAGTGGGAGATGCCCGACGTCTTCCCCAGCGGGCACACGCTCCTGTCGCTGATCATGCTGGTGACGAGCTGGCGCCTCCACCGCCGGTCCTTCTGGGCCCTCCTGGGGCCGGCCTCGGGGTGCATCGCGGCCACGGTGATCCTGCGGTACCACTACGTGGTCGACCTGGCGGGGTCCCTGGCGGTCCTGCCGCTGGCGCTGTGGGTGGGCACGGCGCTCCACCGCCGCCGCGAAGGTGCTAACGCTGTCGCGACTCGACAGAGTTAACAGCTACTTCTGCTCCGCCTTGGGGGGCTCCGGGGGCTTGGTCTCCGCCGGGGGGGCGTCCGCGGGCTTGGGGGCCTCCGCCGGAGCGGCGGCGTCGGTCTTCGCGGCCTCGGCCGGCTTGGGGGCCTCGATCGGCTTGGCCTCGTCCTCCGCCTCCTCGAAGACCTCGTTCATCTCGATCCCGTCAACCTTCTTGCGGAGGATGAAGTAGATCATCGTCTGCTGGGAGAAGAAGTAGCTGACCACGTAACCCAGCGCGAGCCCCAGCGTGAGCACCAGCCAGAGGGTCACGAAGAATCCCGCGATCCGGTGGCCGTTGTCCCAGGGAACGTCGGCCATGTTGGGGCCAAGGTGCTGGACGCCCACGATCTGGTTGGACAGCGCCTGCAGGCGCCCGTAGGGGTGCGGGGCCGTGGCGATGGAGACCGGGTCCCACGAGTACCGGTCGATGGACTGATGGTCCTCCGAGAGGATCAGCCGCCACGAGGCGTTGGTGATGGTGTCGAACTTGTCCTTGCCCCACGCGCCGAAGAGCTCGAAGCCCTCGCCCCCGGCCTCGATCCCCACGTGGCACATCGCGATGGCGAAGAGGATCACGAACGCGATGCAGACGTAGCCGTACGCCCCTCCCACCAGCTGGTACCAGAGGTAATGCCAGGGGCGGGAATAGACGTAGCTGAAGCCGCGGCTGACCGCGTCGAAGCTGTCCGTGCCCTCGGCCGCCACGGCGGGGGCGAAGAGGGGCGCGCCCGCCAGCGTCCCCACCGTGATGAGGACCATGATGAAGCCGGAAAGGATGGCCAGCGGGAGGAGGAGCGTGGTGATCGGCGCGCCGATATAGGCCCAGTCCAGGAGCTTCCCGACGAAGCCCCCCGCGAAGTTGCAGAAGGCGAAGAAGAGGAAGCCGATGGCGCAGATCAGGGGCGCCCAGAAGAACGACCAGTACTTCTTGCGCGCGAACTGGATCGCCTTGCGCGTCTCGATGCGCTCCCCGTCCTTGGCGATCTCATAGGCGGCGATCCGGCAGATGGCCCCCCCGAAATAGGCCCAGATGCCCACGAAGGCGAGGATGAAGGCCGCCGAGTAGACCAGGGCGACGAGAGGATTGCCCCCCCTCCGGAGCGTCGTGGTCACCACCTCCGCCTTCTTGATCTTGCCCTCGACCTTCTCGATCTTGAGCTGTTGGTCCCGCTCGGAGGTGCCCGTGTAGATCACGTGCCAGGCCTGGCACTGCGCCCGCCACCACTTGTGGAGCACGAGATCCTTCGGCATCTCCACGGCCGCGGGATCCAGGGACTTCCCCAGCTGGATGGTGACGAAGCCGCACGCGAGGACCGTCATCGCGATCCCGCAGAGGGCCAGGAAGCATTTCCTTAGGTCCAGCGCGACCATGAACCCGTTGAACAGGTCGCGCCAGTCACCCTTGAGCTCTCTCATTTCTTCGGCTCCTCTTTCTTCTCCTTGCGGACCGTCTTCTTCTTTTCCGATCCGGAGGCCTTCTCCGGTTCCGGGTCCCTGGGACGCCTGCTATCCGTCGCGTAGAACCCGCTGCCCTTGAAGATGATGCCCGCGCCCACGCCCAGCATGCGGCGCGCCTTCCTCTTCCCGCAACGGGGACACCCCTTGGGGCTGCCGTCCGCGATCCCCTCGAACCGCTCGAAACGGTGGCCGCAGCCGGTACAGGAATAATCGTAGGTAGGCATAGTCGGCCGGCTTTGCTGGGCCAAATTATAGGGGGCCCCGCGGGCGATTGTCAATATATGTCCCTCCCGTATTCGTTCAGGTTCCGATTCCTGAACCGCGGGCTTCCTGAAGAAGGACGGGATTCGGGACCGCCCGGCCCTGAACGGCTCCGATTCTCGATTCCAATCCTCCCCGGTGCGCATATTAATAGACAGCGGGATCAGCAGGACCCCCGATGGAGGATCGCCCCATGACCGCCCCCCTCTCGCGCCGCGCCTTCCTGGGATCGGCCGCCGCCACCGTCCTGGCGGCCCGGTCCTCCCGCTCCTACGCCGCCAACGACGCCGTCAACGTCGGCATCATCGGCACGGCAGGCATGGGGGGCGGGAACCGCAAGGAGCTCGCCGGCCTCGGCGCCAACATCGTGGCCCTCTGCGACGCCGACCAGGGCCGCGCGGAGGCCGCCCTCAAGGACCACCCCGGGGCGAGGACCTGGACCGACTTCCGCAAGATGCTCCTGGAGCAGAAGGAGATCGACGCCGTCATGGTCTCCACCCCGGACCACCTCCACGCCCCCGCCTCCATGATGGCCATGAAGCTCGGCAAGGGCGTGGACACCGAGAAGCCGCTCACCCACTCCGTCCACGAGGCCCGCGCCCTCGGCGAGGCCGCCCGGAAATACAAGGTCGCCACCCAGATGGACAATGAAGGCCACGCGTCGAACGAAGTCCGCCAGTGCGCCGAGTGGCTCCAGGGCAGCGCGATCGGCAAGGTCCGCGAGGCCCACATCTGGACCAACCGCCCCATCTGGCCCCAGGGGATCCCGAAGCGCCCCGCCTCCAAGCCGGTCCCCGCCACCCTCGACTGGGACCTCTGGATCGGCCCCGCGCCTTTCCGCGACTACCACGACCACCTGCACCCCTTCGCGTGGCGCGGATGGTGGGACTTCGGCACCGGCGCGCTCGGCGACATGGGCTGCCACTGGTGGGACGCCGCCTTCTGGGGCCTCAAGCTCGGGGAGGCGAAGACCTTCACCATCGAGGCCGAGCACGAGGGCAACTCCGAGGAGACCGCCCCCCACTGGTCCACCGTGGCCTTCACCTTCCCCGCGCGGGGCGACCTCCCGCCCGTCAAGGTGACCTGGTGGGACGGGCGCCGGCGGCGCAAGGACGCCGGCCCCGACGGCAAGTTCGACATCCCGAACCTGCCCCCCCGGCCGGAGGCGATGGACCCGGCAAAAAAGCTCGACACGAACGGCGCGATCTACGTGGGCGACAAGGCCACGATCGTCAACAGCCACCACCGCTCCACGGTCTATCCCGAGGCGAAGGCGAAGGAACTCGAGTATCCCAAGGCGGGCTCCATCATCCCGCGCTCCGTGGGGCACAAAAAGGAGTGGCTCCACGCGATCAAGGGCGGGCCGCCCGCGGGCTCGAACTTCACCGACTACGGCGGCCCCCTGGCCGAGATGGTCCTCCTGGGGAACCTCGCCATCCGCGCCGGCCGCAAGTTCGAGTGGGACGCGGTCAAGCTCCAGGCGAAGGACTGCCCGCAGGCCAACGCCTTCGTCCGGCGGGACTACCGCAAGGGGTGGGAACTCTAGCGGGCCGCGTGGAAGCGCCCTTCCAGCCGCACCCGGAGGCCCTCGCGGGTCCGGTCCGTCCGCTCCTTGTAGCCCGCCAGCGAGAGGTCGAACTCGCCGGAGAGGGCGCGCTCGCCCGCCTCCCGGACGACCAGCCACCCCCCCTCCGCCCGCGCCTCGGCCGAGCGGAACCCCCGCCCCCAGTTGTCGCAGAAGAATACCACGGAGGCGCGGTCGGACGGGAAGACGACGCGGCCGGGCTCGCGCCTCCTCAGCGCGATGGCCACCGAGAAGGCCCGGTCCTCGTCCTTGAACGGGGTCCCGTCGTCCTCCAGGTGGTAGAGCCACACGACCGTCTCCGAGCCCGGGTCCAGGCCCAGCATCCGGTCGGACGGGCCGGTCCCCGGCGGGATCTCCCGCACCCGCGCGGAGGCGTCCAGGTGGAGGCCCTGGACCTCGCAGTCGAAGTCCAGGTCGACCCCCTCGAACCGGGCGCGGAAGGCGCGCGAGGAGCCGCACCCGAGGAGGAGCGCGCACCCCAGCGCCGCGAGGAGTCCCTTCTTCACTTTTCCATCCCCTCCAGAAGTTTCTTCGCCACCGCGTGGTCCGGATTCGCCGCAAGGGCCTGATGGAGGAGCACCCTCGCCGCGTCCGGCCCCTTCTCGTGGAAATAGAGGTAGGCCAGGACCGTCTTGGCCTCGGCGTCGAGCGGGTTCTCCCTCACGCGCCGCTCCAGCTCGGACACCAGTTTCTCGAATTCCTCCGCCGAAGGGAAGAGCGCGCGGGGCCGGACCCTCCAGGAGGCCGCCGGGTCCAGGCGCAGGGCCTCCCCCAGCGCGCGGACCGCCTCCGCGTAGAGGCCCCGCCCCGCGAATCCCACGGAGACGTGGACGTAGATCATCGCCTCGGCCTCCGCCGGACGGGCGGGCGCGGAGACGGCCTCGCGGATCCCGGGCGCGGGCCCCGGCGCCGCCGGCTCCGCGCGGCGGGCCGCCTCCGCCTGCGCCAGGCGCGCCTCCAGCTCCTCCACGCGGCGCGCCAGAGA
This sequence comes from uncultured Planctomycetales bacterium, assembly GCA_964395295.1. Taxonomy (GTDB): domain Bacteria; phylum Planctomycetota; class MHYJ01; order MHYJ01; family JACPRB01; genus CAYNDR01. Next base: position 15,211 of record CAYNDR010000112.1, read on the forward strand.
CGAGGAATCGGCCCGCGGGGCGGGCACGGGCCTCCGAAGCTCCCCCAGGAGCTCGTCGACCTTCGCCCGCGCCGAGCCGTGCTCCCGCTTGAGCCGCACGAGCTGGACCACCAGCAGGCCGATCATGAGGCCGAAGATCAGGACGAGGACCCCCAGGACCCACGGCAGGGGGGAAGAACGGGGCCCGCCCTCCTCAGGCAACAATCCAGGCATATCCATCCGGGTCGATCCTCCCGCGCTGGTCCGTGACGAACCACCCGTTCCTGACCCGCCGCCCGCTCTGCTCCGGATCGTCCCAATAGCCGCCGAAGGGCGACCCGGGACCCGCGCGAAGGGCCAGGCACCCCGATCCCGGATCGACGGCCATCTCGACCCCGGGGAGGGGCCGCCCGATCGAGCCCACGCGGATGTCCGCCGAGCGGAACTCCGCCGTCTGGATCGCCCCGATCTCGCGCGGCCACCACGTGGGGTGCAGAGGCGAGCCGTAGGACGCCTGCGTCATCACGACGAATGACGCGTCGTAGGGATGCGTGATGGCGATGTGGCGGCACTTCCCCAGGAGCTCGGCCAGCCCGGCATCGCCGCGGAGGACCACGTCGATGGCGCGCGCGGGGGAGTACCAAACGTGCACGGGGTCCTTGAAGGCGCCGAAGCCGGCGAACCGGACGGGGTCCTCGAAGAGGAACGTGGTCGCCCCCGCCAGCAGAGGGGCCAGGATCGTGTAGAGGACGAAGAGCGGGTCGCCCGGCACCGACAGGGCGACGAAGCCCTCGCCGGCGCGGAGGTCGAGCGCGGAGCCCGCGGAGGCGGCCAGCGGAAAGGCCGCGGCGTGGGGCGTCACCGAGCCGTTGATGCCCAGTTCCGAGTAGTGCAGGCAGGCCGGGTGGTCCGGGGGGAGGAGCGGGTCCTCGAACGCCTCCCCGGCCGAGCCGAAGGCGTCCTCCCAATAAATCTCTCCAGGGGTCAGGCGCGGCGGGACGCCCTCCTTCCAGAGCACCACCAGGTGCCGGAGGGCCGGGAGCGCGCGGCGCAGGGGGTCGACCACGGCCTTGGTGGACGGCTCCAGGAGGATCAGGGCGGCGCCGGTGCGCTCCAGGATGTGGCGGAGCGAGTCGGCACTGCGGAGGCGCCCCAGCACCACGGGGACCGCGCCGAAGCGGATCGCGCCCAGGAAGGCCAGGACGAGCTCCGGGCAGGCGCGGGCGGTGAGGACCACGCGGTCGCCCCTCTGCAGGCCGAGCTTGCGCAGGACGTCGGCGAACCGGGCGGAGCCGCGGTCGAGGTCGGCGGCGGGGAGGCGCTGTTCCTCCCCTCGGGCCCCGAACCACACGAGCGCGCCGCCCCGGCGCACCGCGAGCGCCCCGAGGTTGAGCGGCCCCGCCGCGGCCTCCCACGAGAAGGAGGCCCGGGCGGCCGCGTAGTCCCCCAGGAGCGGGGGCGGCCCCTTGGCGGGTCCCCGTTTGCGGATGGTCTCGTTCGGCAAGGTCCCCCGGAAGCGGGGCGCGACTCCGGCGCCCCTTCAGGGAGATTTTAACACGGGAGGGAGGGGCCGGGCAAAGAATGCGGCAACGACTTGATAAAACGGCCCGCATGAGGTAGTAGAAGGTCAGCGCGGATGAGCCAGAACGACGACCAGCCCCCCCCCTCCTTCGCCGACATGGATCCCCGCGAGCGGAACGCGCTCGTGGCCGACCGGATCTTCGGCAAGGCCGAACTGCGCGAGCGGCCGTTCGGCACCGACCTCCTCACCGCGATGCTCGTGGTCGAGAGGGTCTCCGAGGAGGGGTACCACTTCAAGTGCCACGTCGGCGCGGACGGCCGCGCGCGGGTCGACTTCTCGTGCAAGGACCATCCCTGCGGGAGACACGGCGCGCCGGCCGGCGGGGAGCACGGGGTCGCCGGCGTCGAGGGGGCGTCCCTCCCCGCGGCGATCTGCATCGCGGCGCTGGAACTGCACCGGCGGACCGGCCCCCCCGAAGCTCACTCCTGAACCGCGAGGAGGAAGTGCCGGCCCGCGGCGGGGGTCCGGCCGGAGCCGTTGTTGCTGGACCCCTCCCCGGATCCATCCTAGACTCTGGCAGGCTCTTATCGGGAGGCGCGCCATGGACCTCACCCTCGACCACGACTTCACCCTCAACGGCGACGGCTCGGGCAAGGTGGCCGTGCGGTGGGACGGACCGGACCCGGGGTCGGGATTCGACCCCAAGGCCTTCATCAGCGAGGAGGGCGCCAAGGCGCGGGGCATCGACGCCTGGGGATCCGTCTCGTGCGCGGTGGAGGA
>CAYNDR010000113.1:0-17133 GCA_964395295.1 uncultured Planctomycetales bacterium
GAAGGGCATCCCAATCAGCTACTTACACGGGCCAACCGTTGGTTGACGCCGTAGGACCGTCTGTTTTGTCGTACGACAAAATAGACCGTCCATTTTGTCGTGCATCGGTTGCCGGGCCGTATCAAATAGCACAACAAAGTTGTCATTTCATGCATCCTTGGCGGGGGACCGGAACGGGCGCCGCGCCTGTATAGCAGGTGGAGGAATCCATGTCCGGTCCCTTCCGTACTGCGGCCGCGGCGGTCTCCATCCTGACCGGGTGTTTCGCCGGGAGCCGGGGAGAGGCGCAGGAGGCGGACCACCTGGCCCGGGAATTCATCAGTCCCCCGGACTCGGCCCGCCCCTGGGTCTACTGGTTCTGGATGGACGGCAACCTCAGCCGCGAGGGGATGACCGCCGACCTGGAGGCCATGAGGGCGGCCGGGCTGGGCGGGATGATCGTCATGGAAGTGGACGTGGGCGTCCCGCGCGGCCCGGTGAAGTTCATGAGCCCGGAGTGGCGGCAACACTTCACCCACGCCATGCGCGAGGCCGAACGCCTCGGTCTGCAGGCCACGATCAACGCCGGGCCGGGCTGGACGGGCAGTGGCGGGCCGTGGGTCAAGCCCGAGCAGTCCATGCAGCAGGTGACGGCGAGCGAGACGGCCGTCGAGGGCCCCCGGCGGTTCGAGGGCGTCCTTCCCCAGCCGAAGTCCCGGGCGGGATTCTATCGCGACGTCGCGGTGCTGGCCTTCCCGACGCCGGCCGGGGACGCCCGCATCGCCGACCTCCCGGAGAAGGCGCTCTTCGTCCGGGGCGCGTACTCGTCCCAGCACGGCGTGAGGCCGTACCTGCCCGCCCCCGCGGAACATCCCGAAATCCCGGCCGACCAGCGGATCGCCCCGGACCGCATCGTGGACCTGACGGGACGGATGGACGCGCAGGGGCGCCTGGCGTGGGACGTCCCCGAAGGGAAGTGGACGCTGCTGAGGGCGGGCCGCACCAGCACGGGCGCCAACACGCGCCCCGCCCCCCAGCCCGGGGTGGGGCTCGAGTGTGACAAATTCGACAAGGCCGCCCTGGAGGCGCACTTCGAGGCGTTCGTCGGCACGCTCCTCGGCGACCTGGGTCCGCTCCGGCCCGGGGCCGGGCTCGCCTCGCTCCACATCGACAGCTGGGAGATGGGCGCGCAGAACTGGACGGAGTCCTTCCCGGCCGAATTCCGCCGGCGCCGCGGGTACGATCCGATCCGGTACCTGCCCGCGATGACCGGGCGCGTCGTCGACAGCGTCGAGGTCTCCGAGCGTTTCCTGTGGGACCTGCGGCAGACGGCCCAGGAGCTGGTGGTGGAGAACCACGCTCTCCACCTCAAGGCGCTCGGGCGCCGCCGCGGCCTGGGGCTCTCCATCGAGCCCTACGACATGAATCCCGCGGGCGACCTCTCGCTCGGCTCCGCCGCGGACGTGCCCATGTGCGAGTTCTGGGCGCGGGGACACGCCTATCCTACCGAGTTCAGCTGTATCGAGGCGGCCTCGATCGCCCACGCGATGGGGCGCCCCGTCATGGCGGCCGAGGCGTTCACCGCCAAAGACAGCGAGGCATGGCGGCTGTTCCCCGGGGCAATGAAGGTCCAGGGGGACTGGGCCTTTGCCGCGGGGATCAACCGCTTCGTCTTCCACCGCTACGCCCACCAGCCGTGGCTCGACCGGCGGCCCGGGATGACGATGGGCCCCTGGGGCGTGCACTGGGAACGGACGCAGACCTGGTGGGACATGGTCCCGGCGTATCACGCCTACGTCGCGCGCTGCCAGTCCCTCCTCCAGCGGGGCGCGGCGGTGGCGGACATCGCCTATCTCGCCCTGGAGGGGGCGCCCCACGTCTTCCGGCCGCCTCCCTCGGCCCTGGAAGGCGACCCTCCCGACCGGCGGGGCTACGCCTTCGCGGGACTCGCCCCCGAGATGCTCGCCGGCTCGACGGTGAAGGACGGCCGGATCGTCCTGCGGTCGTGCGCGAGCTACCGCGTCCTCGTCCTTCCGGAGTCGGAGACGATGACGCCGGCGCTCCTGAAGACGATCGGACGCCTCGCCCGGGACGGAGCGACGGTCACGGGCCCGCCGCCGCGGAAATCGCCCGGCCTCTCCGGATATCCGGCGTGCGACCGGGAGGTCCAGGCGCTGTCCCGCGGGATGTGGGGCGAGGGCCGGATTGTCAGCGAGCGCGGTCCGGAGGCCGCGATCAAGGCTTCCGCGCCTCCCCTCCAGCGGCTGGGGACGGCGCGCTGGATCTGGCATCCTGAGGGGAATCCGGCGGCGCAGGCGCCCGTGGGGACGCGCCGCTTCCGCCGCGACTTCGCCCTTGAGGAAGGGAATCCCGTGGCTTCCGCGAGATGCCACCTCACGGCGGACAACGCCTTCCGTCTCCGGATCAACGGCCGGCCCGCGGGGGAGGGCGGCGACTTCACCCGTGTCTACGAATTCGACGCGGCGCCCCTCCTTCGGCCCGGCGCGAACCGCCTGGAGGTGGACGCGGACAACGGCGGCGAGACGCCGAATCCCGCCGGGCTCATCGGAAGGCTTGAGGTCCGGTTCAAGGATGGACGGCTCCTTGAAGCCATCACCGACGCCAGGTGGGAATCCGCACTGCCCGAAAAGGACCCATGGGTCGCGGCGCGCGACCTCGGGCCGGCCGGCATGGCGCCGTGGGGGCCGATGATGGGGTCCGGCGTCGTCCTCCCCGGCCTTTATCCTCCCTATGAGCGGACCGTGGCGCTTCTCGCCCGGCTGGGCCTCGCCCCCGATTTCGAGAGCGACGGCCCCGTCCGTTGCATCCATCGGCGGACGGACGCCGCGGAGATTTATTTCGTCGCCAACCGCGAATCCCGGGCGGTCGAGGCCGCGTGCACGTTCCGCGTGGGCGGGAAGCGGCCCGAGCTCTGGGATCCCCTGGACGGGCGGATCCGCGACCTGCCGCGGTTCGAAATCCGCGAGGGGCGGACCGTCGTCCCACTGCGGTTCGAGCCGCACCAGTCCTTCTTCGTGGTCTTCCGGAAGCCGTCCGAAATCCCCGCGCCGGGAGGTCCTGCGAATTTCCCGTCCTTCAGGCCCGTGACGGAGATCAAGGGCCCGTGGGAAGTCGCCTTCGATCCGAAGCTCGGAGGGCCGGGGGCGGTGACCTTCAATACGCTGGAGGACTGGACGAAGCGGCCCGAGGAAGGGATTCGATTCTACTCGGGCATGGCGACCTATCGGGCGGGCTTCGACCTTCCCGCCGGGACGCGGCGTTCGGGGCTCCGCCTCTCGATCGGTCCCGTCCAGGGCATGGCGAGGGTGAGGATGAACGGGAAGGGCCTCGGCACGGCGTGGTGCGCACCCTGGATGGTGGAAATCGGGGAAGCGGCGAAAGAGAAGGGGAACGTGCTGGAGATCGACGTGGCGAACCTCTGGCCGAACCGCCTGATCGGCGACCGGGCCCTGCCGGCGGAGAAACGCGTGGCCTGGACGACGTGGAACCCGTACAAGAAGGATTCGCCGCTCCTGTCCTCCGGGCTCCTCGGCCCGGTGACGCTGGAGGTGCCGAGATGAAGGTGTTCCTGGTGGCGGTCCTGGGGTTGAGCTTCGGCTGCGCCGGGGCGGAGGCGCGCCCGTCGGGGCAGGACCTCCGCCGGGACTTCGCCGATCCGCCCCTCCGGTGGAAGTCCAGGCCCCTCTGGTTCTGGAACGGCCCGCTCAGCCGCGAGCGGACCGCGCAGACCCTCGAAGGCTGCAAGGCGGCGGGCTACGCGGGAGTCGGCATCCTCCCCGCCCACGGCATGACGCCCGCGTTCATGACCCCCGAGTTCCTGGACCACTACCGGTTCGCGGCCGAGAAGGCCGCGGAGCTCGGCCTCAAGCTCTGTCTCTACGACGAATACTGGTTCCCCAGCGGCTCGGCGGGCGGCCTGCTCCGGAAGAAATTTCCCGAGGCCCTCAGCAAGCGACTCGACATGGCCGCGGTCGACGTCGCCGGGCCGAAGGCCGTCGAACTGCCGGTCCCGGCGGGCGCCCTCATGGGGGCGGTGGCGCTGGAGGGCGCCGCGAAGAAGCGGGTCGTCCTCACCGATCGCGTGCGCGAAGGCAAGCTCGCGTGGGACGCCCCCGCGGGCGAGTGGAAGGTCATGGCCTTCGCCTGCGTCCCCGACGGCGGGGGGAACCTCGTGGACTACCTCGATCCCGAGGCGGTGAAGCGGTTCGTCGAGCTGACCTATCAGGCCTACTACGACGCGTTCCCGTCGCACTTCGGCACGACCATCGACAGCGCCTTCTACGACGAGCCCACTTTCCACTGGATCAAGGGCGGCCGGGCGTGGACGCCGGCGTTCAACGAGAAGTTCCGGAAGGCCCTCGGCTCCGATCCCGTCCCGCTTTATCCGGCGCTCTGGTTCGACATCGGTCCCGAGACCGCCGCGGCGAGGAACGCGCTCCTTGGATTCCGCGCGGAGCTTTATGCCGCGGGATTCCCGAAGGTCCTCAACGACTGGTGCCGCGCCCACAAGGTCCAGCTCACCGGCCACGTGGACCAGGAAGAGGTCGTCAATCCCGTGGGCCTCTGCGGCGACCTCATGAAATCGTTCAAGCACCAGGACATCCCCGCCATCGACCAGATCTTCTCCTATGGTCGGGCGTCGAAGGCCTACAAGGTCGTGAGCTCGGCCGCGAACAACTACGACCGCCCGCTGGTGCTCACGGAGTGCTACGGGGCCATCAAGGACATGCCCGTCGGGAACCTCTACAAGGAGGCGATGGACCAGTACGCCAAGGGCATCAACGCCATGGTCCCGCACGCCGTCTGGTACGACCAGAAGAAGGGCACGATGCCGCCGGACCTGACGCCGGGGAGCGCCGTCTACGGCCCGCAACTGCCCGAATACAACCGGTACATCGGGCGCTGTCAGCGCCTGCTCCAGGGCGGGCGCCACGTGGCCGACATCGGCGTCCTCTACCCCATCGCGGGGATGCAGGCCGCCTACCACTTCGAGGGGCCACGGAAACCCTACGAGGGCGGGGTCATCCCTCCGGAGGCGGATTACATGGACCTGGGCGACCGCCTTGCGCTCCAGGTGCGGCGCGACTTCACCTTTATCCATCCCGAGGTGCTCGACGAGCGGTGCCGCGTGGAGGGAGCCGAGATCGTCCTGCCGAACAAGGTCAACTTCGAGCGCTACAAGGTCTTCATCCTGCCCGGGGCGCGGGCGATCGCCTGGAGCGGCCTGAAGAAGATCAAGGAGTCCTGGGACAACGGCGGGAAGGTCATCGCCACGACGCGTCTGCCGGATTGCTCGGCGGAGGCCGGGAAGGACGGCGAGGTGCGGGCCGCGGTGGCGGCCATGTTCGGCGAGGCGAAGCCCCAGGAATTCCCCCGGGTGACCGCCTCCAGCTCGTGGAAGGGCGGGGGGCACGACGCGGCGCTGGTCGCCGACGGCGATCCCGCCACCCGCTGGAACGCGGCAGACGGGGGCAAGGCGCCCCAGTGGCTGGAGCTGGATTTCGGGGAGCCGAAGACCTTCGGGAAGACGGTCGTCCGCGAGGCCTTCGACCGGACCCGGGCCTGGAGGATCGAGGCCTGGGACGGGGCGAAGTGGATCGAGTGCGCGAAGGGGGAACGGCTCGGGGCGGAGAGGGTGGACACCTTCGATCCGGTGAAGGCTTCCAAGGTCCGGCTGTGCATCGACGCGATCGCCTCCGACAGCGCCTCCATCGCCGAGTTCGAGATCATCGATGCCGGCGGCCGGAACCTCGCCCGCCGCGCCTCGACGGCCGGCCGCTCGAACGCCCGCGGCGGGAAGGCCGTCTTCCTCCCCGCGCCCACGGCCGATGCGCTCAAGGCCGCTTTGGACGAAGTACTCCCCCTGTACGACGTGACGTTCGAGTCCGAGGTCGTCACGCGGAACGGGAACCTGTCGTACCTGCACAAGGTGATCGACGGCCGGGACGCGTACTTCTTCGCGAACTCCTCCGACGCGCCCGTGGACGTGCCGGTGAGGCTGCGGGGGCGGCTCATGCTGGAGCGGTGGGATCCGCACACGGGGGAGATCGGAGCCTGCGAGGCCGAGAAGGCGGGCGAGGCGACGCGGATCCGTCTGAAGCTTGATCCGGTCCGGTCGGTCTTCATGATGGGAAAGAGGGAAGGGCCATGATGATGATCGTGTGGGCGTTGATGCTGTTCGTTCCCGGGGATCAGGCCGACGACTGGCCGAAGGTCTCCCTGCCGTCGCCCCGCGAAGTGGAAATGGGCGGGCCGATCGGGGAGGATTATAAACGCGGCGTCGAACGCCTGGCACTGCCTCCCTACGAGACGCCGTGGCTGCTGGCCGACGTTTCGTTCGCGGTGAAGCGGATCTTCACCAACTACAGCGGCGACGTCTCGGGGCGGTTCCTGGAGCTGGCCTCGCTCACCAGCCCGCGCGGAAAGCCCATCCCCCCGACGCTGGACGCGGTCCTGAACGAGATCCTCCGATATCAGAAGCCCGACGGCCACTTCGGGGCGGACTTCGACCTGTCGAAGAAGTTCGAGAGGAACACCACCCAGAAATCGGCGCCCCTGCCGATGTTCTGGGGCAACGCGCGGCTCCTGGTGGGGCTCGTGGCGGCGGCGCAGGAACGGAACCGCCCCGAATTCCTGGAGGCGGCGAAGAAGCTGGGCGACTACTACGTGGCGGGCGCCGACCTGATGTGCTCCCCGGGGCGGGAGGCGGACTACAAGTTCACGGGCACCTACGGGGACAGCTACGTCTGCGACTATTTCCCGGCCATGGAGGGACTTGCGCTTCTCTATCAAGCCACGAAGGAGGAGAAGTACCTGAAGCAGGCGCGGCGGATGGCGGAGTTCTTCAGGCGGTTCGACGCGCTCCCCATCGAGCACAGCCACGGGAACCTCTGCGCCTGGCGCTCGTTCCTCATGCTCCACGAGATCACGGGGGACCGCTCGTACCTCGAGGCCACGAAGACGAAGTGGGACGCCGCGGTGAAGGGCGGCTTCATCTGGCCGATCGGCGGGCTCGGCGAGCACTGGCACGTGAAGTACCACATCACGGAGGCCTGCAGTGAATCGGACTGGCTCCGGCTCAATCTCGACCTCTGGCGGTTCACGGGCGAGCATCGCTATCTCGACATGGCGGATCGGGTGCTCCACAACCAGTACCGGATCAACCAGTGCCCCAACGGCGGCTTCGGATCGCGCCACCTGGAGGCCGACGCGGCGGGTCCCTTCGCCGTGAAGCCGAAGATCGAGGAGTGGAACTTCTGCTGCAGCTTCCACGGCCCGCTGGGACTGCACTTCCTCAGGTCCTATCTCGCGGCCACCTCGGAGCGCGGGATCTTCGTCAACTTCCCCCTCGATTTCAAGGCGAAGGTGCGGTGGGGCGGGAGCGAGTGGAGCCTGAAGGCCGAAAGGAAGCCTCAGCCGGGATTGCAGGAGAAATGGTCGATCGTCCTCGCTCCCGCGGGCGGGGGGAATCCGGCGAGACCCCGGGTGTGGATGCGCATCCCCGGGCTGGATAAATACCACCCCGTGGCTGAGGACGGCGTCGTCACCTTCAGCCCAGGCATGTCTCTCGAGGGACGCCGCGTCCAGAGGGCCGAGCCGGGGACGGGCCTGCGGCGCGACGTGTCCATTCTCCACGGCTCCCGCGTGCTTTTCGCCTCGTCCGTGCCGGGAACCGGGAGGCCGACACTCCTGGTCCCGATCGATGAGTCAGGATTCCCCAGGCTGGCCGCCGTCGAAGAGGGATTCGTGACGGTGATGCTCCCCTCGCCGGACGCGGACGAAAAGGCCATCGCGGCCGCCGTGGAGTCGGGCCCGGCCGTCCTCCTCCGCCCGTGGGGGGCCTTCGTCGCGAAGCAGAGGGCGCCGTTCATGTTCGACGCCGTGGTCGTGCCGGCTTTGTCGCTGGACGCGAAGAAGCTCCAGGGGATCGCGGCCCGCGCCGCGGCGGCCTCCCCGGGCGGTCCCGTCTTCGGCGAGGATCTCGAAAAGCGGCGCGACCTCTGGCCGGAGGTCCAGGGATGGACGTTCAAGCCTGAGGGGCTCCTGGTGGCGGGGGGCGATGTGGCCTTGATGCAGGCCGAAGGGCACAGGGACTACCGCTTCGAGTTCGACCTTGTCCTGCCGCAGGAGGGGCAGGGCATCGGCGGCTGGATCGTCCGCGCGCTCGATGCCGAGCACTGCGTCATGTTCCAGCTCCAGGGCGCGGACAGCCCCTTCGACGCGCCGGAATTCAAGACGAAGCCCAACACTCTGCGGCCGCACCTCCGCCGCGGCGGGCAGTGGACGATCCTCGATCCCGTCCCGTTGCCTAAGGAAGTGAAGCGCGGGGAGTCCCACCGGATCGCCGTGGAGTGCCGGGGCGACGCCGTGGAGGTCTTTCTCGACGGCGCCCGGGTCCACTCGATGCGCGTCCCGGACCACCGCGAGGGCGGGGTGGGTTTCCGCGCGGGAAGCCCCGCGGAACAGGGCCTTTTCAGGAAGGTCTCGCTGCGCAGAGTGGAATGACCTCTCGCGGGGAGAATCCCCGGAAGGTCCCCGCGTTTCAAGGAGCGGGTGACGCCCCGTCGGGAGGCTTGATGTTCTCGAACTGCTGAAGGATGACACAATAGACGTTGCCATCGAGAATTCCGGCCAATCCCTTGTGAGTGGAAGTCAATTGCACGAGTTCGGGATCTTCCGGTTTATCCTGACATTCGTAGGCCAAGACCCTGCCGGCCAGCGCCACAGGCAATCCCATGTCCAAGGGCATGCATTTCGCCTTGATCGTATTGATTTTCCCCCTGTAGAGTCTGCCCCCTCCGGTTGGGCAAAACGGTTTGCACGTGAGAGGTCTCCGTGATTCGTAATAGGCTCTGGGAGCTGATTGGAAAGATTCCCCCGGACGCAAGTTGACGGGAATCGTGGCCAGGGTTGTATGGTAATTACTGAAGAAGCTGGGCATCTCTCTATCGTGAACGGATGAAGCCCAGCGATTCCAGTTCTTTGCAAATCGACACGGCGAGGGGCAGTGAAATGCCGAGGTCGTCCGCGATGTCCATCTGATCCGATCCGGGCTTGTTCTTCAGAAGGCCGACGACGCGTTTCCTGATCTCGGCCGTGTCTGTCAATACTTCCTGGACGACCGGACCGAAATCAATCCGGGGTTCGGGTTCAAATTCAATTGCTCGGACGTTGCTGTGGGCTTGTGCATATCCTCCGGTGTTGGGGGGGGCGAAATTGGAGAATCCGCTCAGGATCCCATAGGATGAAGCGATCACTTCGGCCGGGTAATCCATGCCATGTCCCCAGAAATCCTTTTATTTCGCGGGTAGTGTCGGCCCCGTCTTGACATTCATTGGCCAATCGTCATTCTTGATATTATCGATCACGGCATTGAACGAGTAGCGGCCGTATTGAGGGAATTGCATCTGGAAATTGAAGGTCATATTCACGTTGCCCCCCCCTGCGGGGATGGTGATGGTGCCTTGAATTCTAGGAAGCACGCCCTCTTTGCCGTCTTCGTCCAACAACCTGATTTCGAAAACATGGCTGCCCGCCTCTGCGGCGTCAGCCACGACTCTTGCCATCAAGCAACCGCGGAAGGGAACAGGCAAATTGGGATGCCATACATCCGTGATGCCCCCCCGCAGGACACTGAATGTGCCATCAGGGTGATTCGTGGCCGCTTCGGCTAAAACAATGGTTACTTTCAACCAATTGCCTCCTGCAAGGGGTTCTGGCCTATGATCCAATGTAGCCTTCCCACTTGTGCGATTCAAGCGATTAAGGAGAATGGATTCATGAAGCCAATCTCCGCATGGAGGATCCTCATCCTCATCCTGGCCGGGATCTCCTTCCTGGCCGCCCGTGCCGGCGATGCCGTCCCCGGACGCCCCAACATCGTCTTCATCCTCACGGACGACCAGGGCTACGGCGACCTCGCCTGCCATGGGAACCCGATCGTCAAGACGCCGAACCTCGACCGCCTCCACGCGGAGAGCGTCCGGCTCACGGACTACCACGTGAGCCCGACCTGCGCGCCGACCCGCGCCTCCCTCATGACCGGCCGCCACGAGTTCAAGTCGGGGGTCACGCACACCATCCAGGAACGCGAGCGGATGAGCCTCAAGGCCGTGACGATCGTCCAGCTGATCCGCGACGCGGGATACACGACCGGCATCTTCGGGAAGTGGCACCTGGGGGACGAGGCGCCGTACCAGCCCGGGAAGCGCGGCTTCGACGAGGCCTTCATCCACGGCGCGGGCGGGATCGGGCAGACCTATCCCGGCAGCTGCGGCGACGCGCCGGGGAACACTTACTTCGATCCGGCGATCCTCCACAACGGCGTCTTCGAGAAGACGAAGGGATTCTGCACCGACGTCTTCTTCGCCCGGGCCCTGAAGTGGATCGAGGGGGTGAAGGGGAAGAAGCCCTTCTACGCGGCCATCACGACCAACGCCCCCCACGCCCCCTACGTCTGCCCCGAAAACTACGCGGCGATGTACCGGGACAAGGTCGACGCGAAGATCGTGGGCTTCTACGGGATGATCGCCAACATCGACGACAACGTGGGGAAGCTCCTGGAGAAGCTCAAGGAATGGGGGATCGAGAAGGACACGCTGGTCGTCTTCACGACGGACAACGGCACGGCCGCCGGCGCGAAGGTCCACAACGCGGGGATGTCCGGGAGCAAGGGCACGCCCCACAACGGCGGCACCCGCGTCCCCTGTTTCTTCCGGTGGCCCGGGACGCTCAAGCCGGGCGACCGGCCCCAGCTCACGGCGCACCTCGACTTCTTCCCGACCCTGGCGGAACTGACGGGGGCCGCGGTTCCCCAGGCGGTCCGGGCGAAACTCGATGGATTCAGCCTCGTGCCGCTCCTGGAGGACGAGCGCGCCGCGTGGCCCGAACGCTTCCTCGTCACCCACGTGGGCCGCTGGCCGCAGGGCAAGGCGGCGGAGAGCAAGCTCCAGAACTGCTCGGTCCGCAAGGGACCCCACCTCATGGTCCGGGGAAAGGGCGGCTGGACGCTCTACGACCTCGCGAAGGACCCCGGCCAGAAGGAGGATATCGCCGCCGGGAATCCTCAGGTCGTGAAGGAGCTGGAGGCGATCTACGACAAATGGTGGGAGGAGACCCTGCCCTGCCTCGAGAACGAGGACGCCGCGGGCCCGGCGTTGAATCCGTTCAAGGGACTCTACTGGAAACAGTTCGGGGGCGGGCCGGATAAGAAGTGATCAGCGCTCCGCCGCGCGGGGGAGGAACTCCAGGTCGTCGATGAGGAGGGGCGGCTGCGCCTTGCCCGTGGTGTCCTGGATCACCACGGCCTCGATCCTGCATCCTTCGGCCCCCAGGAGCTTCACGGGGATCTCGTATCGCTTCCATTCGTCGGCCGGGGGATTGCCGCCGAGCTTTTCCATGGGGACCGCGTCCTTGAGCTTCTTCCCGGAGGCGTCCGTGCGGTAAAGGCCGAGCATGAACTTCTGGCCGGCGCGGCTGGCCCGGGCGCGGAAGGACAGCGTGGGGTAATCCGCGGGATCGATCGTGCCCGGCGCGCGGAGGTACAGGCCCGCCCATGCCTGCTGAGGGGAGTAGGAGATGCAGGTGCCGGTCTCGGGAGAAGGCGCCGGGGCCTTGAGATCGACGTTGCTTTGCCACGAGAAGTCCAGCCACCCCTTCGCCAGCGCGTCTCGATAGACGACCAGGGGGCCTGTCGGGGGCTCGCGGGCCGGCTCCTGCTTCGGTGGCTGTGCCGGAGGCTCGGCGATCTCCTTCTCGGGAGGCTGCTGAGCCCGGCGCGCCTCTTCCTTCACCGCCTCGGCGCGACGGTCGATCCGGGCGGCCCACTCGGCCCCCGTCCGTCGCGCGCGCGCCCGGTCCAGGATCTGGAGGGCCCCGTCGAACTTGCCTTCCGCGCACGCCGCCCGAACCTCGGGGTCCAGCTTTGCCAGATCCTCCGCGGCCTTTGCCTCTTCCTCCTTGCGCCGGCGGTCCGCCTCGCGCTGCTGGATCTCGCGCCGCGCCGCCTCCTTCTCCCTCTCGAGGCCGTCGGTCTCGGTCACGGGCTTGGGGGCGGCCGCCTTGCGCGGAGGCGAGACGTCCGGCGGCCTTTTCCCGGGCGACAGCGCGAAGACGAGGATGAGGAGGACCGACCCGCCCAGGAGTCCCGCGACGACCCAGGGAACCATGGGGCTCCGCGATGGAGGGGCCGCCTTCCGGCTCGTGACCGGCTTGATCCGGGTCGTGGAAGGTGGATCGACGCGAGGGGCGGCCGCGGGAGGGGATTTGGCCCTTTCCTCGGGGGGCAGTTCCTTGTAACAAGCCTTGCAGTAGAAATGGTTGCCCGCCCGGAACGCGACGCCGCTCTCGAACTCCCGGCCGACGATCCGGACCTGGCACCGGGCGCAATAGACGACTTCGTGGCCCATCGACCTAATTATGACGCGGACGGGGATGTCCGGGGGCAACTTCTTGGGAGTACACGCGCCGTGGCCGGGGCCGCGGCCGTTTAAATCATGAGAGATCATGAGAATAACGGCCACAGTGGTTTTCCTGGCGCTCGCCGCCGGTTGGGCCCCGCCCCAGGAACCGCCCATGCCCATGCCGGTCGACCTTCAGAGGACGGCCCTGCGGCGGTGGCTGGACAAGCCCGTCCTCGAGTCGCGCCTGCTCGACGACATGGAGAAGCCCGAGACCTGGGCCCATCATGGCCCGGGCCGGATGAGCTTTTCCGCCGAACGGTGCCGCGACGGGCGGCAGTCGGTCCGGCTGGCGTCGCGCACCGTGACGGACACGCCCAACGTCAAGTCGGGCCGGCCCCACGGAGAGGCGGTGCTCCGGCGGGTCGTGGCGGGCGAGGACTGGGGGGCGTTCAACCGCGTCTCGATCTGGATCTACCCGCACATGCCGGGCCACAAGATCGGGTCGGTCGTGTTGAAGTTCATGAACGACGGCCGGGAGAAGATCCCGCGCATGTGGACCCACGGCCCGATGCACTACGCGCTGGTGCGGCCGGGGGAGTGGAACCGGATCGTCTGGGAGATCGCCCACCTGACGCGCGACAAGGTGACGGGGCTCGACCTGATCTACCGGCTCCAGGGGAACGAGCCCGGCGCCTCCGGGGAGGTGTCCTTCGACTGGGACCATCTTGAACTCCAGCGCGTCGAGGCGGACTACTTCGAAGGGTGGGACGTGTGGCCGGGAAGGATCGCCTTCTGCCACAGCGGCTACGAGCCAGACGCCCCCAAGACGGCGATCGCGAGCCGGCTGAAGGCCGACCGGTTCGAACTCGTGGAGCACCCGGGGGGGAAGGTGGCGCTGGCGAAGGCGATGCGCGCGGCCAAGACGCCTCTCGGCGAGTTCCAGGTGCTGGACTTCGGCGAGGTCCGCCAGCCTGGGACCTATGTCCTCCGGGCGGGGGGCGTGACGACTCCTCCCTTCCGGATCGATCCCGACTGCTGGCGCGGGACGGTGTGGAAGACGGTCAACTTCTTCTACGGGGAGCGCTGCGGGGACCGGATCGCCGGCGTCCACGACGCCTGCCACCTGGACTGGCAGGCCGAGAGCGGCGGCAAGCGCATCCCCATCCACGGCGGCTGGCACGACGCGGGAGACCTTTCGCAGGGCCTGATCAACACGGGCGAGGCGGTGCATGCCATGTTCGCGCTGGCGGAGTCGGTCCGGGCGCGCGACAAGGCCCTTGCCGACCGCCTCGTCAAGGAGGCGTCGTGGGGGCTGGACTGGGTCGAGAAGACGCGCTTCGGGGACGGCCGCCGCGTGAACTGGGCCACGATGGACTACTGGACCGACGGCAAGGTCGGCACGGCCGACGACACCCTGGGGCAGGTGGGCGAGAGTCCGACGGAGAACGCCGTGGGGGCGTCGGCCAGCGCCGCGGCGGCGCGCGCGCTGAAGGCTGCGGACCCGGCGCGGGCGGCGAGGAGCCTCCAGGCCGCGCGCGAGGACTGGGAGTTCGCGACGCGGAGCCTCCGCAATCCCAACGTGGAGACGCTCGGGGCGGCGGTCCTGGCGTCCGTGGAACTCTGCCGGGCGACCGGCGAGGAGAGGTACGGTGAGAAGGCCGTGGAGCTCGGGCGTCTGCTGGTCGATTCCCAGCAGACCGCCTGGCCCGGGTGGGCCATCCCGCTGACGGGGTACTTCCATTCGAGCCCGAGGCGCGACCGGATCCTCAACTACATGCATCGGGGGCACGACCAGGCGCCGGTCGTGGCGCTGGCGGAGCTGTGCCGCCTGAAGCCGGACCATCCGGACTGGATCCGCTGGTACGCGGCGGTGGCGCTCCACTCGGAGTATCAGAGGGCCGCGGCCTCGTTCCAGGAGCCCTACGGCCTGCTCCCCGCGGGCGTCTACAAGCTGAGCGACAATCCCGCGCAGGTCGTCAACGGCCTGAGGCTGTCCGAGACGCACTTCCTCCGTCGGTTCCCGGTATGGGGCGACATGCGGGGGCACTTCGGCATCCTCCTGTCGCAGGCGAAGTCCCTCTCCGCCGCGGCCCGCCTGCGGAACCGCCCGGAGCTGATGGACCTGTGCCGGCTCCAGCTCCAATGGGTGGTGGGGCGGAATCCGTTCGCCCAGAGCGCGATGTACGGGGAAGGGCACGACTACGCCCCGCAATACACCGCCATGTCGGGGGACATCGTGGGGTCCCTCCTGGTGGGCATCCAGACCAAGTACGACCTGGATGTCCCCTACTGGCCGGTGACGAACTGCTGGAACTACAAGGAGGTGTGGGTGCACCCCTCGTCCCGGTGGCTCTTCGTGATGGCGGACCTGATGGCGGAGCCGCCGAAGCCGGGGGCGTGCGAGTTCGAGCTGGCCGCGCGGGAGGCGGACGGCGGCGTCACGGTGACGGCAACGGTCCGGGGGGCCGGGAGGCACGAGCTGGCCCTCCGGGCGTTCAACCTCGACGTCGATGCGGCCCCCCGCAAGATCGACGTGCAGGCGGGGAAGCCCGCGACGGTGGTGTGGGCCGCCAAGGTCCGCGAGGCGGGAGTCCCGTGGGCGGCGGCGGGGATCCTCGACGGCGACGTCTCCCGCCTTCGGGATGTCGTCGCGAAGCCGCGATTATAAATCAAAGCGTTTGATATATAACCATTATGATTATAAACCAAAGTGTTTGAATTATAACCGTGATGATTAGAAATCAAAGTGTTTGATTTATAACTAGGGTGATTATAAATCAAACGCTTTGAATTATAATAGGGGTTCAGGGAAGGATCGAGGCCACCGCGTGGAAGGGCGACACGCGGTCCAGCCCCCCGCGCTGCCAGCGGCGGAACCAGGAGCTGAGATAGCTGTTGCAGGAGCCCAGCGAGAGGGCGCGCATCACCACCCCGCGCACCATGCCGCCGGGGATCTTCACCGGCCGCGGCCCGAGGAACACGGCCCGATTGCCCTCGCAGCAGCGGACGGTGGCCTCGGCCATGAAAAGGGGGATCGCGCAGAAGATCCGGAGGCGGAACTGGCCCATCGGGAGGAGCATGAGGTAGCGCAGGGCCTTCCCCAGGTAGGTCCAGTGGTCCGCGACCAGGTCCTTCATGGCCGCCAGCGCCTGCTCCACGTTCTCCGGGCGCAGGACCGTCGCCGGGGAGAGGCCGTGACGGGCCAGGACCTCGGACGGCCAGTAACAGCGCCCCTCAGCAGGTCGGCGCGCAGGTCCCGCAGGACGTTCACCTTCTGGAGGGCCAGGCCGAAGTCCACGGCCAGCGGGCGGAGCTGTTCCGCGTCGCGGTCGGCCAAGTGCCCGTAGGCGCGGAAGAGGTCCGTGAGCATCAGCCCCACGAGGCCGGCCACGCAGTAGCAGTATTCGTTCTGGTCGGCGAGGGTGCGGATCTCCCGGTCGCACCAGCGGGACATCCCCGAGCACATCTCCTCGACCCGGGCGCGGATGACGGCGCGCGCGGACGCGGGCAGGGAGCGGTAGCACTCCAGGACCTCGCCCGTGCGGGCCATAAGGCATTCGTACTCGCGGGGATAGCCGTCCAGCGGGACCTCGGGGCGGCCCGCGTCGAGGCCCGCGGCGAAGCCGGCCAGGAGCCGGCGTTTCTCCGCCGCCGGCCGGAGGGAGTCCTCGATCGTGTCGGCGATGCGGCAGAGCAGGTAGGAGACCATGACCGCGTCGTCCAGCCGGCGGGGGAGCCAGCGGATCACCAGCGCGAAACTGCGGCTCACGCGCGGCAGGATCGCCCAGCAGGTCCCGAACGGGGGGGTCTTGGTCACGGCCTATCCATGATACACTTCGACGCGGGGAATGGAAGCCCCCCGCGCTACTTCAGCGCCCGGCTGACCGTCTCGGCGAGCTGGGCCATGACATAGGGCTTCTGGAGGAATCCCGCGACCCCTTCCGTGGGGATTTCCTCCGATTCGCCCTCGATGTCGTGTCCTGTGGAGATGACAGCCTTCACCCCGGGATTGACCTTCCTGATCTCGCGCAGGCAGTCGCGCCCGTTCATGCGGGGCATCGTCATGTCGAGGATCACGAGGTCGATCTCCCCCGCGTGGGCGGCGTAGTGCGCCACGGCCTCCTGCCCGTCGGAGGCCAGGGAAACCTCGTAGCCCAGGTGGGCGAGCATGGCCCGGGCCATGTTCCGGATGACCTCCTCGTCGTCCACCAGGAGGATGCGGCCCTGCCCGCGGACCGGCGCGCCCCGGGCGGCCGCCGGCGTGGCGGCCGGGGCGGCTTCGTGGAAAGGGAAGCGCAGGGTGAAGGTCGTCCCCCGGCCGACCTCGCTGGCGAAGTCGATCGCCCCGCCGTGGTTCTTGACGATGCCGTACGCCATGGCGAGCCCCATCCCGGTCCCCTTGCCCAATTCCTTCGTGGTGAAGAAGGGATCGAAAATGCGGTGGCGGACGGACTCCGGGATCCCGACGCCCGTGTCGGAGACGGTCAGGACGAGGTGGCGGCCCGGCGCGAGGTCGGGGTGCGCCTGGCGGACCGCCCCGTTGGGCTCGGCGATTCCCGTGGCGAAGGCGATCGTGCCGCCTTCCGGCAGAGCGTCGCGCGCGTTCACGGCAAGGTTGAGGATGACCTGCTGGATCTGGGTCGGATCGCCGAGGATGGCGGCGGGCCGGATCGCCTGCCCCGCCTCGTCGAGACGGCGGATCCACTCGACATATCCGTGGGTGAAGCGCACG